>NZ_JBHWJQ010000027.1:0-115440 GCF_042731435.1 Streptomyces sp. NPDC059861 | reverse complement strand
GTCCTGGGGGACTCCCGGCGCCGGGCCGTCGGCGTCCCACGAGCCCGCTCCCGCCCCGGCCCCACACCCCCGCAAGCCCGGTCCGCCCCGCACGGCGGATTCACTCCCACGGGTGACATGTGCGGCGGCGACGTACTCTGGAGACCCCCGGCCCGCACCGCGTGTCGGGTGGTTCGCGTTGCCCGCCCCGGACTCGGCCGACCACTCGTCCCGAGTCCGGTCAGTCATCAGCCCTTGTCATCCCGGACGGAAAGCCCCCCCATGAGCCTGCACGGTCTGCTCGACGCCGTCGTCAAGGACGCCGCACTCGCGGAAGCGATCAAGGCGGCCACGGACGGCAACCGGACGCACGTCGACCTGGTCGGCCCCCCGGCGGCCCGCCCCTTCGCCGTCGCCGCGCTGGCCCGCGAGAGCGGCCGCCCGGTGCTGGCGGTGACGGCGACCGGCCGTGAGGCGGAGGACCTCACGGCGGCCCTGCGGACGCTGCTGCCCCCGGACGGCGTCGTGGACTACCCGGCGTGGGAGACGCTCCCGCACGAGCGGCTGAGCCCCCGCAGCGACACCGTGGGCCGCCGCCTCGCCGTGCTGCGCAGGCTGGCCCACCCCCGCCCCGACGACCCCGAGACCGGCCCGGTCTCCGTCGTCGTGGCACCCGTGCGCTCCGTGCTCCAGCCCCAGGTGAAGGGCCTGGGCGACCTGGAGCCGGTCGCGCTGCGGAGCGGGCAGACCGCCGACCTGAACGAGATCGTCGACGCCCTCGCGGCCGCCGCGTACGCGCGCGTGGAGCTGGTCGAGAAGCGCGGTGAGTTCGCCGTACGGGGCGGGATCCTCGACGTCTTCCCGCCCACCGAGGAACACCCCCTGCGCATCGAGTTCTGGGGCGACGACGTCGAGGAGATCCGCTACTTCAAGGTCGCCGACCAGCGCTCCCTCGAAGTCGCCGGGCACGGCCTGTGGGCCCCGCCCTGCCGTGAGCTGCTGCTCACCGACGACGTGCGCGCCCGCGCCCGTGCCCTCGCCGAGGAGCACCCTGAGCTCGGCGAGCTGCTCGGCAAGATCGCCGAGGGCATCGCCGTGGAGGGCATGGAGTCGCTCGCGCCGGTCCTCGTCGACGACATGGAGCTGCTGCTCGACGTGCTTCCCAAGGGCTCCATGGCCGTCGTGTGCGACCCGGAGCGGGTGCGTACGCGTGCCGCGGACCTCGTGGCGACCTCGCAGGAGTTCCTCCAGGCGTCCTGGGCGGCCACCGCGGGCGGCGGCGAGGCGCCCATCGACGTCGGCGCTGCGTCCCTGTGGTCCATCGCGGACGTCCGTGACCGGGCGCGCGAGCTGGACATGATGTGGTGGTCGGTGTCGCCGTTCGCCGCCGACGAGGAACTCGACGCGGCCACCCTCAAGCTCGGGATGCACGCCCCGGAGACCTATCGCGGCGACACCGCCAAGGCGCTCGCCGACACAAAGGGCTGGCTCGCCGACGGCTGGCGCACCATCTACGTCACGGAGGGCCACGGCCCGGCCGCCCGCACCGTCGAGGTGCTCGGCGGCGAGGGCATCGCGGCCCGGCTGGACACGGACCTGGGCGACATCTCCCCGTCCCTGGTGCACGTGGCGTGCGGCTCGATCGACCACGGCTTCGTCGACCCGGCACTCCGGCTCGCCGTGCTCACCGAGACCGACCTGTCCGGCCAGAAGGCCGCCGGACGCGACGGCCAGCGCATGCCCGCCCGCCGCCGCAAGACCATCGACCCGCTCACCCTGGAGGCGGGCGACTACATCGTCCACGAGCAGCACGGCGTGGGCCGTTACATCGAGATGGTGCAGCGCACCGTGCAGGGCGCGACCCGTGAGTACCTGGTCGTGGAGTACGCCCCCGCCAAGCGCGGCCAGCCCGGCGACCGTCTCTACATCCCCACCGACCAGCTGGAGCAGATCACCAAGTACGTCGGCGGCGAGGCGCCCACGCTGCACCGCCTGGGCGGCGCGGACTGGACGAAGACCAAGGCGCGCGCGAAGAAGGCCGTCAAGGAGATCGCGGCCGACCTGATCAAGCTCTACAGCGCGCGGATGGCGGCGCCCGGGCACGCGTTCGGCACGGACAGCCCCTGGCAACGCGAGCTGGAGGACGCGTTCCCCTACGCGGAGACGCCGGATCAGCTGACGACCATCGCCGAGGTCAAGGACGACATGGAGAAGTCCATCCCGATGGACCGTCTGGTCTGCGGCGACGTCGGCTACGGCAAGACGGAGATCGCGGTCCGGGCCGCCTTCAAGGCCGTGCAGGACAGCAAGCAGGTGGCGGTCCTCGTGCCGACGACGCTGCTGGTGCAGCAGCACTTCGGGACGTTCAGCGAGCGGTACGCGCAGTTCCCGGTGAGCGTGAAGGCGCTGTCCCGGTTCCAGACGGACACCGAGGCCAAGGCGGTCCTGGAGGGACTGCGGGAGGGCGCGGTGGACGTCGTCATCGGCACGCACCGCCTGTTCTCCTCGGAGACGAAGTTCAAGGACCTGGGGCTCGTCATCGTCGACGAGGAGCAGCGGTTCGGCGTCGAGCACAAGGAGCAGCTCAAGAAGCTGCGCGCCAACGTCGACGTGCTGACGATGTCCGCCACCCCGATCCCACGCACCCTGGAGATGGCGGTCACCGGCATCCGCGAGATGTCGACGATCACCACCCCGCCGGAGGAACGGCACCCGGTGCTGACCTTCGTCGGCCCCTACGAGGAGCGGCAGATCGGCGCGGCCATCCGCCGTGAACTGCTGCGTGAGGGCCAGGTCTTCTACATCCACAACCGGGTCGAGTCCATCGACCGCGCGGCGTCCCGGCTGCGCGAGATCGTCCCGGAGGCGCGGATCGCCACCGCGCACGGGCAGATGTCGGAGACGGCGCTGGAGCAGGTCGTCGTCGACTTCTGGGAGAAGAAGTTCGACGTGCTGGTGTCGACGACGATCGTCGAGTCCGGCATCGACATCTCCAACGCGAACACGCTGATCGTCGAACGAGGGGACACTTTCGGCCTGTCGCAGCTGCACCAGCTGCGCGGGCGGGTGGGGCGTGGACGCGAGCGCGGGTACGCGTACTTCCTGTACCCGCCGGAGAAGCCGCTGACCGAGACCGCCCACGAGCGGCTCGCCACCATCGCCCAGCACACCGAGATGGGCGCGGGCATGTACGTGGCCATGAAGGACCTGGAGATCCGCGGCGCCGGAAACCTCCTCGGCGGCGAGCAGTCGGGCCACATCGCGGGCGTCGGCTTCGACCTGTACGTCCGGATGGTCGGCGAGGCCGTCGCGGACTACCGGCGGCAGCTGGAGACCGGCGGGATCGAGGAGGAGCCGCCGCTCGAGGTCAAGATCGAGCTGCCGGTCGACGCCCACGTCCCGCACGACTACGCGCCGGGCGAGCGGCTGCGTCTCCAGGCCTACCGCGCGATCGCCTCCGCCAACTCCGAGGAGGACGTCAAGGCCGTACGGGAGGAACTCACCGACCGGTACGGCAAGTTGCCCGAGCCGGTGGAGAACCTGCTCCTGGTGGCCGGTCTGCGCATGCTCGCGCGCGCGTGCGGCGTGGGCGAGATCGTGCTCCAGGGGAACAACGTCCGGTTCGCGCCGGTGGAGTTGCGCGAGTCCCAGGAGCTGCGGGTCAAGCGGCTCTACCCGGGGACGGTCATCAAGCCGGCGGTGCACCAGGTGCTGGTGCCGCGTCCGAAGACGGCGAAGGTGGGCGGGAAGCCGTTGGTCGGGCGGGAGTTGCTGGGCTGGGTCGGCGAGTTCCTGGCGTCGGTCCTCGGCTCTTAGGTCCTCGGCGCGCGGGTCCTCGGCTCGTAGGGGCGCCGGGCGCGCCGGTCCCGCGGTGCCCGTACCCGGGCACCTGAAGCCGTCCGCGGTCGTGGTGATCCGCGGACGGCTGTGCGTCCAGGTGGTTCAGCGGCCGGCCGGCGGGGCCCGCGCCCCTCGCTCGGCCCGGTCGCCTCCGTAGCACTTCGGGCCTACGGACGGTCGGGCCTGTCGCGGTCCGTGCCGAACCTGCCCTCGATGTTCTGCTGGGCGGAGTCGACCTGGTCCTCGTACTTGTTGCCCGTGCGTTCGTTGGCCTTCTTCTCCGCGGTGTCGGACATGTTCTTCGCCTTGTCCTGTGCCGCCTTGTTCTTGAACCTGTCGAAGATGCCCATCCAGAGCTCCTTCCGGAGTGACTCAGAACCGACGATACGCCCGACTTGTGAGGTACGCAGAGTTGGGCACTGTATGGTCTGGACCTCTCGGGCGCTACCGTTGCGGCAGGCACAACCGCCCGTGCCCGGGCGGACGGAGCAGGCGAGGGGGAGGGCGCGCCGTGATGCGTCTGAGGGGTGGGGCCACGGCCACCGCCGTGGTGATGTTCGCCGTGGCCGGCTGCACGGAGCAGACCACCGGCACCGACGGCCCCCGGGGGACGGCGGGAGGTGGAGGTGCGGCCCTCACGGCCGCGCAGTCGCTGCCCGTGAAGGGGCGGGCGCCCAGGACGGGGTACGACCGGGACCGGTTCGGCTCGCCCTGGGCCGACACCGACTCCAACAGTTGCGGGACCCGCGACGACATCCTCAAACGGGACCTCGACGACGTGGAGTTCGCCGACGGCGACTGCGAGGTGGCCTCCGGCGCCCTGGACCCCGACCCGTACAGCGGCAAGGACGTCGCCTTCGTCCGCGGCCGCAGCCAGGTGGACATCGACCATGTGGTCGCCCTCTCCGACGCCTGGCAGAAGGGCGCCCGGCAGTGGGACCCCGGCAAGCGCATAGCCTTCGCCAACGACCCCCTCAACCTCGTCGCCGTCGACGCGGGCACCAACCGCGCCAAGGGCGACGGCGACACCGCGACGTGGCTGCCGCCCAACCGGTCGTACCGCTGCACGTATGTCGCCGCGCAGGTCGCCGTGAAGAAGAAGTACGGGCTGTGGGTGACGTCCGCCGAGAAGTCGGCGATGACGGGGGTCCTCGCCGACTGCCCCGGGCAACGGCTGCCCACCGGCGGCAATCCCACCCAGGCGCCGCCCCGTTTCCACGCGGACTGACGCACGCGGAACCGGGGGCCGGGAAAAACCCGTTCCGCCGGCCCGGCCCCGCCGCCTGGCGTTGCCGTATGGAGCTGAAGACGTCCAGCCTCGCCGAGCGGCCCGACATGGTGGGCCGGGTGCTCGACATGGCCGACAGCTGGCCCGAGTTCGTCGTCCACGACCTGGTCGGCAACGCCCACTACCCGCGGACCGCCGCCGAACTGCCGCAGTACGTGCAGTCGTCGTCGCCCCGCGCGCCCAGGGGCACGGCCTGTCCGGCCTGATGCTCGCGGCGATGCGCGCCGACGCCGGCGCCCTCGGCTTCCGCGAGGTCGTCGCTCCCGTCCGCCCCAGCGCCGAGCACCTCGACCCCCGCACGCCCATGCAGGAGTACGCGCGCCGGGTCCGCCCCGACGGGCTTCCGCACGACCCCTGGCTGCGCGTGCACGCCCGCGCGGGCGCCACGTTCCACTCCGTGGCACCTGCCTCGATGACCGTGGCGGCCCCGCTGGAGGACTGGCGCCGCTGGACCGGGCTGCCCTTCGACGCGGCGGGTGACGTCGAGGTGCCCGGGGCACTGGAACCGGTGCGGTGCGAGCCGGAGCGCGGCTACGCGGGGTACGTCGAGCCCAACGTGTGGATGCGGCACTCGCTTTGAGCCACGGGCGCGCCCGGAGGGGGCACGCTCCGCGCGCGAAGTGATCAGTGTGACAACGGTTCGGTACAACCCGTGACGGGTTGTCGGTGTCGGGCTATACGCTCGAAGCGACCCTCCCACGACCGGCGTCGCCCGACACCGGCCGACTTCGTCACCGCACTTCAGGCACCAGGAGCAGCCATGCATGGCCACGGCTACACGCAGCCGGTGAAGCAGCCGCCCCCGACGGCGTGGCTGGTGCTCGTGCGTGTGCTGTTCGTGGCGATCTCCGTCCTCAGTCTCGGCTTCCTGACCTGGACGATGCTGCTGCGCCTGGCCATCGTCACCCGCAGGTCGCTGGACTGGGGGCTGTTCGTGGCCGTGCTGGCCATCGACATCCTCGCCGTGATCCTCCTCGGCACCGAACCCGGCGACGAGATCCACACCCCGGGCGGCTGGACCGGCCTCGCGCTGCTCCTGGGCACGCTGGTGGCGGTGCTGGCGTACTACCTCGCCGCGGAGGTACGCCACTTCCACCAGCTCCGCCACGGCGGCGGACACGCACCCGGGCCGGCGCGGGCGTACGGCTACCCGCAGCCGCCGTACACCGACGCGACGACGGTGCCGCAGACGTCGGTCCGGACCTCGCCGCCCCACCCCCCGCTCGGCCCGCACACCCCGCACCCCCGGCCCCCGATATCCGCCCGGCCCCCGATACCCGCCCAGCCCCCGCAACGCCCGGCCCCCGCCCGCATCGACCAGGTCCGGGCCGAACTGGACGAGCTCAGCGACTACCTCCGCAAGCAGGACGGCCGACGCGACGGCGAGCACGAGGGCGGAAGGTGACCGTGACGACAGGACGTGTCGTCGCCGACCGCTACGAACTGGCCACGCTCATCGGGCAGGGCGGCATGGGCCAGGTCTGGACGGCGTACGACCGGCGGCTGGACCGGCGCGTGGCGGTGAAGCTGCTGCGCCCCGACAAGGTGGCCGGACAGGAGGCCGACGAGCTGCGCCGGCGCTTCGTGCGCGAGTGCCGGGTGACCGCGCAGGTCGACCACCCCGGCCTGGTCACGGTGCACGACGCGGGCAGTGAGGCCGAGGAGCTGTTCCTCGTCATGCAGTACGTCGACGGCGTCGACCTCTCCGGCCATCTCGCCGGGCGCGACCCGTACCCGTGGCAGTGGGCGGTGGCGGTCGCCGCGCAACTGTGTGCCGTGCTGAGCGCCGTGCACGCCGTGCCGATCGTGCACCGCGACCTCAAGCCGCGCAACGTGATGGTGAAGCAGGACGGCACGGTCACGGTCCTCGACCTGGGCGTCGCCTCGGTCATGGACACCGACACCACCCGCCTGACGCACACCGGCTCGCCGATCGGCTCGCCCGCCTACATGGCGCCCGAGCAGGCGATGAGCGGCGCGGTCGGCCCGTACACGGACCTGTACGCGCTCGGCGTGGTCCTGCACGAACTCCTCAGCGGCGAGGTGCCCTTCGCGGGCTCGACGGCGCTCGGGGTGCTGCACCGCCACCTCTACGAGCCCCCGGTGCCCGTGCGCAGGCTCCGCCCCGAGGTCCCCGAGGCCCTCGAAGCCCTGGTCCTGCGCCTGCTCGCCAAGGACCCGCAGCACCGGCCGGGCTCCGCGCAGGAGGTGTACGAGGACCTGTCGCCGCTGCTGCCCGCGCGCGGCACCCCCAGTGGGGCGGCACTCGACCCGACGCGCCCCTTCGTACGCCCGCACGCCCCCTGGCCGGACCGCGCCCGCACGCCCGCGCCCCAGCCCGCCCCCGTCCCGCCGGCCACCGGGAGACCGGACGTCGCGCGCGCCGTCGACGAGGTCAAGCGGCTCCTCGGCGAGGGCCGGATCACCCAGGCCGTCGACATCCTGGGTGCGATCCTGCCGACCGCGGCCGAGCAGCACGGCGAGCACTCCCCGGTCGTGCGCACGCTGCGCAAGCAGTACGCCGCGACGCTCATGGACGACGGCCAGTACCGGCGCGCGCTGCCCGAGCTGCGCCGCCTCGCCGACGAACGTGCCGCCGAGGCCGGCCAGGCCGACCCGCAGTCCCTGCGGTTCCGCTACGAGGCCGCCCAGTGCCTCGAACAGCTCGGCGAACCGGCGGCCGCGCTCGCCGCGTACCGGGCGCTGCTGCCGTACTACGAGAACCAGTACGTCTCCGGCGACCCCCAGCTCGCCCACGACGTCCGCCGCCGCATGGGCCACCTCCTGCTGGCCCTCGGGGACCGCGCCGCCGCGCACGACACGCTGGCGCGGCTGCTGCACGACGTCGAACGGACGAGCGGTATCGGGCACCCGCTGGCGGTGGAGGTACGGCGGACGCTGCAATGGCTGGGACAGGTGCGCGGATAGTCCCCCGGCAGCCGGATGGCGCGGCGGTGCCCGAAGTCCTGGTGAATCGTTGGTCGAATGGGTTGGCCAAAGCCGGACTGCTGCCTAACATCGATCACCGCAAGACTTTGTGCGCCCGCCCGTCGCCCGACCACCACACCTGGTGGGGCGCTGTGCGCCGCACCTGTTATTGCAATCTCCTCGGGAGGTTTTCTTGCACCGCCGTCGTCGCCGCACCGCGCTTCTCCTTTCCGTCGCGATCGCCTCGGCGCCCGCCCTCACCGCCTGTGGGAACGACGCGCATCCCGGCGCGGCGGCCGTCGTCGGCGGCCAGCGGATCACCGTGTCGCAGCTGGAGACCCGGGTCAACGAGGTGCGCGAGGCGCAGCGGGCGGCGGTGGGTGACGAGACGCAGTACGCGCAGGTGATCGCCAAGACCGGCACCCTGACCCGCGACACCCTGCACGGCATGGTCCTCGACCGGGTGCTGCACCGCGCCGCCCAGGACGCCGGCATCGCCGTCAGCCGCAAGGAGGTCCAGGAGATGCGCGGCGGGCTGCAGGAGCAGGTCGGCGGCGCGAAGGCGCTGGAGACGACCTGGCTGCAGCAGTACGGGGTGGCGCCGCGGCGCCTGGAGGAGAACCTCCGCCTCCAGCTGGAGGCCCAGAAGCTCGCCGCGAAGCTCGGCACCGACACCAGCCAGCCCGCCTTCTGGAAGGCCCTCTCCGAGGCCTCCGAGAAGCTGAACGTCGACCTCAACCCGCGCTACGGCAGCTGGGACGTCCAGAAGAGCAGCCGCGTGGACGCGAAGACGCCGTGGGTGCGGGAGATCACAGCGGGGCAGCAGCCGGCCTAGGGCCGACGGCCGCCTGTGGACTGACGGGCTCGGCGGCGACGTGGGTTACGTTCGGATCGTGAACGCAACCAGCTTCGACAGCGCTCCCGACGCCGGGCGCAGTGCCCCCACGCCCCCGGAGACCGGCCGCATCGTCCTGCTCACCACCAGCCACCGTGTGGCCCCCGGCCTTCTCTCCTGGCCCGCGTGGCAGGCGCTGCACGCCGCCGACCGCGTGCTGTGCGCCGACGGGGCGCACCCGCAGCTGCCCTATCTGCGGGAGGCGGCCATATCGGTGGAGGAGGCCGCCCCGACCGCCGAGGAACTGGTCGACGCGTGCGCCGGCGGGCGGACGGTGGTGGTAGTCGCCACCGGCGAGGGCGAGCCGGCCCTCACGGACGGCCTGGCGCGGCTCGCCGGCAGCGGGCGCTTCCACATGCCGGATCTGGAGCTGCTCCCCGCCTCCTACGACCTGCCCGGCGCCCGCCTCCTCGACCTCGTCCAGGTCATGGACCGCATCCGCGCCGAGTGCCCCTGGTCGTCCCGGCAGACCCACCAGGGCCTGGTGAAGTACGGCATCGAGGAGGCGTACGAACTCGTCGAGGCGATCGAGGAGGGCGACCGCGACGAGCTCCGGGAGGAGCTGGGCGACGTGCTGCTCCAGGTGGTCTTCCACGCCCGGATCGCGGAGGAGGACCCCGACGCCCCGTTCTCCATCGACGACGTCGCGGGCACCATCGTCGCCAAGCTCGTCCACCGCCACCCGCACGTCTTCGGCGAGGAGAGCGCCGCCACCCCCGAGGAGGTCAAGGAGCACTGGCTGCGCACCAAGGCCGAGGAGAAGCGGCGGACCTCGGTGACCGAGGGCATCCCGCTGCATCAGCCCGGCCTGGCCCTCGCGGCGAAGCTGGCGTCCCGGGTACGCACGGCGGGCCTGGACGTGCCCCTGCCGGCGGGCGAGGGCGTCGGGTACGAGCTGCTGACGCTGGCGATACGCGCCGAGGCGGAGGGCGCGGACCCGGAGGCGGCCCTGCGCGCGGCGGCCCGCGCCTACCGGGACGCGGTGCGCGCGGCCGAGGGGGCCGAAGCCTAGGGGCCGTTGCCCGAACGGGCGGGCCCGAGGTGTGGGGGCCGGTGCGGCGGGGGAGTTGGAGCTGCTCAAGGAGGCGCTGCTGCGGGCGGCCGGCGCCTGCGCGGCACGAGGACCACGCCGCCGGATAACGTCAGGGAGTGACCGACCAGCACCACCCCGACCCGCACGCGCCCGCCTCCACCCCGGCGCCCGAACTCTTCACCTGGGAGTTCGCGACCGACCCCTACCCCGCCTACGCCTGGCTGCGTGAGCACGCGCCCGTGCACCGGACCAGGCTGCCCAGCGGGGTGGAGGCCTGGCTGGTCACCCGTTACGCCGACGCCAAGCAGGCCCTCGCCGACCAGCGGCTGTCCAAGAACCCGGCACACCACGACGAGCCCGCGCACGCCAAGGGGAAGACCGGTATTCCCGGCGAGCGCAAGGCCGAGTTGATGACGCATCTGCTCAACATCGATCCGCCGGACCACACCCGGCTGCGGCGGCTGGTCTCGAAGGCGTTCACCCCGCGCCGCGTCGCCGAGTTCGCCCCGCGCGTGCAGGAGCTCACCGACGACCTCATCGCCCGGTTCGCCCGCGACGGCTCCGCCGACCTCATCCACGACTTCGCCTTCCCGCTCCCCATCTACGCCATCTGCGACCTGCTCGGCGTCCCCCGCGAGGACCAGGACGACTTCCGGGACTGGGCGGGCATGATGATCCGGCACGGCGGAGGACCGCGGGGCGGGGTCGCGCGGTCCGTGAAGAAGATGCGGGGCTATCTCGCGGACCTCATCCACCGCAAGCGCGAGTCCCTCCCCGCCGAGCCCGGCCCGGCCGAGGACCTCATCTCCGGCCTCATCCGCGCCTCCGACCACGGCGAGCACCTCACCGAGAACGAGGCGGCGGCGATGGCGTTCATCCTCCTGTTCGCCGGTTTCGAGACGACCGTGAACCTCATCGGCAACGGCACCTTCGCCCTTCTCACCCACCCCGGCCAACGCGCCCTTCTCCAAGGGTCCTTGGCGCGCGGCGAACGCGCCCTGCTGGAAACCGGCGTCGAGGAACTCCTGCGCTACGACGGTCCCGTCGAGCTCGCCACCTGGCGCTTCGCCACCGAGCCGCTCACCATCGGCGGTCAGGACATCGCACCCGGCGACCCCGTCCTCGTCGTACTCGCCGCCGCGGACCGGGATCCGGAGCGGTTCGCGGACCCGGACGCCCTCGACCTCGCCCGCCGCGACAACCAGCACCTCGGGTACGGCCACGGCCTCCACTACTGCCTCGGCGCGCCCCTGGCCCGCCTGGAGGGCCGGACCGCGCTCGCCACGCTCCTCACCCGGCTCCCGGACCTGCGGCTCGCGGTGGATCCGGGCGAACTTCGGTGGCGGGGCGGGCTCATCATGCGGGGACTGCGGACGCTGCCGGTGGAGTTCACGCCCGTGCGGAAAACGTGACGCACTTTCAACTATGTGATCTTCACGTGATCTGTGCGGCATTAACTTGTGACAAGTGATCGTCTGCCTATACGTTCACCCATCAGCGCGGCCTCCCGGCTTCACCGGCCGCGCAGGTCCCCGCTGTCACGCGAAAGGTCCCCGTATGCTCTCCGGGAACGGTCGTCACCGTCGCCCCCGCCAGGCGCCCGCACTCGTCGTCGCCGCCGGTGTGACCGGCTCCGCCATCGCCATCCCCCTCCTTGCCGCCTCCGGTGCGAGCGCGGCAAGCGGGACGACCTGGGACCGCGTCGCGGAGTGCGAGACCGGCGGCTCCTGGAGCGCCGACACGGGCAACGGCTACTACGGCGGGCTGCAACTCTCCCAGCAGGACTGGGAGAAGCACGGCGGCCTCACCTACGCCGCGAGCGCGGACCAGGCCAGCCGTTCGCAGCAGATCGCCGTCGCCGAGAAGGTTCTGGCGGACCAGGGCGTCGGCGCGTGGGCGACCTGCGGCCCGCTGGTGGGGCTCGACGTGGACTCCGAGTCGGCCGCGGTCGACACGGGTGTGGTCGGTGACGCGTCCAGTACGCCGTCGCATACGAGATCCAGCGATTCGGGCAGTATGTCCCGCTCGCTCGGATTGTCCAACTCGTCCGGCGGCGCCCACGCCGGCGACTCCGGCCGCGATGGCGACGCGAACGGGTCCAGCAGCTCCAAGGGCACCGACGGGTCCAAGGGGTCCGGCGCGTCCACGGGTTCCACCAGTCCCACGAACTCCGGGAATCCCACGGAATCAGGTGAATCCACCCCGTCCGGCGACTCCAGCTCGCCGGGTGTCGGTGACTCGACCTCGCCCGGCTCCAGCGAATCCCCCGAATCGGGCGAATCCTCCTCAAGTTCCCCGTCCTCCGGCGTGCCTTCGAGTGCGCCGAGCACCTCGAGCCTCACGGATGTGGGCCTCCTCGGCTCCGGCAAGCACCGGGGAAGCAGCGCCGAGGAGGGCGGCGACCGCGCCGGCGGGTCCGCCGGGCGCCACGCCTCGCGGGACGGTGCCACCGCCCGTGCGGCCGGCGACGAGGCCTACACGGTCCGGGACGGCGACACGCTCTGGAGCATCGCCGACTCCCATGGCGTGCAAGGCGGATGGGCCGCGCTGTATGTCGTCAACAAGGAAGCCCTCGGCGGCGACCCCCACCACATCTTCCCCGGTCAGACGCTGGACGTAGGCGCGGAGCCGGCTGGCAGGTAGGCGGGAAACGGCCCGGGAACAGCGGGAGTTCGCGTCACACTTCGAGTCGAATGTCCGATTTGGCGAAAGTGTGGGATGAGTCTCAGAAGCCCTGATCGTCTTTGAAATTCCGTCGATCGCCTGTCTACGGTCATCACCGCTCGCCAACACGAGCCCCGGTTGCCGCAACGCCGAATCCTGCCAGCGGCCGCCCGGGAACAGTCGTCGCGTAAAGCGCCGTAGGCAGGAGCGGGGGACCCAAGGTAAGTGCCGGGCCCGGCAGTTGAGGAGACTCAGCGCCGGAACCGGCTTGGGGTGAAGCCACGCCTCCCAGGGAGGTGTGGCCGGGCAACTCAACCGGCCCGAACCCGACAGCTCACCTCGCAGGCGTCGGTGAGGGGATCAACCATGCTGTTTTCCAGCAAGGGCAAGCACCGTCGTCCGTCCAGGACCGTTCGCGCCATCGCCGCGGTCGGCGTCACCGGTGCCGCCGCCGTCGCCGCCCCGCTGATGGCGGCCGGCAGCGCATCCGCCGCCACGGCCTCCGAGTGGGACGCCGTCGCCCAGTGCGAGTCCGGTGGCAACTGGTCCATCAACACCGGCAACGGTTACTACGGCGGTCTGCAGTTCTCCGCCTCGACCTGGGCCGCGTACGGCGGCACGCAGTTCGCCGGCACGGCCGACCAGGCCTCCAAGGAGCAGCAGATCCAGATCGCCGAGAAGGTGCTCGCGGGTCAGGGCAAGGGCGCCTGGCCGGTCTGCGGCACGGGCCTGTCGAACGCCGCCTACGCCGGCGGCGGCTCCGCCGCGAACGAGTCGCAGAGCACCGACACCGGCACGCGTGCGACCGAGGAGCAGCCGGCTTCGCGTTCCGCGGAGCGTCCGGCCGCGAAGGAGACGGTCACCACGCCGACCGGCGACAAGGTGAAGAAGGGCGACGGCGAGTACAAGGTCGTCGAGGGTGACACCCTCAGCACCATCGCCGCCGAGCACGACGTCAAGGGCGGCTGGGAGAAGCTGTTCCAGCTGAACAAGGACATCGTCGAGGACGCCGACCTCATCTTCCCGGGTCAGCAGCTGCACCTGAAGTAGAACGGTTCGCCGCCGACCCGCCGGAGGCCCCAGAGGCTCCCGTGAGGGTCACCCCCGTCCCCACGGGCTCCCCGCCCCGGTGCGTCCTCCCCCGTACGCACCGGGGCGGGGCTTTTCGTGTCCCGCTTCCCGCGCGGTGCACCCCCGTCTTTGTTTCGTTCGGAAACAATTTACTCTCGGTTCCGTCCACGAGATGGGCGACCGGCTGGCCGATCGCACGGAGCCGGTTAGGCTCGTCTCGCAGAGCCGCCGCGGTCCTGCTCAATAGCGTCACATCCACGAAGGAGATGCTCGTGCCGTCCATCGACGTCGTCGTAGCCCGGGAAATCCTGGACTCCCGAGGCAACCCCACGGTCGAGGTCGAGGTCGGCCTCGACGACGGCAGCACGGGTCGTGCCGCCGTTCCGTCCGGCGCTTCCACCGGCGCCTTCGAGGCCATCGAGCTCCGCGACGGCGACCCCAACCGCTACCTCGGCAAGGGCGTCGAGAAGGCCGTCCTGGCCGTCATCGAGCAGATCGGCCCGGAGCTCGTCGGCTACGACGCCACCGAGCAGCGCCTGATCGACCAGGCGATGTTCGACCTGGACGCCACCGACAACAAGGGCTCCCTCGGCGCCAACGCCATCCTCGGCGTCTCGCTCGCCGTCGCGCACGCCGCCTCCGAGGCCAGCGACCTGCCGCTGTTCCGCTACCTGGGCGGCCCCAACGCGCACCTGCTGCCGGTGCCGATGATGAACATCCTGAACGGCGGCTCGCACGCCGACTCCAACGTGGACATCCAGGAGTTCATGATCGCCCCGATCGGCGCGGAGTCCTTCTCCGAGGCCCTGCGCTGGGGCACCGAGGTCTACCACACCCTCAAGAAGGTGCTGAAGGGCAAGGGCCTGGCCACCGGCCTCGGCGACGAGGGCGGCTTCGCCCCGAACCTCGGCTCCAACCGCGAGGCCCTCGACCTCATCCTGGAGGCCATCAACGAGGCCGGCTACACCCCCGGCGAGCAGATCGCCCTCGCCCTCGACGTGGCCGCGTCCGAGTTCTACAAGGACGGCGTCTACACCTTCGAGGGCAAGGACCGCACGGCCGCCGAGATGACCGAGTACTACGCGGAGCTCGTCGACGCGTACCCGCTCGTCTCCATCGAGGACCCGCTGTTCGAGGACGACTGGGAGGGCTGGAAGACCATCACCGAGAAGCTCGGTGACAAGGTCCAGCTCGTCGGCGACGACCTGTTCGTCACCAACCCGGAGCGCCTGGCCCGCGGCATCGAGGAAGGCGCCGCCAACGCCCTGCTGGTCAAGGTCAACCAGATCGGCTCCCTGACCGAGACCCTGGACGCCGTCGAGCTGGCCCAGCGCAGCGGCTTCAAGTGCATGATGTCCCACCGCTCCGGCGAGACCGAGGACGTCACCATCGCCGACCTCGCCGTCGCCACCAACTGCGGCCAGATCAAGACCGGCGCCCCGGCCCGCTCCGAGCGCGTCGCCAAGTACAACCAGCTGCTGCGCATCGAGGAGATCCTCGACGACGCCGCGGTGTACGCCGGCCGCAGCGCCTTCCCCCGCTTCAAGGGCTGAGCGACGCCCTCGTAGGAAGCGTCGTACGTACGTCCCCGCACCCGGTCCCGTACCGTGTGCGGGGACGTACGCGCGTGTGCATCACGCAGGCATGGGGAGGCGAGAGCCAGATGGCCGTGAAGGAACGGGACCGTTTCTCCACCGCGACCAGGCTCAGGCTGCTGGGCGAGCAGACCGCGGCCCGTGTCTACCGCTCCCAGACCCGCCGCCAGGCCCGCCGCTCCCGGCTGACCGGCCGCGCGGCCCTGCTCGCCCTCGTCGTCTGCTCACTGGTCGTCGCGCTCGCCTATCCGATAAGGCAGTACGTCGCCCAGCGCGCCGAGATCGCCGACCTGCGGGAGCAGAAGCAGCGGGCCGAGGCGCGGGTCGAGGAACTGCGCGACCTCAAGGCACGCTGGCAGGACGACGCGTACGCGGAGCAGCAGATCCGGCAGCGGCTGCACTACGTGATGCCGGGCGAGACCGGCTACGTCGTGATCGACCCGGACGCGGCCCGGCAGTCGCGCACCGACCAGGGCACGACCGACCGCCCCTGGTACGCGAACGTCTGGGACGGGGTCGACAAGTCCGACGCCGCCCACCATTGAGCCGGACGCCTCCGGCCGGTGAACGTACAGAGAGACAGGTATGGAAACGCCCCCGCCGCCCACCCCGCGCACCGAGCCCACCGACGCCGACGTCGAGGCCTTCAAGCAGCAGCTCGGGCGGCCGCCGCGCGGACTGCGCGCGATCGCGCACCGATGCCCGTGCGGGCAGCCGGACGTCGTGGAGACGGCCCCCCGGCTGCCCGACGGCACACCCTTCCCGACGCTCTACTACCTGACGTGCCCGCGGGCCTCGTCGGCCATCGGCACGCTGGAGGCCGAGGGCGTCATGAAGGAGATGACGGCCCGGCTGGAGACCGACCCGGAGCTGGCCTCCGCGTACCGCGCCGCGCACGAGGACTACGTCCGGCGCCGGGACGAGATCGAGGAGCTGAAGAACTTCCCGAGTGCGGGCGGCATGCCGGACCGGGTGAAGTGCCTGCACGTGCTCGTCGCGCACAGCCTGGCCGCCGGACCGGGCGTCAACCCGCTCGGCGACGAGGCCCTGGCGATGCTGCCGGAGTGGTGGCGCAAGGGCGCGTGCGTGACCATGGCCGACGAGGAGGACGGCAAGTGACGCGCGTGGCCGCCATCGACTGCGGTACGAACTCCATCCGGCTCCTGGTCGCCGACGTGGATCCGGCGACCGGTGAACTGGCCGACCTGGACCGCCGGATGACCATCGTGCGGCTCGGCCAGGGCGTCGACCGCACCGGACGGCTGGCCCCCGAGGCGCTCGAGCGGACCTTCGCGGCCTGCCGTGAGTACGCCGGGGTCATCAAGGAGCACGGCGCCGAGCGGGTCCGCTTCGTCGCCACCTCCGCCTCCCGGGACGCCGAGAACCGGGACGAGTTCGTGCGCGGGGTGGTGGAGATCCTCGGCGTCGAGCCCGAGGTCGTCACCGGCGACGAGGAGGCCGAGCTCTCCTTCGTCGGCGCGACCAAGGAGCTGACGGGGCGCGCGGATGTGCACCGGCCCTATCTCGTGGTGGACATCGGCGGCGGCTCGACCGAGTTCGTCGTCGGCGAGGACCATGTCCGCGCGGCCCGCTCGGTCGACGTCGGCTGTGTCCGGATGACCGAGCGCCATCTGGTCCGGGACGGCGTGGTGTCCGACCCGCCGGCCGAGGAGCAGATCGCGGCGATGCGCGCGGACATCGAGGCCGCCCTCGACCTGGCCGAGAAGACGGTGCCGCTGCGTGAGGCCAGGACGCTGGTGGGGCTGGCGGGTTCGGTCACCACGGTGGCGGCGATCGCCCTGGACCTGGCCGAGTACGACTCGGCCCGCATCCACCACTCCCGGATCGGCCGGGACCGGGTCCGCGAGATCACCGAGTGGCTGCTGCACTCCACCCACGCCGAGCGCGCCGCCGTCGCGTCCATGCACCCCGGGCGTGTCGACGTGATCGCCGCGGGGGCCCTCGTACTGTTGTCGATCATGGAGCGGATCGGCGCCGAGGAGGTCGTCGTCAGCGAGCACGACATCCTCGACGGCATCGCCTTCCACGCGGCGGCCGAGCCGTCGGCCTAGGCGGCGGGCGACGCGGAACGGCCCCGGTTCCTCTTGGACAGGAACCGGGGCCGTTCGTGTCGGCCCGTGCGGGGCCGACCGTCAGTTGCAGAGGAGGACGATGACTCCGCTGCACTCCTCGTCGCCGCCGCCGTAGCGGTGGTGGGCCGAGACCGACTGGACGGCCGTGGCCTTCGTGGCGACGTGGTGGTCGGGCGTGGCGGCCGCGGCGGAGGCGGCCGTCACCGCCCCCGCACCAAGGGCGATACCCAGGGCAGCGCCGACCGAGACTATGCGCGAAGTGGCCCGCATGAGGGCCCTCTGTGAGGTGATCATGTCTGCACGCTATGTGCAGTTCCGACTGATTTCGCATGGAGTGTGGCCGTCCGGGTGACGGGGCGTTCGGCCGTCGGTGCGGGGCGCTTTCGCGGGGTGGTGAGGGGGCGGCGCACTACCGCCCGGTAGCTGTCGACTGAGCAGGTCGACCGGCGTATGAGCGCTGCGGGATGGGGCTTCCGGCCCCCTGCCGACACCTTCGAGGCACCCGCCGGGGAAAGTTCGTGAAGTTCTTCACAAGGAAATCGGCCCGGTGGGGGCACGGAGAGGGGTCGGTTGACCCTTCCGAGGCGTGAACAGGGTCTTGAACATGTTCAGATGGACCGTGTATGGAGGGGGCGCGAAGGCTTCCCGCGCGGGGATCTCCCGTCCGCTCACAGGGGGGCCCGAGGGGCAGAGAGGCAGCTCACGCGGCATTGACAACGGGGCGTATCGCGCCGCGGTTCCCGATCGTGACCATGATCTGGCTCACGTGGGCCGGGGAGTGTAGCACAGGCCCCGGAAGTGCTTGTGAAGGGGCGCACGAGCTCCCCCTCGTGAGTGGGTGGATACTCGATGGCATGAGCACCACGGAGCGTCCCAGGATCCTCGTAGTAGGCGGTGGGTACGTAGGCCTGTACGCAGCTCGGCGCATTCTCAAGAAGATGCGCTACGGCGAGGCGACCGTCACGGTCGTCGACCCCCGGTCGTACATGACCTACCAGCCCTTCCTCCCCGAAACCGCCGCCGGCAACATCTCCCCGCGCCACGTCGTCGTCCCGCTGCGACGCGTGCTGCCCAAGGCGGAGGTCCTCACCGGCCGGGTCACCACCATCGACCAGGACCGCAAGGTCGCCACGATCGCGCCGCTGGTCGGCGAGGCGTACGAGCTGCCCTTCGACTACCTGATCGTCGCGCTCGGCGCGGTCTCCCGCACCTTCCCGATCCCCGGCCTCGCCGAGCAGGGCATCGGCATGAAGGGCGTCGAGGAGGCCATCGGTCTGCGCAACCACGTCCTGGAGCAGCTCGACAAGGCCGACTCCACCACCGACGAGGAGATCCGCCGCAAGGCGCTCACCTTCGTCTTCGTCGGCGGCGGCTTCGCCGGCGCGGAGACCATCGGTGAGGTCGAGGACATGGCCCGGGACGCGGCCAAGTACTACAACAACGTGTCCCGTGAGGACATGCGCTTCATCCTCGTCGACGCCGCCGACAAGATCCTTCCCGAGGTCGGCCCCAAGCTCGGCAAGTACGGCAGGGAGCACCTGGAGAGCCGGGGCGTGGAGGTCTACCTCTCGACGTCCATGGACTCCTGCGTCGACGGTCACGTGGTGCTGAAGAACGGCCTCGAGGTCGACGCCAACACCATCGTCTGGACGGCGGGTGTCAAGCCGAACCCGGCCCTGTCCCGCTACGGCCTCCCGCTCGGCCCGCGCGGTCACATCGACTGCGAGCCCTCGCTTCAGGTCAAGGGCACGGACTACATCTGGGCCGCGGGCGACAACGCCCAGGTGCCGGACCTCGCCGCCCGCAAGGCCGGCGTGGAGAACGCCTGGTGCCCGCCGAACGCCCAGCACGCGCTGCGCCAGGCCAAGGTGCTCGGCGACAACGTGGTATCCGGTATGCGGGGCTTCCCGCAGAAGGACTACAGCCACGCCAACAAGGGCGCGGTGGCGGGTCTCGGCCTGCACAAGGGTGTGGCCATGATCGTCATGGGCAAGATGAAGATCAAGGTCAAGGGCCGTCTCGCCTGGTACATGCACCGTGGCTACCACGGCATGGCGATGCCGACGTGGAACCGCAAGATCCGCGTTTTCGCCGACTGGACGCTCGGCATGTTCCTCAAGCGCGAGGTCGTCGCCCTCGGCGCGCTGGAGTCCCCGCGCGAGGAGTTCTACGAGGCCGCGAAGCCCGCGCCGGTCGCCGCGGCTCCCAAGACCGAGGAAAAGGCCAAGGCTTCCTGACGCCCGTCCCCGGCTGAACCCCCGAAGGACCCCCTGCCATCCGTGGTGCAGGGGGTCCTTCGTCGTTCCCGTTCGACGGGGCCGGCGGAGGGTTTTGCCCAGACATAACGCGAACAGGGGACTGCGTTCGGGGCCCTTAGGTGTTTACGTAGTGTTGGATCACCGTCACGGAGGTGTGCGCCATGGCTGACGCCGCGTCGCGGCTGAAGGGGCTGCTCGAGCAGGTGGGGGGAACTCCGCTCCCGGTGCGTATCCGCGCCTGGGACGGTTCGCAGGCGGGTCCGCCGGACACGCCGGTCATCGTCGTACGCAACCGGCGCGCCCTGCGCCGGCTGCTGTGGAAGCCCGGCGAACTGGGCCTCGCCCGCGCCTGGGTGGCCGGGGACCTGGAGATCGAGGGCGATCTGTACACGGTCCTCGGTCTGCTCGCCGGCCTGATCTGGGAGCGCGGAGAGGACGCCCGTGGCCTCGCCGAGGCCCTGCGCGACCCCGAGGTGCGCGCCGGCGTCCGCGGTCTGGTGCGGCTCGCCGGACCCGCGCTGCCGCCCGCCCCGCCCCCAGAGGAGGTGCGCAGGCCCCGCCGCAACCTTCACACCAGGCGCAGCGACAAACGCGCCATCAGCCACCACTACGACGTCGGCAACGACTTCTACGAGCTCGTCCTCGGGCCGTCCATGGTGTACTCCTGCGCCTACTGGCCCACCCCGGACAGCACCCTGGAGACCGCCCAGCACGACAAACTCGAACTCATCTGCCGAAAGCTCGCCCTGACTCTCGGTCAGCGCCTCCTGGACGTCGGCTGCGGCTGGGGCTCCATGGCCATCCACGCCGCCCGCGAGCACGGCGTGAGCGTCGTGGGCATCACGCTGTCCCAGGAGCAGGCCGCGTACGCCCGTAAACGCGTCGCGGACGAGGGCCTGACCGACCGGGTGGAGATCCGGGTGCAGGACTACCGGGACGTCACCGACGGGCCGTACGACGCGATCTCGTCCATCGGGATGGCCGAGCACGTGGGCGCCGAGCGCTACCTGGAGTACGCCGAGGACCTGCACGCCCTGCTGCGGCCGGGCGGGCGGCTGCTCAACCACCAGATCGCCCGGCGACCCCAGCGGGACGAGTCCTCCTACCAGGCGGACGACTTCATCGACGCCTACGTCTTCCCGGACGGCGAGCTCGCCCCCGTCGGCACCACCGTCACCCAGCTGGAGCGCGCCGGCTTCGAGGTGCGGGACGTCGAGTCGATCCGTGAGCACTACGCCCTCACGCTGCGCCGCTGGGTCGCCAACCTGGAGGCCGGCTGGGCCGAGGCGGTCAAGCTGACCAGTCCCGGCCGGGCCCGCGTCTGGCAGCTGTACATGGCCGCCTCGGCGCTGGCCTTCGAGCGCAACCGCATCGGCGTCAACCAGGTCCTGGCTGTCCGGACCCCCGAGTCCGGTGCCTCCGGAGTGCCGCTGCGCGCCCGCACCTGGGGCTGAGAGGCCGCGCCGCCGCAACACGACGGGCCCCGCTCCCTCCCGGGAAGGGGCCCATCCGCTCGTACGGCTATTCCGCCTTGATCGCGTTCAGCATGTTCAGCCTCGCGGCGTTGCGGGCCGGCCACAGCGCGGCCAGCACGCCCACCAGTCCGGCCAGCACCAGGAAGATGCCGATCCGGTCCCAGGGGATGACCAGCACGTAGCCCGGGATCTGCTCCGCGATGGTCTCGCCGATCGCCCAGCCGAGGAACGAGCCGAGGCCGATGCCGACCACCGCGCCGAACACCGAGATGACCACGGCCTCCAGCCGGACCATCCGCTTCACCCGGCGCCGGTCGAGACCGATCGCCCGTAGCATGCCGATCTCCTGCTGCCGCTCGAAGACCGACATCGCGAGGGTGTTGACGACGCCCAGCACCGCGATGATCAGGGCCATCGCCAGCAGGCCGTACATGATGTTCAGCAGGGTGTTGATGGCGCCGCCGAACTCGTCGCGGATGTCCTGCCGGTCCATGACGGTGATGGCGGGGTTGTCGCCGAGCGCGTCGATGAGGACCTTCTCGTTCGCCGGGGACTGGCCGCCGTCCACCTTCACGAAGATCTGCCGGATGGACGGATTCACCTCGTGCGCGTCGATGATCTTCTTGTCGACGAGGACGGGCGAGAGGAACTCGCTGTCCTTGTAGACCGCGCCGACCGTCAGCGTGGCCTTCTTCTCGTCGCCGAAGGTGACCGGGACGGTGTCACCGGGCTTCCAGCCCTTGCTCTTGGCCGTCTTGTCGGCGACCGCGATCCGGCCCTGGGCGAGCGAGCCGATGTCGCCGCTGACGACGTCGACGTCGAGGACCTTCTCGATGTCGCCCGGGGTGACCGCCGAGGCCGACACGTAGTCGTCCTTGCCGGTCATGAAGTAGGCGTCCTGCTGCGGGGAGACGGCCGACACGCCCTTGGCCTTCTCCAGCGCGGTCAGCGCGGACTGGTCGAGATCCCCGCCGTTCGCCATGGAGACCATGTAGTCGGCCTTGATGTTGTCCGTGGTCATCTTGTCGATGGCCGTGCCGACCGTGATGCCGAGCACCGACAGGCCGGTCACCAGCGTCAGTCCGATGGCCAGTGCCGAGGCGGTCGCTCCGGTACGGCGCGGGTTGCGGACCGCGTTCTGGCCGGCCAGCTTGCCGGCCACCCCGAACGGGCCGACGAGCAGCGGACGGACGAGCGCGATCACCGGCCGGGACAGCAGCGGGATCAGAATGATCACGCCGATCAGCGCGAAGAACGCGCCCGCCCCGATGTACATCCGGCCGTCGTCGCCGCCGGTCGAGGCACCCGCCACGATGCCGGCCGCGCCGATGGCGGTGATGGCCGCGCCGACGGAGTTGCGTACCACCAGCGACTTGGTGGTCGCCGCCGCGTGGACGCTGTTCATGGCGGCCACCGGCGGGATCTTCGCGGCCCGGCGGCCGGGCAGCCAGGCGGCGAACATCGTGATCAGCACACCCACGCCGACCGCGGCGAGTGCCGGGGTGGCGGACAGGACCAGCGGGCCGTCCGGGATCTTCATCTCGAACGCGGCCATGCCGGAGCGCAGTCCGACCGCGAGACCGATGCCGAGGACGAAGCCGATCACCGAGGCGACCAGGCCCACCACCGCGGCCTCGGCGAGCACCGAGCGGGTGATCTGCTTGCGCGACGCACCGACGGCCCGCATCAGGGCGATCTCCTTGGTGCGCTGGGCGACCAGCATGGTGAAGGTGTTGGAGATCAGGAAGATGCCGACGAACAGCGCGATGCCCGCGAAGCCGAGCAGGACCTGCTTGAGGTTGCCCATGCCCTGCTCGATCTGCTGGGCCTGCTCGTCCGCGAGCGCCTTGCCCGTCTGGGCCTCCGCGGACTTCGGCAGCAGCGGCTTGACCGCGTCCAGGATCTTCGCGTCGTCCGCGCCGGAGGCGGCGGTGACGGTGGCGCTTTCGAAGTAGCCCGGCTTGAGGTACTGCTTCTGGGCGACCGCGGTGTCGAAGAGGACGAGGCTGCCGCCGGCGTTGACGGCGCCGTCCTCGGTGGTGAAGACGCCGCTGAGGGTGAACTCCTTCACCGGCCCGTTGGTCGCGACCCGGACCCGGTCGCCGACCCGGTACTCGCCCTTGGCCGCGGACTCCTCGTCCAGGGCGATCTGATCGTCCTTCAGCGGGCCGGTGCCGTCGGTGAACGTGTAGGCGGGGTCCTTGCCGTCCTTGCCGGGGGCGAAGTTGGAGCCCTTGTTGGACCAGCCGACGCCGATCAGCTTCCCGTCGGGGTCGGCGACCCCGGCGAAGCCGTCGACGCGGCCGTAGGTGGCGGCGACGCCGTCCACCGCGGAGATCTTGTCGAGGGTCTTCCCGGTGAGACCGGGCTCCTCCTTCGGGTCGTCCGGGTCGGCGTAGGAGGTGACCGAGACGGCGACGTCGTCGTAGCTCTTCGCCGACTGGTTGCGGAAGGCGTTGGAGAGGGTGTCGGCGAAGACCAGGGTGCCGGAGACGAACGCGACGCCGAGCATCACGGCGAGCACGGTCATCAGCAGCCGGGCCTTGTGCGCGAGTACGTTGCGCAGGGCGGTGCGGAACATCAGCTGGTGCGGCCCTTCGCGTCGAACTGCTTCATGAAGTCGAGCACGTTGTCCGCGGTCGGGCCGTACATCTCGTCGACGATCCGGCCGTCCGCCAGGAACACCACGCGGTCCGCGTGGGCCGCGGCCACCGGGTCGTGGGTCACCATCACCACGGTCTGCCCCAACTCCCGTACGGAGTTGCGCAGGAAGCCCAGCACCTCGGCGCCGGAGCGCGAGTCGAGGTTTCCGGTCGGCTCGTCGCCGAAGATGATCTCGGGCTTGGAGGCCAGCGCGCGGGCCACGGCGACGCGCTGCTGCTGGCCGCCGGAGAGCTGGGCGGGGCGGTGGCCGAGCCGGTCGGCGAGGCCGACCATCCGGATGACCGAATCCACCCACTGCTTGTCGGCCTTGCGGCCCGCGATGTCCATCGGGAGGGTGATGTTCTCCAGGGCGGTCAGCGTCGGCAGCAGGTTGAACGCCTGGAAGATGAAGCCGATCTTGTCGCGGCGCAACTTGGTGAGCTGCTTGTCCTTCAGCGAGCCCAGCTCGGTGTCGCCGATGCGCACCGAACCGGAGGAGAAGGTGTCCAGGCCGGCGACGCAGTGCATCAGGGTGGACTTGCCGGAGCCGGAGGGGCCCATGATCGCGGTGAACTCGGCCTGCCGGAACTCGACGGAGACCCGGTCCAGGGCGACCACCTGGGTCTCGCCCTGTCCGTAGATCTTCGACAGATCCGTGGCGCGCGCGGCCACGGCGGTGGTCCGGCCGGCGACGGGTGTGGTGGTCACGGGGTGGCGCTCCTGTAGGGACGACGGGGGTGGTTCTTGGGACGTGCTCCATCGTCTCGGCCGGTCGGCGCCGTGTAGTCAGCCGTTGTTCCGGTTCCTGGGGCAGTCTCCAGTCGCACTGCGGGTGCCCGTGTCATACCTGGGGATGACGGGCGGGCCCTACGGGATCCGTCGTGCGGACCATCTGTCGAGAACGGGTGGAGCCCCCTCGTTCGGGCGGTGAAATTCCGTCATTCCGCATGCGCGGCCGAGAGCCGCACGCAAGGCTGTCGGCCAAGTGCGGACGGCTTGCTCCGAGTGCTGATGCACCCTCAGGCGTCAATAAAATAAGACAACATGGGGCCGTCCTTCCGCTGTTCGGGGGACGCGTCCCGATAGGCTCGGGACCTCGACGCGGAACCCATGGCCTGCCCGGATGGTGGAATGCAGACACGGCGAGCTTAAACCTCGCTGCCCCTCGCGGGCGTACCGGTTCGAGTCCGGTTCCGGGCACCACCCCGTCTGGCCGACCCCCGTCCCCTCTGCTGGGGAGCCGGGGGTCCGTTCGTCTCCGGTGTCGCCGGACGGCCGGCGGCCGGCGTGGTCCCACGGCGGCATGGCAGTCGGTGTCGCTCCGGCCATCACACGTGACCCCTTGTGGTCGTCGTTCTCGCGCCTACCCCTCTTTCACGCTGCCCGTCAAGTCCCGAGTTCCCGGAACGTGACCGGCTCGCGCTGTTCCCGCCTACTTGAAGTGCGGGCCTCGCCGGGATCACCGGAAGGAAAACGAGGCGCCGGCCAGGGAAATCACGGAACTGAAATTCCACACTTCTTAGGAGTAGAGAAATGGCTCGGAACATCAGCACCCGCGAAAACGTCAGTCGCAAGCGCCGGACAATTATCGGTACCACGGTGGCGTCCGCCGTGGCAGTCGCCGGAGGCGTCCTCCTGCCGACCGCGGCTGCGTCGGCCGCTCCGATGCAGGAGACCTCGGCCACGACCCTGGTCGACGGCGATCACAAGGACAAGCACAAGAAGAAGGGCAAGAGCAAGGGTAAGGGAAAGGGGAAGAAGTACTGCTGGAAGAAGAAGAGCAAGCGCTCGTGGGACAACAAGCACAAGCAGTGGTACTGCTGGGGCAAGTACAACCACAAGTTCTATTGGGACGAGCACTTCGAGGTCTATTACATCTGGAAGGGCCCTGAGCGGTACTACTGCTGGGAGTCGCGGAACGACTACTACTACTGGGAGAGTCACCGCGTCAGCTACAAGTACTGGGATGTCAAGAATCACGACATCTGGAAGCCGGGCAAGCATGACTGGCCGGAACGCCCGGACCATCCGAAGCATCCGGACGAGGGCAAGCATGACGACAAGCATCCGGACGACGGCAAGCATGACGACAAGCATCCGGACGACGGCAAGCATGACGACAAGCACCCGGACGACGGCAAGCATGACGACAAGCATCCGGACGACGGCAAGCATGACGACAAGCATCCGGACGACGGCAAGCATGACGACAAGCATCCGGATGACGGCAGTGACGCCGGTACGGACGACGGCAGTGACGCCGGCTCCGATGACGGCAGTGACGCTGGTACGGATGACGGCACCGGCGCCGGTACGGATGACGGCAGTGACACCGGTACGGATGACGGCGCTGACGCCGGTACGGATGACGGCACTGACGCCGGTACGGATGACGGCAGCGACGCCGGTACGGATGACGGCAGCGACGCCGGTACGGATGACGGCAGCGACGCCGGTACGGATGACGGCACTGACGCCGGTACGGATGACGGCGCTGACGCCGGTACGGATGACGGCAGCGACGCCGGTACGGATGACGGCAGCGACGCCGGCTCCGATGACGGCAGCGACGCCGGTACGGATGACGGCAGCGACGCCGGTACGGATGACGGCACTGACGCCGGTACGGATGACGGCAGCGACGCCGGTACGGACGACGGCAGCGACGCCGGTACGGACGACGGCACTGACACCGGTACGGATGACAGCAGCGACACCGGTTCCGGCGGCGCGGTCGACATGGGCGGCTCCGACGGCGGCGGTGCGGACGACATGGGCGGCTCGGACGGCGGTGGCGACACGGGCGGCGGCGACACGGGGGACGGTGAGTGAGTAAGTGAGGCAGAGATGCGAACCCTGCGAGCCCCCCACCACCGAAAGGTGGTGGGGGGCTCGTCCCGTGTGTGGGGCTTGCATGCACGGCCGTTGACACGGACGGTCTACCGACGCAGACTTTTTCGTGAAGAAAATTTCACCCAGCGAACGTCTCGGACCGCAACCGTGCACCACGTCCACCCGAAGGGACGCCCGATGCGTACCACTGTCGGCATCATCGGCGCCGGCCCCGCCGGCCTGCTGCTCGCGCGGCTGCTGCACAACGCCGGCATCGACTCGGTCGTCCTGGAGAGCCGCGACCGGGCCTACGTCGAACGGCGGCAGCGGGCCGGGATCCTGGAGCAGGGGACGGTGGACGTGCTGCGCGCGGCCGGGGCCGGGGAGCGCATGGACCGGGAAGGCCTGCGGCACGACGGCGTCGAACTGCGCTTCGACCGACGCCGCCACCGCGTGGACTTCCCCGCCCTGACCGGCGGCCGCTCCGTGATGGTGTACGCGCAGACCGAGGTGTGCAAGGACCTCATCGCCCTCCAGTTGAAGGAGGGCGGTCCGCTGCTGTTCGAGGCGGAGGCGCTCGCGGTCGAGGACGCGGAGAGTGAGCGGCCCCGCGTGCGCTTCCGGTACGCGGGGGCCGACGGGGACGGGAGCCGCCGCGAGGGCGTACTGGAGTGCGACTACGTCGTCGGCTGCGACGGCTACTGGGGCGTCGCCCGCAAGGCGGTGCCGGCGTCACTCTCCCGTGCGTTCGAGCGGACGTACCCGTTCGGGTGGCTCGGCATCCTCGCCGACGTACCGCCCTCGCACGACGAACTGGTCTACGCCCGGCACGACCGCGGCTTCGCCCTGCTGTCCATGCGGTCGCCGTCGGTGTCGCGCCTCTACCTCCAGGTGCCGGACGGCACGGACGCCGGGGAGTGGGACGACGAGGAGATCTGGGCGGAGCTGGAACGCCGCTTCGAGACCGCCGACGGCTGGCGGCTGCGGCGCGGCCCCATCACCCAGAAGTCGGTGACGCCGATGCGGTCCTTCGTGCACGAGCCGATGCGGCACGGACGGCTCTTCCTCGCCGGTGACGCAGCGCACATCGTGCCGCCGACCGGCGCCAAGGGCCTCAATCTCGCTGTCGGCGACGTCGTCACCTTCGCGCGGGCCCTCGTGCACCGGCGCGAGACGGGTTCCGCCCGCCTTCTCGACGCCTACTCGGAGTCCTGCCTGCGCCGCGTCTGGCAGGCCGAGCGGTTCTCGTACGACATGACGACGCTCCTGCACCGGGCCCCCGGCGCCACGCCCTTCGAGGACCGGCTCCAGCTGGCCCGGCTGGAGCGGATCGCCTCCTCGCGGTCCGCGGAGACCGACCTCGCCGAGGCGTACACGGGTCTCCCGTTCCAGTGACCTTGCGCACCGGCCGTCCGGGTTGATCACCGGCCGGTTCCGGCCATGTACCGAGTTCGTCAGGAATGACGCCCTCCACTGGCGGGAATCACGCACCCGGCTAGCGTGTTGCGCAGCACGAGGGGGGAAAGATCCTCCCCAAGCACTAGGGTCATTCCTTTGCCTGTCTATTACTCTTGAGCCAAGGCTACGCAGGGTGGCCATGGAGGAGTGAAATGAGGAGCAGCAACCCGGTCTTCTCGCGACGGGGGTTCAGCCGCGACAACGGCTACGCGGGCTTCAACACCGCGCCGCAGGCCGGGGGCGCAGCTGTAGGCACCCAGGGCAACCCGTACGCCCAGCCCGGCGCCGGCAACCCTTACGCCCAGAACCCTTACGCGCAGCAGGACCTGCAGTACGGCGCGCCGCCGCAGGCCCCCGCCGGCACCGGCCGGATGACGATGGACGACGTCGTCATGCGTTCGGCGATGACGCTCGGCACGGTCGTCGTCGGTGCCGTCCTCGCCTGGGCGCTGCTGCCGGTGTCGTCCAGCAGCTACGGCCTGGCGATCGGCGCGGCCCTCATCGCCTTCGTCCTGGCGATGGTCCAGTCGTTCAAGCGCAAGGCCTCGCCCGCGCTGATCCTGTCCTACGCCGCGTTCGAGGGTGTCTTCCTCGGCGTCTTCAGCGAGATGTTCAACGCCCGGTGGTCCGGCGCGCCCTTCCAGGCGGTGCTCGGCACGATGGCGGTCGCCGGCGCCACGCTGCTCATCTACAAGGCCGGCTGGATCCGTGTCACGGCCCGCTACGCCCGGATCGGCATGGCGATCGCCATCGCCTTCATCCTGGTCACGGCGGTCAACCTGCTGCTGGTCGTCTTCGGCGTCGCCGAGAACGGCGGTCTGCGCAGCATGGGCCCGCTCGGTGCGATCGTCGGCATCATCGCGATCGTGCTCGGCGCGTTCTTCCTGACGCTCGACTTCAAGCAGATCCAGGACGGCATCGCCTACGGCGCGCCGCGCGAGGAGTCCTGGCTGGCCGCGTTCGGCCTGACCATGACGCTCGTGTGGATCTACGTCGAGATGCTGCGTCTGGTCGCCATCTTCAGCGGCGACGACTGAGTGGCACCGCGCGGCTGACGCCGACGCGTGACGATGCGTGAAGGGGCCCCGGGTTCTCCCGGGGCCCTTTCGCTGTTCTCGTCGTCGTGCGCGCTCAGAGCAGTTTGCGCGCGGCCCTCCTCAGGTCGTACTCGTGGATGATCGCTTTGGCGTGGCCGTACGCGAGGTCGTATTCGTGACGCAGCCAGCTGACCTTGTCCTCGAAGCGGAGAGCGGGGCCTTCTTCTACGGTCCGCAGCCAGTCGGCGACTTCACGACCGGTGCAATGGGGGATACGGGCGAGCAGATTGCGGTGGGTCTCCTCGGAGAAGACTTGGGACATCGGCGCCTCCGGATGCAATCGGGTGTAAGCCGGTCCTTCAGGTCACCGTGCCTGAGCGTTCGTCTGTTGGCAACAGTGCGGGTAGCCTGCCGCCGTGGTGGATACGACGCGTCTGATCAGTGCGATTGATCAATTTGCCGATCGGTTGAGGGCGGCACCGCAGAGCCGGTTGCAGCGGGGAGCCTCGGCGGAGGCGTTGGCGCTGGCCAGGGAGCTGGCCCGATGGACGCAGTCGATGGAGGAGCCGGGCAGCGAGCCTCGTGAGATGCCGGACGCGGGGATGTTCGCGGCGGCGGATCAGATCAGTGTCGCGGGGCGTGATCTGGCCGTCGTACTGACGACCGAGGCCGAGGTCGAGGAGGCCGTACGGGTGGTGGGGGAGGCCCAGAAACGGGCCGGGGTGTGACCCGCCGGCGGAAGCAGGCCGCCCTGGCGGCAGCGTCCGTCCGGAGCCGGGTCACCGTCCGCCCGGAGCGAGGTCACCCTTCCGCCTAGAGCGACGCGATGACCCTGTCCGCCAGGATGTACACCGTCTCCTCACCGCAGGTGAACGTCAGCGTGTACGCGCCCGAGATGCCCGAGCCGCCGAGGAGGGTGGGGGTCTCGCCGGAGCGCAGGGCGGCGGCGAGCCGCTCGGCGGTCTCGCGGTGGCCGGGGGTCATGCAGAGGGTCGTACCGTCGGCGAAGACGTAGACGTCGAGGGTGCCAAGCGGGCCGGGGCGGACGTCGGTCAGTTCGACGTGGGCCGAGGCCAGTTCCTCCAGGATGGACACCGTGCGTTCGTGGTCGTTGACGACTGGTGACGGGGCCGGTGTGAAGTCCGGGTGGGAGGGGTGGCGGCGGCGGGCGGCGGCCAGTTCGGGCGAGTCGCCGGCGAACTCCTCGGACTCCGGGCCGGGCTCGGACACCGGCTCCAGCGGCTCCAGGCCCGCGAAATCGGCTTGCCGGGGGAGGAACAGGTCGTTCTCGGTCAGGCCCAGCAGCGAGGGCGCGTCGGACACGTCACGGGCCTCCTGGGCGGCCCAGAAGGCGCGCGCCTCGGCCAGCTCCCGCTCCCGTTCCTCGGCCAGCGCCTCGGCGACGGCGGCCCGTATCTCCTCGGCGTCGGCCGCGGTGCGGGCCGCCGGGACCAGCGCATGGGCGGGGTTGCGGCCTGCGGCGAGCTCGTGGTGCAGGGCCGCGATCTGGCGGCGCAACTGCATCAGGGTGCGCAGGACGGCTACGCCCACGGCGCCTGTGGCGACCGTGGTGACCAGCAGGGCGATCGGCATGGCGCTCACTGACGTACTCCCGGTTCAAGGTCGACCCCCGACTTCCTACATCAGCTTGATGGGTGAACTAACCAGCTGTCAGTGCGTAACGTCACGAAACGGACAGGTCTTTGGGTCGGATGTTTAGTGTGGAACTGCTCTGACCTGCGGGGATCCCTGTGGCGAGGGAGATAGGTCACATCCTGGGGGAGATTGGATCACAAAACGGCCCAGAACCCCGGTTGTCGCGGGGTTCTGGGCCAATGCATGACGCCTGGTGGTGCGCCCGTCACGCAGGGGTCGGGAATCAGCTGAGGCGCTCGATGACCATCGCCATGCCCTGGCCGCCGCCGACGCACATCGTCTCCAGGCCGAACTGCTTGTCGTGCCATTGCAGGGAGTTGATGAGCGTGCCGGTGATCCGGGCGCCGGTCATGCCGAAGGGGTGGCCGACGGCGATGGCGCCGCCGTTGACGTTCAGCTTCTCCAGCGGGATGCCCAGGTCGCGGTAGGAGGGGATCACCTGCGCGGCGAACGCCTCGTTGATCTCGACCAGGTCGATGTCGCCGATCGTCAGTCCGGCGCGGGACAGGGCCTGCTGGGACGCCGCCACGGGGCCGTAGCCCATGATCTCGGGCGACAGGCCCGAGACGCCGGTGGAGACGATCCGGGCGAGCGGGGTCAGGCCGAGCTCGCGGGCCTTGGTGTCCGACATGATGATCAGGGCCGCGGCGCCGTCGTTGAGCGGGCAGCAGTTGCCGGCGGTGATCATGCCGTCGGGGCGGAAGACCGGCTTCAGGCCCGCGACGCCCTCCATGGTGACGCCGGCGCGCGGGCCGTCGTCCTTGCTGACGACCGTGCCGTCGGGGAGCGTCACCGGGGTGATCTCGCGCTCCCAGAAGCCGTTCTTGATCGCTTCCTCGGCGAGGTTCTGCGAGCGGACGCCGAACTCGTCCATGTCCTGGCGGGTCACGCCCCACTGCCGGGCGAGGTTCTCGGCGGTCTGGCCCATCGCGATGTACGGGTCGGGGACCAGGCCGTCCTCGCGCGGGTCGTGCCAGGTCGAGCCCTCGCTCTCGGCGACCGCGGCGGTGCGGGCCTCGGCTTCGGCGAAGATCGGGTTGCGCGTGTCGGGCAGGCTGTCGGAGTTGCCCTTGGTGAAGCGGGAGACGGTCTCGACGCCGGCCGAGATGAAGACGTCGCCCTCGCCGGCCTTGATGGCGTGCAGGGCCATGCGGGAGGTCTGCAGCGACGAGGAGCAGTAGCGGGTGATCGTGCAGCCGGGCAGATGGTCCATGCCCATCTGCACGGCGACGATCCGGCCGAGGTTGTTGCCCTGCTCGCCGCCGGGCAGACCGCAGCCGAGCATCAGGTCGTCGATGTCCTTCGGGTCCAGCTCGGGAACCTTGGCGAGGGCGGCCTGGATGATCGTGGCGGTGAGGTCGTCGGGGCGCAGGTCCTTCAGGGAGCCCTTGAAGGCACGGCCGATGGGGGAGCGGGCGGCAGAGACGATCACGGCTTCGGGCATCACGGCTCCAGACGACGTGGGAAGGGTGTACGGGGGAAGTTACCCGTACGTAGGCTGCCGGTCACCGGCATCCTCATGTGATGCGGGACTCTTTTCCAAGCGCTTGCTTAGCGTATCGGACGAGTCCGTGGTCGTCTGCTGGGCGGGCGGCCGGGCGAAGAGCCAGTTCACCGGCGGCCGGGTCAGCGGCTGGGCCAGCCGCCGTACGAACGGGGAGCCGAGCAGGGCCGCGAGCAGCACGCCGGCCAGCATCAGGCCGAGCAGTTCCAGGCGGGTGTCGGCGCGCTGGATCCAGCCCATCTCCCGCACCGGCAGGATGACCAGCGGATGCAGCAGGTAGATGGTGAAGCCGCCGGCGCCGAGCGCGGAGATCACCGGGAGCCGCTTCCGCGGCATGACGCGCAGCAGGCACAGGGCCAGGCCCACGGCCGTGGCCAGGATGGCCAGCCGGATCAGCCAGGCGCCTTCGAGACCCAGCCGGGTGTCGGCGACGTACGAGTGGCGCATCGACGTCCAGTTGCCCTTGACGTCGGCGTGCCACAGCCAGGACACCACGCCCCAGGCGAGGATTCCCGCGATGGCCACCGGCAGGCTCCAGCGGCTCTCGAACCACTCCCGCAGCGCCCCCTGGCCCAGTCGCCAGCCGATGTAGAACAGCGGCAGGTACACGAGGGTCCGGCTGGCCGAGTACATCAGGCCGAACTCCTCCAGGTACCCCACGCTCAGCGACACGATCGTGGTGATCAGCAGCGGGTGGCGCAGCTGGACGACCAGCGGCAGGAGCAGCCGCCAGAAGAAGAGCGACATCAGGAACCACAGCGTCCACGGCAGCTGGGCGATGTGCAGCTTGAAGGGGCTGCCGAGCGCGTACACCTCCAGGGAGAACAGCAGGCTGCACAGGAGGGCGGGTATCGCGATGTTGCGCAGGAGCGTGCGCAGGTGGCGCGAGCCGAGCGGGCCCGCACTGCTGAAGACGCCCGCCAGCACGACGAACATCGGGACGCGGAAGGCCCATGTCGCGACGTTGAAAACGTGCAGCGAGTCATGGCGGCTCATGATGCTGCCGATGGTGTGCAGGACCACGATCAGGGCGGCGGAGACGAAGCGGGTGTTGTCCCACCAGGGGTCCCGGCTCCGGCTCTGGGCGCCGGCGGGTCTCGGAAGCGGCTTTTCCATCGCGGCGTGATGCTCCTGACAGACGCATGACAGTGAAGGGATGTGGGGGGAGTGAAGACGTCACCTTCGCCGCGTCCGGAAGTGCTGGGGTTACATCAGGCGACTCGTGTGGTGAACGCTGCGTGTACGGAAGGGGACGCGGGCCGGGACGCGGCCCTGGCGGCGGGCCGCGTCCGGCGCGGTCAGGGCTGCGACGTGTGGCTCGTCGGTTCCGTCGCGGCCGTCTCCGGTTCCTGCACCCGGCGCCGGCGGCGGCGCTTCAGCAGGGCCCACGGTCCCCGGGGCCCCGTCGGCAGGGCGGCCGTGACCTCCGTGCCCGCCTCGGAGGCCGCCTCGGCGGCGGCGCGGGCGACGGGGAGGAAGCCTTCGCGGCGCGAGACGTCCGGGCGCTCCTCCTCCGGCCACAGGCCGAGCGCCGCACAGAGCGTGGGCAATACGGCCATCGCGGCGGTCGCGTAGCCCTCGGCGGAGGGGTGGTAGTTGTCGGGGCCGAACAGCTCGCGCGGGTTCGCCGCGAACTCGGGGCCCAGCAGGTCGCCCAGCGACACGGTGCGGCCGCCCTGCTCGACGACTCCGATCGTCTGGGCGGCCGCCAGCTGACGGGAGGCGCGTCTGGCCAGCCAGCGCAGCGGCTGCTGCACCGGCTCGATCGTGCCCAGGTCGGGACAGGTGCCGACGACCACCTCGGCGCCGGCCGTGCGCAGTCGCCGTACCGCCGACGCGAGGTGGCGCACCGAGCGGGTGGCCGGGATGCGGTTGGTGACGTCGTTCGCGCCGACCATGATCACGCAGATGTCGGGGATCCGGTGCTGGTCCGCGAGGGCCAGCGTCACCTGGCGGTCCAGATCGTCGGACATCGCGCCGGGCAGGGCGACGTTGCGCAGGTCGACCGGGCGTTCGGCGACCGCCGCGAGGCCCGAGGCGAGCAGCGCGCCCGGGGTCTGGCCGGCCCGGTGGACGCCCTGTCCGGCGGCTGTGGAGTCGCCCAGTATGGTCAGCCGCAGGGGCGCGCCCGGGTTGTCGTACGTCTGTCCGTACCGCCCCTCCGCGTTCGGCACGTACGGCGTGGAGCCGTTGCCCACCTGGCGCCGGGCCAGCTGCACCTCCGCCAGCACCAGGCCGACGACCGCCGCACCGGCCAGGCCGATGCCACCACCGCCGTATGCCGCACCGGCTGCGATGCGCCGGGCCACCCTCGCCCTCGACATCCTGGTCATCCGTCGACGCCACCTCCTCGCACCCGTACATCCACTCCTTGCCCCGAAGCGAGCCCCCGCCAATCTCAACGACGAGTGAACGCCGGTGACGGGCGTCGAGGTGATCACCCGCTGTGGCTGTCCTGAGGTCCGATCCGCCGGGCAGGCCATAGGCTGGCCGCATCACCCAGACCACTACTTCTGCGGCATCCGGAGACAACGGTGCAGTTCCACGACTCGATGATCAGTCTCGTCGGCAACACCCCGCTGGTGAGGCTCAACAACGTGACCAAGGGCATCAGGGCGACCGTCCTGGCCAAGGTCGAGTACTTCAACCCCGGCGGTTCCGTGAAGGACCGCATCGCGCTGCGCATGATCGAGGCGGCCGAGGAGAGCGGCGCGCTCAAGCCCGGCGGCACGATCGTCGAGCCGACCAGCGGCAACACCGGGGTGGGGCTGGCGATCGTGGCGCAGCAGAAGGGGTACCAGTGCATCTTCGTGTGCCCGGACAAGGTGTCCACGGACAAGATCAACGTGCTGCGGGCGTACGGCGCCGAGGTCGTCGTCTGCCCGACGGCCGTCGACCCCGAGCACCCCGACTCGTACTACAACGTCTCCGACCGGCTGGTGCGTGAGACGCCGAACGCCTGGAAGCCGGACCAGTACTCCAACCCCAACAACCCGCTCTCCCACTACCACTCGACCGGCCCCGAGCTGTGGGAGCAGACCGACGGGCGGATCACCCACTTCGTGGCCGGCGTCGGCACCGGCGGCACCATCTCCGGGACCGGCCGCTACCTCAAGGAGATCAGCGACGGCGCGGTCAAGGTCGTCGGCGCCGACCCCGAGGGCTCCGTGTACTCGGGCGGGTCCGGGCGGCCGTACCTCGTCGAGGGCGTCGGTGAGGACTTCTGGCCGACGGCGTACGACCGGACCGTCGCCGACGAGATCGTCGCCGTGTCCGACAAGGACTCCTTCCAGATGACCCGGCGCCTGGCCAAGGAGGAGGGCCTGCTGGTGGGCGGCTCCTGCGGCATGGCCGTCGTCGCGGCGCTGCGGGTGGCCGAGCGGCTCGGCGAGGACGACGTGGTGGTCGTGCTGCTCCCGGACAGCGGCCGCGGCTACCTCAGCAAGATCTTCAACGACGAGTGGATGGCCGACTACGGCTTCCTGGAGGACGCCGGCCCCAGCGCCCGCGTCGGCGACGTGCTGAACGACAAGGAGGGCGACGCCATCCCCACCCTCGTCCACATGCACCCGGACGAGACGGTCGGTCAGGCCATCGACGTGCTGCGCGAGTACGGCGTCTCGCAGATGCCGATCGTCAAGCCGGGCGCCGGGCACCCGGACGTGATGGCCGCCGAGGTCGTGGGCTCCGTCGTGGAACGGGAGCTGCTGGACGCGCTGTTCACCAAGAGCGCCTCGCTCGACGACCCGCTGGAGAAGCACATGTCGTCGCCGCTGCCGCAGGTCGGCTCCGGCGAGCCGGTCGCGGACCTGATGTCCGTGCTCGGTTCGGCGGACGCGGCGATCGTCCTCGTCGAGGGCAAGCCGACCGGTGTGATCAGCCGGCAGGACCTGCTCGCCTTCCTCGCCAGGAGCGCGAAGTAGCGGCCAACCGGCGGTGAACGGGCCGTGTCGGCGGCGAACTCGCGGTGACGTGCGCGTTTGTGGTCTTCTCGGAAGTGGTACGAGCGCGTCACGTGCGCGCAGCACCGGCTTAACACGGATCCGGCACATTGGTGGGTGTCGGCAGGGCGGGAGCGGCTCCCCGCCCAGGCCGGCCCGTACGGCGCCAGGGAACCTCCGGAGCGGCTCCCGGACCTCCATGGACGCCACGGACGCGCGAGCCCGGCCCTGACCGGCCCGCGTCCTTCGCGGGGACCGCCGTCGTCCCGCCCCCCGGCAACGGGGGTGCGGCGGTCCCCGCGCACACTCGTGCCCGGAGGTCAGTCCTCCCAGTCGCCGTCCTGCCCGGACCTGCGGCGCCGCCCGCCGAACAGCCCCGGGTTGACCCGGCTCGCCTGGAAGACGTTGACGCCGACGATGCCGGCCCAGGCGACCAGCAGACCGGGCAGGTTGGCCACGCCCCCGCCGATCGCCGACAGCGGCACCGCCAGCACCAGCGAGACGATGCCGAAGCCGAAGCGCTCGCCCCAGGAGTCCGTCGGCCTCGGTGACCGCGAGTCCCGGGCCACCACCATCTGCTGCTCGGCCAGGTGGCGACGCACCCGGCGGTCCACGGCCCCGTCGATGCGCTGCTCGACCTTCTCCAGGAACGAGTCGACCAGCGCGGAGTCGTACTCCTCGCCCAGTTCCCTGCGGGCCTGCAAGGTGGCGTCGAGTTCCTTCTTCAGCTCGGTGTCCCGCGCGTCCATTCCGCTCATGCGCTTCACGGTAGGGAGCGCGGACGCCGGCCGCACTGGGGTTAGCCCCCCTGTCGCCGGCGGGGTCAGCCGGTGGCCGCCAGGCCCTTGCGCGCGGCGTAGTCGTCGGCCACGTCCTGGGGGTCCTTCTTGTCCTTGTCGACCAGGCGGTTGAGTTCGGTGAGGTCGGCCGTGGTGAGGACGTTGCCGAGTTCGGCGAGCGCCTTGCGGACCGTGGCGTCGGCCTTGCGGTCGGCGATGAGGGGGACGACGTGCTGGCCGGGTATCAGGTTCCTGGGGTCGGTCAGGACCACCCAGCCGTTCTCCTGGATGTCGGTGTCGGTGGTGAAGAGGTTGGCCACGTCGACGTCGCCCTTCTTCAGGGCGCCCTTGACGAGCGGTCCGGAGGAGTCGAGCGACTTGAACTCCTTGAACTCGACGCCGTACACGTCCTTGAGGCCGACGGCCCCGACCTGTCGCTTCTTCACCTCCGGTGCCGCGCCGATGACCAGCTCGCCGTTCTGCTTCTTCAGGTCGGCCAGCGAGGCCAGCCCGTACTTCTCGGCCGTCTCCCGGGTCACCGCGAAGGCGTCGGAGTCCTCCGCCATGCCGTACGGCAGCACTTGGAGGCCGGCCGGGAGGGCCATGGTGAGGGCGTTCTGCATCGCGCCCTCCTCCGTCGCCGTGGCCTTGGGGTCGACGTAGTGCAGGAGGGCGCCCTGGTACTCGGGCAGCAGGTCGATGTCCCCGCCGCGCAGGGCGGGGATGAGGATCTCGCGGGTGCCCAGGTTGGGGCGCACGGTGACCGGGACGCCGGCCGCGGTGAGCACCGCCGCGTACAGGTACCCGAGCACCTGGTTCTCGGTGAAGTTGGCCGTGCCGATGGTGACGCCGCCCTTGCTGGAGCCGCCGCCCGAGGTCGTCGTGCCTTGGCTGTCGAGGCTGGTGATGCCGCTGGAACAGGCGGAGAGGGCGGTGACGGAGCCTGCGGCGAACAGGCCGCCGAGGAGCTTACGACGGTTCATGTCAGGGGTTCCCTACGCGGTGCGGTGGCGGAAGAGGGCGCGCTGGAGGGCGGACAGGGCGAGGTCGAGGGCGACGGCGACCACGGCGACCAGCACGGCGCCGCCGAGCACCTGCACGAGGTCGCGCTGGGCGAGGCCGTCGAAGACGTACCGGCCGAGGCCGCCGAAGGAGACGTACGCGGCGATCGTCGCCGTGGCCACGACCTGGATGAGGGCCAGGCGCAGGCCGGTCATGATGAGGGGCAGGGCCAGCGGCAGTTCGACCTGGAGCAGCACCTGGTGACCGCGCATGCCCTGGCCGCGGGCCGCGTCGCGGACGTCCGGATCCACCGCCGTCATGCCGGCGTGGGTGTTGGTGACGATCGCCGGGACCGCGAGGGCGACCAGCGCGACGTAGACCGGCCACATGGACAGGCCGCTGGCCAGGAAGACCAGCACGACCAGGCCGACGGTGGGCAGGGCGCGGCCGAAGGACGCCAGGTTGATGGCGAGGAAGGCGCCCCGGCCGGTGTGGCCGATGAGCAGGCCCAGCGGGAGGCCGATCGCGGCGGCGACGAGGGTGGCCAGGAGCGAGTACTGGAGGTGCTCGGCCAGGCGGTGGGCGATGCCGTCCGGACCGGACCACTGCTCGCCGCTGGTCAGCCAGGAGCCGAGGTTCGTGAAGAGTTCGTACATCTCAGGCTCGCCGCCTCGTCCACGGGGTGAGTACGTACTGGACGGCGACCAGCAGCGCGTCCGCGACCACCGCGAGCAGCAGCGTGAGGACCACGCCCGCGATCACGGGGGTCGGGAAGTTGCGCTGGAAGCCGTCGGTGAAGAGCTGGCCGAGGCCGCCGTCGCCGATGTAGGTGGCGACCGAGACCAGGGAGATCGACATGACCGTGGCGATGCGGACGCCCGCCATGATCACGGGCAGGGCCAGCGGGAGCTCGACCGTGAGGAGGGTGCGCAGCGGGCGGGTGCCCATCGCCTGCGCCGCCTCCTTGGTCCTGGTCGGGACCGAGTCCAGGCCCTCGACCGTGTTCCGGAGCAGCACGACCAGGGTGTAGATCGTCAGGCCGATGACGGTGGTGGTGCGGGTGAGGCCGCTGACCGGGAGCAGCAGCACGAAGACCGCGATCGAGGGGATGGTGAAAAGGACGTTCGACATGCCGAGCAGAACGCCGCGCAGGGGCCGGATCCGGTGGGCCACGACGGCCAGCGGAAGCGAGATCAGCAGGCCGAACAGGACCGCCGAGAGGGCCGCCTGGAGGTGGGAGACGGTCAGGGCGGTGAGGTCGTCGGTGTGGTCGGATATCCACGACCAGTCGATGGTCATGCGGCCAGTACCTCCCCGTGGGCCCGGTTCGCGTGCTCGTGGATGTCGTCGCGGGACGAGACGCCGGTGAGGACGCCGTCCGCGCCGACGCGGGCGACGAGGCCGGTGGGGGAGGCGACCGACTCGTTGAGCGCGGACAGCAGCGAGTCGCCGTCCTGGAGCGGCCGTACGGGGACCATGGTGTCGCCCGCGGCCCAGTGCAGCGGCCTGCGCGCCCCGTCGAGGGCGAGGGTCCAGGTGCCGCCCTCCGGTGCCGGGCCCTGCGGTACGGCCGCGAGGGTCCTGAGCGAGAGCAGCTTCAGGCCGCGCTCGGCGCCGAGGAAGTCCGCCACGAAGTCGTCGGCGGGGCGGGCGAGGAGTTCGGCGGGCGGGGCGCACTGGACGAGATGGCCGCCGGTGCGGAAGATCGCGATCCGGTCGCCCAGGCGGACGGCCTCGTCGACGTCGTGGGTGACGAAGACGATGGTCTTGTTCAGTTCCTTCTGAAGGCGCAGCAGTTCCTGCTGGAGCTGGTTGCGGACCACCGGGTCGACCGCGCCGAACGGCTCGTCCATCAGCAGCACCGGCGGGTCGGCGGCGAGCGCGCGGGCGACGCCGACGCGCTGCTGCTGTCCGCCGGAGAGCTGGTGGGGGTAGCGGCGGCCGGTGTCGGCGGACAGGCCGACGGTCTCCAGCAGCTCGGCCGCCCTCGCGCGGGCCTTGCGCCGGCCCCAGCCGAGCAGCAGCGGGACGGTGGCGATGTTGTCCAGCACCGTGCGGTGCGGGAAGAGGCCCGACTGCTGGATGACGTAGCCGATGGAGCGGCGCAGCTCGGCGGCGTCCTGCTGCTGGACGTCCTTGCCGCCGACCCGGATGGTGCCGGAGGTCGGTTCGACCATCCGGTTGATCATCCGGAGGGTGGTCGTCTTGCCGCAACCGGAGGATCCGACGAGGACGGTCACGCCGCCTTCCGGCATCCGGAGGGTGAGGTCGTGGACTGCGGTGGTGCCGTTGGGGAAGCGCTTGTGGACCGCGTCGAACTGGATCATGAGATGTCCCTTGCCCGGCCTGTATAACGTCATGCAGAGTTCTTGGTGTCTGAATAGGTTGTCAATGCTCCAGCGGTAATCCGCGGTGATGGATGGCCGATAGGCAAGATCGGGTGTCCGGTTCGAGGAGGGTTTGCGCGTGATGTCGTCTCGCATCGTGGACGCCCCAAAGGGGGCAGTGAGCGCCCTCGTGGTGCTGGACGGACGCGGGATGGGCGTCACCGACGTCGTCCGGCTCGCCGACGGGGCCGCGCGGCCGGTGCCGGGGACCGAGGCGATGAAGCGCGCGGAGGAGTCCTGGGACGCCGCCCGCATGATCGCCGCGACCGGGCGCGTGTACGGCCGCTCCACCGGAGTCGGCGCCAACCGGAACGAGGACGTGCCCACCGAGGCCGCCGCGGCGCACGGGCTGCGGCTGCTGCGCAGTCACGCCGGAGCCATCGGCGAGGAGCTGCCCGCGCGGCAGGTGCGGGCGATGCTCGCCGTCCGGGCCAACCAGCTGCTGGCGGGCGGCGCCGGCCTGCGGCCGTCCGTCGTCACCGCACTGTGCGAGGCGCTGGACGCCGGGGCCTACCCACAGGTCAACGAGTTCGGCTCGGTCGGCACCGGCGACATCGCCGCGCTGGCCCAGATGGGGCTCGCGCTGGCCGGGGAACATCCGTGGCGGGGCGCGGGCGCCCCCGAGGCGCAGCCGCTGGACAACAACGACGCCCTGGCGCTGATCAGCAGCAACGCCCTCACCCTCGGCCAGTCCGCGCTCGCCCTGCACGAGCTGCGCGGACTGCTCGCCGCCACCCAGGTCGTCGCCGCGCTGTCCCTGCTGGCCGTCGACGGCTCGCACGAGGCGTACGCCGCCCCCGTGCACACCGCCCGCCCGCACCGCGGCACGGCCGACGTCGCCCGCCGGATGCGGCAGCTGATCGGCGCCGCCGACCGGCCGCACCCGCCGCTCGGCCGGCTCCAGGACCCGTACGGCTTCCGCTGCCTGCCCCAGATCCACGGCCCCGCCCAGGACGCCGCCGACGCCCTGGAGGACGTCCTCACCGTCGAGATCAACGCGGCCGCGGAGAACCCGCTGATCTCCCCCGAGGACATGGCCGCCTACCACCACGGCGGCTTCTACCAGGCCCAGCTCGCCCTTGCCCTGGACCACTTCCGGCTGGCCATAACGCAGGTGGCGCGCCTGTCCACGTCCCGGCTGTCGACGCTGAACGAGCCCGCCTACACCCGGCTGCGCCCCTTCCTCGCCGACCACGAGGCCGCCTCCTCCGGCGTGATGATCCTGGAGTACGCCGCCGGGGCCGCCCTCGGCGATCTGCGGGCCTTCTCCGCGCCCGCGTCGCTCGGCCACGCTGTACTCTCCCGAGGCGTCGAGGAACAGGCCAGCTTCGCCTCGCTCGCCGCACGTCAGACACTGCGCCTGTGCGACGCGTACCGTCTGGTCGTCGGCTGCGAACTCGTCGCCGCCGTACGGGCGTTGCGCCAGCGCGGCCTGCGCCCCGAACCGGACCTGCCGGCCGGCCGGGCGCTGGAGCTCGCCGAGTCGGTGCTGGACGCGGACCCGGCCGACCGGCCGCTCACGCACGACGTGACGGCGGCGGCCGGACTGCTCGACCGGTTCACGGACATCTGGAGGGGGAGCACGTCATGACCGGGGACATGAACACGGGTGTGCCGGACAGCCCGGCCGCACGGCTGCAGGCGCTGTTCGAGGGGCACCGGCTGACGCCGACCCAGCGGCGCATCGCGCACAGCATGGTCCGGCGCGCCGCCGACGTGCCGTTCCTGTCCAGCGTCGAGCTGGCCGAACTCGCCGGGGTCAGCCAGCCGTCCGTGACGCGCTTCGCGGTCGCCCTCGGCTTCGACGGCTACCCCGCGCTGCGCCGGCACCTGCGCGAGGTCGCGCCCGCCGAGCAGCCGGCGGACGCGGCGTCGTACAACGAGTACCAGCAGGCCGTCGAGGCCGAGATCGAGAACCTCCGGCACCTCGCCGAACTGCTCGCCGATCCCCGGCCCGTGCACGAGGCCGGGCGGCTGCTGGCCGCCTCCCGCCCGCTGCCGGTGCTGGGACTGCGCGCGGCGGCCTCCCAGGCCTACGGCTTCGCCTACTTCGCCGCCAAGGTCCATCCGGACGTCCGGCTGCTCCACGAGGGCGGCACTATGATCCACGACCGGATCGACGGGACCGTACGGGCGGGCGCCTCGGCGCTGCTCTGCTTCGCGCTGCCCCGGCATCCACGGGAGGTCGTGGACACGCTGGCGTACGCCAAGGAGGCCGGGCTGACCGTGGTGACCGTCGCCGACTCGGCCTTCGCACCGGTCGCCAAGGTGTCCGACCTGCTGCTGCCCGCCGCCGTCGGCACCGGGCTCGCCTTCGACACGGCGTGCGCGCCGATGCTGCTGGGGCGGGTGCTGCTGGAGGCGATGTGCGACGACCTCCCGGACGCGCAGGCGCGGCTGGAGGAGTTCGACGCGCGGGCGGCGGCGCGAGGGCTGTTCGTGGAGTGAGCGGGCGCCCGCGTCCGCCGCGGCCCGCGGCTTCTCAGACTCGTCTCACCTTCCCTCGCTAGCCTGCCTGTTCCAAGAACTGAGACGGCGTGGGACAGGTGGGACAGGAGGCCGAACATGGTGCGCGGAGGTCAAGGACTGGCCCGGGTGGCCTGCGTCGTGCGGGCGGGGGCAGCGCCCCTGTGGTGGCTCGGGGTGGTCGCGGCCGGCATCGGTGTGCTGGTGCCGGGGCTGACGGGGCGCCGGATCGGCGTCCTGGCGGGGGCCGTGCTGTTCATCCTGGCGGCGGCCCTCGTGGCCGGCACGCGCCGCAAGCGGTACGCCGCCCTCGCCCGCGGCGCCGCCCGCGCCGCCAAGCACGACGTGCTCCAGGACCGCGCCGTGACCGTGCGCAACTGGCGGCGCGGGCACCGCTGGTGGCTGCTGCTGGCCTTCCTGGCCGCGCTGGGCGGCTCGTTCGCCGCGCCCGCCGCCGGCGGCATGCTGCTCGCCGGATGCGGTGCGGGGCTGTGGCTGAAGGCGGGGTGGCTCGGGCGGCGCGAGCGGGCCGAGGAGACGCTGCTGTGGGTACGCGTCGACTGGCTGCGCGGCGGCCGCCCGGCCGGCAAGGCGGTCGGGGCGTACCGCGCTACGGGTGTCGCGGCGGGCGACGCGGCGCCTGGTGGCGCGCGTCGCCGTACCGCCGCACCGGTCTGAGCCGCGGCCTCAGACTTCGAGGTCCTCCTCGATCCGCCGCAGCTGGTGACGGGCCATCGCGAGGTTGGACCGCTTGGCGTCCAGCACGAGGTAGAGGAAGAGCCCGTTGCCGCTGCGGCCGCTGAGCAGACGGATCAGGTGGTACTGGTCCGACAGCGTGATCAGGATGTCCTCGATCTGGCCCTTGAGCCCGAGGTGCTCCATCGTGCGCATCTTGGCGCGGACCACGTCGGTGTTGCCGGCCGCCGCGACGTTCAGGTCGAAGGTCTTGCTGCCGCCCATCGTGCCCAGCGCCATGCCGGTGGTGTAGTCGACGAGGGCGACTCCGGTGGCGCCCTCGATCGAGGCGAGGGCTTCCTTCAGGGTGGTCTCGGTGTTCGCCATGGTGGTGGTGTTTCCTCTCAACTTTCCGTGGTGGTGGATGTGTTCGTGGGGGTGCGGGGAGTGCGGCGGACGGGCTTCTGGCGCGTCGTGGGGGCCGTCTCGGGTTTCGCGGGGAGCAGGGGCGGCGGCGTCGGCGGCAGGGCGTCGACCAGCTCGCCGATGCGGGCGCCGGTGCGGCGGCCCTCCAGGTGCAGCCGGCCGACGTTGACGCGGTCCTCGGCGAGCAGGGTCAGTACGGCGGTGTCACCCGCGGCGTACGTCGCCACATAGCCGCGCATGCCGCGCACCAGCAGTTCGCGCAGCTCGCCCCGGCCGGTCGCGTCCGTGACCCGCACCGCGACGCCGAGCGCGGCGGCGGTCAGCGCGGCGAGCCCCTCCGGCTCGACGCCGGGGGTGTCGTGAGCGATGACCAGGCCGTCCACGCTGGCGGCGAGGGCGCCGGTCAGCTGGGGCACACGGGCTCTCAGCCGGTGCAGTTCGTCGAGGATCGGGGGTTCCACCGCCATCAGGGCTCTCCTCTCGGCGGGCGGGCGAGGCGGTTGCCGCGGCGTCGCTTGTCGTGGCGCGAGCTGTCCCGGCGCCGGCTGTCCCTGCGCGGACTGTCGCGGTTGCTGCCGTTCAAAGGGCCTCCAGCGCATCCCTGACCCTCTTCAGCAGTGCGATGTCGGGGTGTTCGAGGGAGCCCGGCCCGAGCGGGGTGCCGGGCAGCGTGCGGCCGGGGGTGCGGGGCGTGAGCGGGTCGGCGGGTGCGGGGCCGGCGGGGGGAGGGTGGCCTGCGGCGGTCGGCGGCGGGTGCTCAAGGCCGTCGGCGGCCGCGTGTCCGAGGGGGGCGGGTCCGCCGGGGGCCGGGTGACTGAAGGTGGTGGGGCCGCCGGGGGCCGGGTGTCCGGAGGTGGCGGGGTTGCCGGGGGCCGGGTGACTGAAGGTGGTGGGGCCGCCGGGGGCCGGGTGCCTGACGACGGCGGAGTTGCCGGGGGCCGGGTGCCCGACGACGGCGGAGTCGCCTGGGGCCCTGTCTGCGAAGTCGACGGGGGCCGGTTGTCCGAAGGTGGCGGAGTCGCCTGGGGGCCTGTCTATGAAGGCGGCGGGATTGCCGGGGGCCGGGTGTCCCAATGCGGCGGGGTCGCCGAGGGCGGTGGGGTCGCCCGGGGCCGTGTGCTCGGCCCAGGGATCGCCGTCCGTGCCCGGGTGTGCCGGGCGGGGTGCCACCAGGCCGGCCGCTGCCAGCCGGCGTATGGACACCAGGGTGTGGAAGGCCGGTCTGCCCAGGTCGCGGGCGATGTCCGTGGCCGTGCGCAGACCGTCCACGCGCGCCAGCACCGCGCTCTGCCGGGGCGGGACCGCCGGGGCGGCGGCGGTGTCGAGGCGCTCCAGGGGTGCGCTGTCGGTCGCCGGGTCCGGCCAGATGCGGTGCAGCAGGGCGCGGCGGCGCAGCGTCTCCTGTTCGACGGAGCCGACCGGCACCGGGTGCACGGAACCGAGCCAGTGCGTGGGGCCGTACCGGAAGCGCCCCGGGGTGCTGCTGGGCGCGAGGGCGAAGTACGCGGCGTCGTACAGCGCGCTCAGGTGGCACAACTCCAGTGCGCCTGGCGCGAGCCGGCCGCCGTCCAGGAGGGCGCGGTCGGCGCCCTCCGGCTCGTCGGCCCGCTCGAGGGCGTCCTGCCAGTCCCGGGCGTCGAGGGTGCCGTGCGCCGTGAGAAGGATGTCGAGGCCGGGCGCGAGCGGGCTCTCGGCGTGCACCACCCGGCCCTCGGCGAGGTACAGGGTGCCGCTCGCGCGGACCAGGACGCCGGTGGCGCGCTCGGCGGCCAGGCGGGTCAGCATCGGGGAGACACCCCCGGTCCGGTGCCGGGCCGCCTTGTCCCGTATCGGCAGTCCGGGAGGCGGTGTCGTGTCGACCATCGTCATCCCAGCACCAGCCGTCCGGCCATCTCGCCCAGCCGGATCCGGGCCAGCGCGAGGTTGCCGTCCGCCCGGCCCAGCCACAGATGCAGGAAGACGCTGCTGTCGAACGACGTCCGCACGAACCGCAGCACGTGATAGCTGTCCCGGTTGCTGAGGATCAGGTCCTCGACCGGTGGGTCGGCGGCGTCCGGCGCGTCCTCGCCGTCCGGGCCGCCGACGGGCGCGAACGCCCGCTGCTCGGCGGCCAGCCGGGCCAGCTCCGCGGCCTCGGCGGCCGCCGTCTCGTGGTCACCGCCCGGCGCCTCGCCGACGGTGCCCAGTGCCAGTCCGCTCGTCCAGTCGACCAGCGCGGCCCCCCGGGCGCCGGGCAGCCGCATGGCTTCGAGTAAGCACTCGTCGATTCCGGGCACCCTGGACTCCCCTCCTGCCTGGGTTCGGCTGAGTGACCCAGAGACTACGCAACGTGTGTGCGGCAGGTGAGCGTTCTGGCATTTTCCGGTGGAACATGCGACGAGTGGCTAATGTGGGTCAACTGGCTTCGTTTCCCGGCAAGTTGATCACCCCTTCGCGGGCGCGGGAAGCGCGCTCAGCGTGCCCGCGTGCGCCCCGCCGGACTCGGCCACGATCTCCTCGATCGGCTGCGGGGTGCGCACGGTCGCGAAGGCCACGCCCCCCGCGCCGTCCGGCACGAAACCGTAGACGCCCGGCCGGGCCAGGGAGTTGTACGCGTAGTGGTGGGCGAAGTAGTACGCGCCCGTGTCCAGCGCCGCCGCGTAGTCCCCCTGCTCCAGCAGCGGCAGCTCGCGGCCCTCGGCCAGCAGGTCGCCCGCGAAGCACGCCGGTCCCGCCACGTCCTGCACCACGGCCGGCCCCTCCTTCGCCCGCCCCTTGCCGTCGTACGCGGCGATCCGCAGCGGCCACGACCCCGGCGCGTACACCGTCCGCGCCGCCACCTGCACGCCCGCGTGCGTCACCGCCACGGGCCGGCCGCCCGCGCTCTTGGCGTACTCCACCCGCGCCACCACCGTCCCGTGCTTGGCCAGCAGCGACCGCCCGAACTCGGTGACCAGCCCGTACCGCCCGTCGAACAGCCCCGGCACCGCCTCTTTGAGCATCCGCGCGTACTGCGCGTACGTCGGTGTCGTCGCCTCCGAGGCGAAGTTCACCGGCAGCCCGCCACCGATGTCGAGCGTGTCGACCTGTGGCCGCCCGATCCTCCGGTTGATCTCCTCCGCCAGCGCGTACGTCGCCGCCACACCCTCGGTCATCCGGGACAGCGGGATGCCCTGCGACCCGGTGTGCGCGTGCAGCCGGGTCAGCCAGGGACGCTCGGCGTACGCCCGTATCACCCACTCGCGCGCCCCCTCGTCCCGCAGCGCGACGCCGAACTTCGAGGTCGCCGTGGCGGTGGAGAGAGCCTCGATGGAACCGCCGCCGACCTGCGGATTCACCCGGAGTCCGAGGGGGGAACGGCTGGGGGCGGAGCGCATGAGGGCGTCGAGGCGGTCCAGTTCCTGCGGGTTGTCCGCGTTGACGGCGATGCCCAGCGCCAGCGCCTCGCGCAGCTCCGCCGGGGTCTTCGCGGGCGAGTCCAGCACCGTCCGCTCCGGCGCCACCCCGGCCGCCCGGGACAGCGCCAGCTCACCCGGGCTCGCCACCTCCGCGCCGATGCCCTCGTCACGCAGCAGCCGCAGCACCGGGACCAGCGGGGAGGCCTTCACCGCGAAGGCGTGCAGCACGGGCGTGCCGGGTGCCACCACCGCGTCGAACGCCGCGCGCAGCTCCGCCGCCGACTCCCGGATGCCGGTGACGTCGAGCAGCCCGGCGAGAGGGGCGTCGGGCCCCAGCAGCCCCTGTTCCACGGCTGCCCGCACGGCCTCGTCGCGTCGCGCCGCGCGTGCCGCGCCCGCCCGTCCTTCATGAACGTCGTCCATGTGGTCCCCCGTCGTGTAGGTCGCTCTGCCGCTTCGCTGCGCATGGTCCATACGTCCAGCCAAACATCCGGGCCGACGCCGTGTCGGGCCGCACCCCTATTGACTAGCTCTATTCATATAGCCAGGATGTGAATAACCCCAGCAACATTCCGCAGGGAGCTCCGCGAGAGCAGCCACCAGGAGGCAGACCATGTCAGGACCCCGCCCCGTACGAGCGCCGCGCGGTACGCAGCCGAGCGCCCTGGGCTGGCAGCAGGAAGCCGCCCTGCGGATGCTGCAGAACAACCTCGACCCCGAGGTCGCCGAACACCCCGACAAGCTCGTCGTCTACGGCGGCACGGGCAAGGCGGCGCGGGACTGGCGGTCCTTCGACGCGATGGTGCGCACGCTCCAGGGGCTGAAGCAGGACGAGACGATGCTCGTCCAGTCCGGCCGCCCCGTCGGCGTCATGCAGACCCACGAGTGGGCGCCGCGGGTCCTGATCGCCAACTCCAACCTCGTCGGCGACTGGGCCAACTGGGAGGAGTTCCGCCGCCTGGAGGCCCTCGGCCTGACCATGTACGGGCAGATGACCGCCGGTTCCTGGATCTACATCGGCACCCAGGGCATCCTCCAGGGCACCTACGAGACCTTCGCCGCGGTCGCCGCGAAGAAGTTCGACGGCACGCTCGCCGGGACGATCACCCTCACCGCCGGACTCGGCGGCATGGGTGGCGCCCAGCCGCTCGCCGTGACGATGAACGACGGCGTCGCGATCTGCATCGACTGCGACCCGCGGGCCATCGAGCGGCGCATCGAGCACCGCTACCTCGACGTCAAGGCCGACTCCCTCGACCACGCCCTCCAACTCGCCACCGAGGCCCGCGACGCCCGGCGCCCGCTGTCCATCGGCGTCCTCGGCAACGCCGCCGAGCTCGTCCCGCAGCTTCTCGCCATGGGCGCCCCCATCGACATCGTCACCGACCAGACCTCGGCGCACGACCCGTTGGCGTACCTGCCGCTCGGCGTCGGCTTCGACGAGATGGCGGCCTACGCGGCGAAGGACCCGGCGGGCTTCACGACGCGGGCCCGCGAGTCCATGGCCCGGCACGTCGAGGCGATGGTGGGCTTCATGGACGCCGGCGCCGAGGTGTTCGACTACGGCAACTCCATCCGCGGCGAGGCCCGACTGGCCGGGTACGACCGGGCCTTCGCCTTCCCCGGCTTCGTCCCCGCCTACATCCGCCCGCTGTTCTGCGAGGGCAAGGGCCCCTTCCGCTGGGCGGCCCTGTCCGGCGACCCGGCCGACATCGCCAAGACCGACAAGGCGATCCTCGACCTCTTCCCCGAGAACGAGTCCCTGGCCCGCTGGATCAAGATGGCCGGCGAGCGTGTCCACTTCCAGGGCCTGCCCGCCCGGATCTGCTGGCTCGGGTACGGCGAGCGGGACAAGGCCGGAGAGCGGTTCAACGACATGGTCGCGAGCGGGGAGCTGGCCGCGCCGATCGTCATCGGGCGCGACCACCTCGACTGCGGCTCCGTGGCCTCCCCGTACCGCGAGACCGAGGCCATGCTCGACGGCTCCGACGCGATCGCCGACTGGCCGCTGCTGAACGCGATGGTGAACGTGGCGTCGGGCGCGTCCTGGGTCTCCCTCCACCACGGTGGCGGCGTCGGCATGGGCCGCTCGATCCACGCCGGCCAGGTGACGGTGGCCGACGGCACGGCGCTGGCCGGCGAGAAGATCCGGCGGGTCCTCACCAACGACCCCGGGATGGGCGTCATCCGGCACGTCGACGCGGGCTACGACATCGCCGAGTCGGTGGCGTCGGACCGCGGCGTGCGGGTACCGATGCGTGAGGGTGACCAGGCGTGACGCGCACCGAGGACGGCCGGGCCGACGGCACGGCCACGGGCGGGACCGCGCCGGACGCGGCCCCGGCAGCCGCCCTCCCCCACGGCGCCTCCTTCCAGGAGATGTGGCGCGAACTGCTCCCCGTCGGACGGCACCCCGGCACCCGTGGCTACCGCCGCTTCGCCTGGACCGGGGCCGACGCCGAGTGCCGGGACTGGTTCCGGGCGCAGGCCGAGGCGCGGGGACTGCTCTACGAGCTGGACCGCAACGGCAACCAGTGGGCCTGGCTCGGGGACCCCGCCCAGGGCGACGCCGTCGTCACCGGGTCGCATCTCGACTCCGTGCCCGACGGCGGGGCCTTCGACGGGCCCCTCGGGGTGGTCTCGGCGTTCGCCGCGCTGGACGAACTCCGCGGTCGCGGCGTGCGCTTCGGCAAGCCCCTCGCCGTCGTCAACTTCGGCGACGAGGAGGGCGCCCGCTTCGGGCTGGCCTGCGTCGGGTCCCGGCTCGCCACCGGGCAGCTCACCGTCGAACAGGCGCACCGCCTGACCGACGGCGACGGGACGACGCTGCCGCAGGCCATGGAGGCCGCCGGGTACGACCCCGACGCCATCGGACCCGACCCGGAGCGACTCACCCGCATCGGTGCCTTCGTCGAACTGCACGTCGAACAGGGTCGCGCCCTGGACCTGTCAGGCGACCGGGTGGGCATCGCCAGCGCCATCTGGCCGCACGGCCGCTGGCGGTTCGACTTCCGGGGCGAGGCCAACCACGCCGGCACCACCCGGCTCGTGGACCGGCGCGACCCGATGCTGCCGTACGCCGAGACCGTCCTCGCCGCCCGCCGCGAGGCGCACCTCGCGCAGGCCGTCGCCACCTTCGGCAAGATCGCCGTCGAGCCCAACGGCGTCAACGCCATCCCCTCCCTGGTGCGTGGCTGGCTCGACTCCCGCGCCGCCGACCAGCAGGCCCTCGACACCGTCGTCACCGGGATCCAGCGGGCGGCCCGCGAGTACGCCGACGCGCACGGCGTCGACCTGGACGTCGTACGCGAGTCGTTCACACCGGTCGTCGAGTTCGACCACGCCCTGCGCGACGAACTCGCCCGCATCCTCGGCAAGGACACCGACCTCAAGGTCCCCGTCCTGGGCACCGGCGCCGGACACGACGCCGGAATCCTGTCCGGGACGATCCCGACCGCCATGCTGTTCGTGCGCAACCCCACCGGCGTCTCGCACTCCCCGGCCGAGTTCGCCGCCGAGGACGACTGCGTGGCCGCGGTGGGGGCACTCGCCGACGTACTGGAAGGGCTGACCCGCGCGTGACACGGACGTACTGGCTGGAGCACGCCTGGCTCGGCACCCATGTCGAGCCGGGAGTCGCCGTCGACACCGAGGGCGGCCGGATCACCGCCGTCCACCAGGACACCGGGGCGCCGCCCCCCGGTGCCGAGGTCCTGCGCGGCCTCACCCTCCCCGGCCTCGCCAACGCCCACAGCCACGCCTTCCACCGCGCCCTGCGCGGCACCGTGCAGGTCGGCTCGGGCACCTTCTGGACCTGGCGCGAGATCATGTACGCCACCGCGGACCGGCTCACCCCGGACACGTACCACGCGCTGGCCAGGGCGGTCTACGCCGAGATGGCCCTCGCCGGGATCACGGCCGTCGGCGAGTTCCACTACGTCCACCACGCCCACGGCGGCACCCCCTACGCCGACCCCAACGCCATGGGCGAGGCGCTCGTCGCGGCGGCCGCCGAGGCCGGGATCCGCATCACCCTCCTCGACACCTGCTACCTCTCCTCCGGCTTCGGGCAGCCGCCCGACGCGCACCAGCGCCGCTTCTCGGACCGGACGGCGCAGGAGTGGGCCGAACGCTGTTCAGTTCTCAAGGAACGGGATCACGCACGGATCGGCGCGGCGATCCACTCCGTACGGGCCGTGCCCGCCGACCAGTTGGCGACCGTGGCCCGGTGGGCCGAGGAGCGGCGGGCCCCGCTGCATGTGCACCTGTCCGAGCAGACCGCCGAGAACGACGCCTGCCTGAACGCGCACGGCCGCACCCCCACCCAGCTCCTCGCCGACCACGGCGTGCTCGGCCCCCGCACCACCGGCGTCCACAACACGCACCTCACCGGCGGGGACATCGCCCTGATCGGTGGCAGCGGCACCGGCACCTGCATGTGCCCCACCACCGAGCGCGACCTCGCCGACGGCATCGGCCCTGCCGCGGCCCTCCATAAGGCGGGCTCCCCCCTCAGCCTCGGCTCCGACAGCCACGCCGTCGTCGACCTGCTCGAAGAGGCGCGCGCGATGGAGCTGAACGAGCGGCTGCGCACCCGCACCCGCGGCCACTGGACGGCAGCCGCCCTGCTGCGGGCCGCCTCGGCGGACGGGCACGCCGCGCTCGGCTGGGCGGACGCGGGCACCCTGGAGCCCGGCGCGCTCGCCGACTTCACGACGGTCGCGCTCGACTCGGTCAGAACCGCGGGTCCGCTGCCCCGGCTCGGCGCCGAGACGGCCGTATTCGCCGCGACGGCAGCGGATGTGCGCCATACGGTCGTGGGCGGGCGGCACGTCGTACGCGACGGGGCGCACACCCTCGTACCCGATGTGCCGCAGGCACTCGCGCAAGCCGTCGACGCCCTGCGCGCCTGACGACCGCCGACCCGAGCCCGAACGAGGCCGACCCGAGCCCCCACGAGGACGCCATGAGCAGCACCACCACCGCCATCACCGACATCGCCGCACTGGTCACCAACGACCCCTCTCTCGGTGACGGTTCCCCCCTGGGCCTGATCCGGGACGCGGCCGTCGTCATCGACGGCGACCGCGTCGCGTGGACCGGTGAATCAAGCAAAGCACCCGCCACCGACAACCGGGTCGACGCCGGTGGCCGGGCGGTGATCCCGGGCTTCGTGGACTCCCACTCGCACCTGGTCTTCGCGGGCGACCGCACCGAGGAGTTCAACGCCCGTATGTCGGGCCGTGCGTACAGCGCGGGCGGCATCCGGACCACGGTCGCCGCCACCCGCGCCGCCACGGACGCCCAGCTGGAGGCCAACCTCACCCGTCACCTGGCCGAGGCCCTCCGCCAGGGCACCACCACCTTCGAGACCAAGTCGGGCTACGGCCTGACCGTCGAGGACGAGTCCCGGGCCCTGCGCATCGCCGCCGCCCACACCGACGAGGTCACCTACCTCGGCGCCCACATCGTCTCCCCCGACTACGCCGAGGACCCGGCGGCGTACGTCGCCCTGGTCACCGGCGAGATGCTCGACGCCTGCGCCCCGCACGCCCGGTGGATCGACGTCTTCTGCGAGAAAGGCGCCTTCGACGGCGACCAGGCCCGCGCGATCCTCCTCGCCGGCAAGGCCAAGGGCCTGCACCCGCGCGTCCACGCCAACCAGCTGACCTATGGCCCCGGCGTCCAGCTCGCCGTCGAGCTGGACGCCGCGAGCGCCGACCACTGCACCCACCTCACCGACGCGGACGTCGACGCGCTCGCCGGCGGCTCCACCGTCGCCACCCTGCTCCCCGGCGCCGAGTTCTCCACGCGCGCCGAGTGGCCCGACGCCCGCCGGCTCCTCGACGCGGGCGTCACCGTGGCGCTGTCGACGGACTGCAACCCGGGCTCGTCGTTCACCTCGTCCGTGCCGTTCTGTATCGCGCTCGCCGTACGGGACATGCGTATGACCCCGGACGAGGCGCTCTGGTCCGCCACGGCGGGCGGGGCCCGCGCCCTGCGCCGCGACGACATCGGCCGGCTGAGCCCCGGCGCCTACGCCGACCTGGCGTTCCTCGACGCCCCGAGCCATGTGCACCTGGCCTACCGGCCGGGGGTCCCCCTGGTGACCGAGGTGTGGCGGCGCGGCCTGCGCGTCGGCTGACGTCCGGTCAGGCCGCCCCCGCCCGCCACCGCTGGTCCGGGTCCCCGTTCGCGTCGTCCAGCGACCGGAACTCCAGCCCGCCCTCGCCGTCCGGCGTCATCGCCGTCCCCCCGTCGACGGCGGGCCGGACCAGCCCGGCGTCGTCCACGACGAACGTGAGGTTGCGCGCGTTCCTGCCTTCCACGGAGGAGCAGGTCCAGATGCCCACGCCCCGGTCCGTCGAGCCCCGGCTGTCCAGGCAGAAGTCCTGGTCGGCGGCCGACTGGAGCACCCCGCGCCCGCTGTCGACCCGCCAGCGCTGGGTGGCGGCCTGCGTACAGGGAGCCGTGATCACGTCCACGCCCTTGTCCAGGTCGCCGTCCCGGATGTCCAGGCACAGCCCCGAGGCGACGTTCACGACCTGCGCGTAGGCGCTGCCCGGCGGGTACGTCGGCGGAGGCGGTGGCGGGGGTGTGGACGGCTTGGGTGGGTGGGTCGTGCGCGACGGGGACGGACTCGTCGTCGGGGAGGGGGGCTTGGCGGACTTCGAGGCCGAGGCCGAGGGCGAGGGGGAAGCGGGGGGCGCCGGCACGGTCGCGGTCACCGTCACCGCGGGCGGCGGCGTGGCGCCGATCCGGTTCGCGGCGTTCCCGGTGGGGGAGTCGCCCGGGGACAGCAGGAAGAACAGCAGCGGCGCGAGGGCCACACCCAGCCCCGCCGAGGCGAGCGCCACCCGGCGGGACGGCGGCCAGGCCCGCTCCCGCGCGCCACGGCCGCCCGTGCCCGGCGCGCCGGTGAGCCGCGCCGCGTACCCGGCGCCCGGTTCGCCGCCGATCCGCGCCGCGTAGGCCGCGCCGGCCCACGGCATCAGCCCCTCCGCCAGCGCGGTGCGCGGCGCGTCGCGCAGGGCGGTCAGCTCCTCGTAGGCGGTGGTGCAGTGCGCGCAGTGCGCCATGTGGGCGGCCAGGTCGGGACTGTGCCGGGGCGACTGCGGCCGCACCGACTCCTCGATCAGCCGCCGGAAGTCCTGGCAGTTCGGGTCGTCGGAGGCGGCCAGCCGCGATCGCAGCAGGGACCGGCCGAGCGCGCCCAGCGCGGGCTCGATGCCGTACGTCACGTCCTCGGGGTTGATGCCCAGCAGTACGGCGGTCCGCTCGGCGCTCTCCTGCTCCACGAGGCCGTACCAGATCAGGCCGCGGGAGCGGTCGGGCAACGTCCGGTAGGCGGCGAGCATGGGCGGGAGGGGCCCGTTCGGTCCGGCCGTGTTGAGGACCAGCAGCAGCCCCGCGTCGAGCGCCGCCGAGCGGTCGCCCTCGGCCCAGGTCGCGGCCACCCGTCCGGTCAGCAGCAGGAGCTGGTGCCGCCACGGGGCGGCCGGGTCGGTGCCGCGTGCCGTCTTGCGGGCCGCCAGCGTGAACGCCTGCGCCGCCAGCTGACGGGCCGCCGAGTCCCCGGTCGTGCACAGCCGGGCATAGGTGAGGACCGACGCCTGGTGACGGGCGCGCAGTTCCTGGAGCGCCGGGTAGGCGTCGGCGCTGTCGGCGCGCAGCAGTTCGGTCAGCCGTGCGTCGGACGCGCCGGAATGCCCGCCGTCCGCCGCGTCGTTGTCGGTCCCCTCGGGCCGAGCCATCCACCCACCTCCTCGCGTCCCCGCCGGAGCCCGGCCAAGTCGCTGACGTACCGGCCAGTTTGGAGGTTGACCATAGTGGTGGAGGGAGGCTTGTGGGGAAAGGGGTTACCGAGGGTAATGAAGCGGCCGGCCCGGCGGGGCCGAAACGGCGCGTCCGGCGCCTGAGGGCGCCGGACGGGAAGCCTGTGGGTGGGCCGGCGTCACTCCTCGACCGTCAGCCCCTTGCGCAGCCGTCCCAGCGTCCGGGACAGCAGCCGCGACACGTGCATCTGCGAGATGCCCAGTTCCTCGCCGATCTCGGACTGGGTCATGTTGGCGACGAAGCGGAGGGACAGGATCTTCCGGTCCCGGTGCGGGAGTTCCGCGATCAGCGGCCTGAGGGACTCGACGTACTCGATGCCCTCGATCCCGTGGTCCTCGTACCCGATGCGGTCCGCGAGGGCGCCCTCGCTGTCGTCCTCCTCGGGCTGCGCGTCCAGCGAGGAGGCGGTGTAGGCGTTCGAGGCGGCCATGCCCTCGACGACCTCGTCGTGCGACAGCCCGAGCCGCTCCGCCAGTTCCGCCACCGTGGGCGCGCGGTCGAGCTGCTGGGCCAGCTCGTCGCCGGCCTTGGCCAGGTCGAGCCGGAGCTCCTGCAGCCGGCGCGGAACGCGCACGGACCACGAGGTGTCACGGAAGAAGCGCTTGATCTCACCGATGATGGTTGGCATGGCGAAGGTGGGGAACTCGACGCCACGGCTGAGTTCGAAGCGGTCGATCGCCTTGATCAGGCCGATGGTGCCGACCTGGATGATGTCCTCCATCGGCTCGCTGCGGGAGCGGAACCGGGAGGCGGCGAACTTGACCAGCGCGAGGTTGAGTTCGACGAGCGTGTTGCGCACGTAGGAGTACTCGTGCGTGCCTTCCTCGAGCGATTCGAGCCGCTCGAAGAGGGTCTTGGACAGGGCCCGCGCATCGACGGGACCGACCTCGTCGTACGGGGGGATCTCCGGAAGTCCGGCCAGTACGTCGTCCTGGACGCCGGGGGCGTCCTCATGGACGGCGAACGTCTCGCTGTCCTGCGCGATGGGATCCAGATGTTCCGAAGTGGGTGTCGACGTCGCCGTCCGGGTATGCGATGCGTCGAGCCGGGGTGACATGATGTCCTCCATCGTTCTCGGCATAAGGCTGCCGAAGCCATTACGTGCACTGCGGTGTGCGGCGCCTCCAAAGCCGGCCGTGTTGGTTTACGTGTCTCTACTAGCCCTACCCGCTTTCCCGAACCCTTCGCAAGTGCGTTCTGTGGGCATATGTCCGTTTCTGGGCGGATGTTCGGCTGTCGAAGCACGTAGGGAAGGCGTAGTGTTCGAGGGCGACAGTCAGCAGCCACGACCTCGGGAGAGAGAGACGGCATGGACCACGGGACGGTCGGCAGTGCGCAGTCGGGCCGGCTTCTGGTGGAGGTGCGGGAGGAGGGCTCCAGTGCCGTCGTGACGCCGGCGGGTGAGCTCGATCACCACACCGCCGATCTGTTGCGCGAACCACTGGACGCATGCCTCGCCAAGGGTTTCAGTCGTCTGGTCGTCGACTGTTCGCGGCTGGAGTTCTGCGACTCCACGGGGTTGAACGTGCTGCTCGGCGCCCGCCTCAAGGCGGAGGACGCCGGGGGCGGAGTGCACCTGGCGGGCATGCAGCCCGTGGTGGCTCGTGTGTTCGAGATCACGGGAGCGGACGCGGTCTTCACCGTGCACGACACGGTCGAGGCGGCCCTGTCCGGCGAGGGCGATGCCGACTGAGCGTCCTGGGTCGTCCCGAAGTAGGGGGTGTTCCCCCGGATCGGTCGGGCAGGAGACATCCTGAACATGTCGGCGGCAATCGTGATCGAGCGTGCGGACAGTGAGTACTGAGCACCGACCTATTCGTAACTGAACTCTTGAATCGTGAACTGGTGAATCGGTGAGGTGAAGCGCTGATGAGCACCACCCGGCCCTACCCGCCGGGCGACCGCGGCCCGGAGCCCAGCGGCGCTTCCGGGGCGTCCGAGGGGGGCGTGCCAGGGACCGGGGCGTCCGCAGGGGGCGCGACCGTGTCGCCGGGGGCAGGTCAGGTACGCAGGCTGAGGTTCGACGGCGAGAGCGGCGTCGTGCCGCTGGCCCGTGACTTCGCCCGTCAGGCGCTGTACGCGTGGGGCTGGCTGCCGGCCGCGACCGCGGATCAGCGGGCGGCAGCGGAGGACGTGTTGCTCGTCGTCTCCGAGCTGGTCACCAACGCGTGCCTGCACGCGGAGGGGCCGGACGAGATGTTCATCACCTGCGACAACAAGGTGATCCGGATCGAGGTCTCCGACCGCGGGACGGGGCAGCCCGCGCCGCGGACGCCGCACCGGGCCGGACGACCGGGCGGGCACGGGATGTTCATCGTGCAGCGCCTCTGTCTGGACTGGGGTGTCGTACGGGCCCCCGGTGTCGCCGGCAAGAGAGTGTGGGCGGAGCTGGGAGCGCCCGCGTAGGCGTTTCGCATCCCCACACTTCCGACACGCATCACGTCTTCCCTCCTCATCTCCCCGGGCGTACCTTGACGGCCCGATCTGATGCGCCGTCAGGAAATGAGGGGGCGACGATGTCCACTGTGTCGTACCGGAAACGAACCGCGGCGCTCGCGTCCGCCGCCGCCCTGGCCGGCTCCGCGGTGCTGCTCGCCGCCCCGGCGGCCCACGCCGAGGTCGTCGACGTCAACTACCAGTGCAAGACGCCGATCGGCGACAAGAGCGCGGTCTCGCCCATCGACATCAAGGGCGTCAGGAGCGGATCCGGCTACCGGATCACCATGTCCTGGCAGAAGGGCGTCTCCTCCAGCCCGGTCGAACTCGGCAAGGGCGCGATGAACCCGAGCGCCACCGTCGCGCTGGGCGGCGCCGACAGCGGCACGCTGACCGTGACCGGCCCCGCCAACCAGGCCGCGATCCCCGCCGACACCCCCATCAAGATCAGCGACCTGTCGGGCACCTACACCCCGAAGAAGACCGGCAAGGTCACCTTCACGGCGGGGACCCTCACCATCAAGGCCCTGGGTACGACGACCACCTGCACCCCGGGCAACGACCCCGGGCCGTCCCTCACGCTCGACGTCACCGCGTCGGCCGAGGGGGGAGCGCCCCAGCAGGGCGGCGGCGACTCAGGCGCGCAACTCCCGCAGACCGGCCCCCAGGACTCCGCGATCGCCCTCGGCACGCTCGGCGGAACGGTGCTGCTGGCGGGCGCGGCGGGCGCGCTGTGGCTGACGCGACGGAACCAGGCGGCACGCGTACGCCGCTGAGCCGCCGGAACCCAAGGCGGCACGTGTACGCCGCTGAGCCGCCGGAACCCCGCGGTACGCGTACGCCGCTGAGCCGCCGGACCTCGCGGTACGCGTACGCCGCTGAGCCGCCGGAACCCCGCGGTACGCGTACGCCGCGCCGAGTCACCGGAACCGGGCGGTACACCGCCGACCATCCCGGAGTACGACCTCTGGAGCCGCCGATGTCGTGTCCCACCCGTGCCGTGCACGCCGTCTGCCTCTCGCTCCTCGCGCTGCTGTGTGCCGCCCCGGCAGCGACCGCGGCGGGCGAGGGCTGGTCCGTCGCGCCCGCCGGTGACGGCCGTCCCTTCATCTACGCGGAGGGCGCGCCCGGCTCGGCGCTGCGGGACACGGTCGCCGTGACCAACCGCACACGGCACCCGGTCACCGTCCGGCTGACCGGAACCGGCGTGCCGGTCACCTTCGCCGACGCCGAGGTACGCGTGCCCGCCCGCACCCGCGCCGACGTCCCGTTCACCGTGACCGTGCCCGAGGGGGCCGCGCCCGGTGACCGCACAGGGACGATCACCGCACGGGGCGGCGACGGCGGGTCGGGGTCCGTCCCCCTGCTGCTCCGGATCGGCGGGCCCGCGCTGTCCGCGCTCACCGTCGAGCGGGTCGCCGTACGCGGTGACCGCATCACGTACGACCTCGTCAACCGCGGCACCACCGACCTCGTACCCACCCTCTCCGTGCACGCCGACGGCGTCTTCGGCACGCTCCTCGACCGCGCGCCGCGCACCCTGCCCGTCGAACTCCCCCCGGGCCGCCGTCTGCACCTCGGCGAACCCTGGCCCGGCCGGCCCGTGCTGGACGCGGTCGACGTACGGCTGACGGTGACCGCGGCGGGCGGGGCGCGGGACACCGCGCGGACCTCGGCGAGGTTCGTGCCGTGGGGCGGGGTGGCGGCGGGCGGCGCCGCCCTGGCCCTCGGCGGGGCGGCGCTGACGGTGGTCCTGCGGCGCAGGCGCCGTACGGCACCCGACCCCGCGCCTGCGTCCGAACGCGTATGTGAACCAGCCGAGTTGACGGGAGTGGTGAGGTGAGGATGCGGTCCCTGGTCCCGGCGTTCGCGGCGCTGCTGCTGCTCGTGCCCCCGCCTGCCGCCGTCGCCGCCGACGGGCCGGACGTGAAGCTGTCCACGTCCCAGGCGGGGACCGGGGGTTCGGTCACCGTGACCGGCGGCGGGTGGCGGAAGCGGACGCTGCTGATGATCCTGATCTGCGGGCAGTCCGTGCCGTCCCGGGGCGTCATCGGGGGCACCAACTCCTGCGCCAACGCGGACGGACGGTCCGTCACCACCGACACCGAGGGCCGGTTCCGCAAGGAACTGCCGGTCGCCGAGCCGCCCGTGCCGTGCCCGTGTGTCGTGCACGTCGCCACCGTCACCGGCCCCGAGGCACAGGCCGACGCGATCTTGCAGGTGGCCGGGCACACCGTCGAACCGCTGCCCGCGGAACCGGAGGGCGGGCGCCTGTCGGTGCTCGACGACACCCGGCTCGACGGCTCCAGCGGCCTGCTGACCTGGTTCGGCGCACCGCCCGCCCGCACCCTCGTCCTCACCGTCGGCAATGTCGGCACCTCCGCCGTCACCGACCCCGTCTTCCAGGTCGGCACCTCGCACGGCGTGTTCGCGCCCGCATGGGAGGAACGGCAGTGGCGCGGCACGATCGCACCGGGCCGGAAGGCGCAGATCCGGCTGCCGGCCGAACTGGCGGCCGGGGCGCACGGCGACTACACCGTCTCCCTGAAGTACGGCGGGAAGGTCCTCGCCGAGCAGCCCTGGGCCGTGGGCCGGCCCTGGGGCGTGACGCTCTTCTGGGTCCTGGTCTGCCTTGTGGTGCCGGCGGCGGTGTTCCGCGCCGGGATGGCCGTGGTGGACCGGGTACGGCCGCGCCGGCCGGGCGGTGTACGGCACCGCCGGCTCTCCATGCGGCTGCCGTATGCGAGTGCCCGTCGACGACCGCAGCCCTCCTCGAACTCGACCCTGCCGTGGTTCACCCCGGACGCGGATCCGGGCACGGCCGGTCGGCTCTCCGCACGGCACGACGACAGTCCGCCGAGTCGTACGACTCCGCTCAGAAAGGGACCCACGTGAGAACGCGAAGGAGAGTCACACCGGCCGCCCTGGCGATGCTGGTGGGCGGTGCCGGGGTGCTGCTCGGCGTGGCCGCGGTGCCCGCTCAGGCTGCCGAGGTGTCGTACCGGACCGAGTGCATCCCGCCGCCCATCTCCGGACTGCCGCCCGTGCAGGGCACCACGACGGTGGCGGTCGCCGCTCCGGCGACGGCGAAGGTGGGGGACGAGGTGGAGGTGGTCTGGACGTTCGTGCAGGCGGCCTCCAGGAACCCCGACCTCGTCGACCTGCCGGCGAACTCGGTGCAGCCGAGCGGCACCCTGAAGGCGGCCGGCTCCCAGGTCGCGGACATCGCGATGCGGGGGCCGCGGGAGAACCCGCCGATTCCCAAGGGAGGCGCCATGGCGCTGTCCGCCATGAAGGGCACGCTGAAGCTGACGGCGCCCGGCGCGGTGACGCTCACGCCCGGCGCGTACGCCATCAACGCCATGTCGACGGACACGAAGTGCGCCCCGCAGGAGGCCGTGCAGGCGGCGGCCACCATCGATGTGACGCCGGCCGACGGCGGCTCGGGGACGGGCAGCCCGACGCCGAGCCCCACGGACAGCGGATCGCCGTCACCCTCGCCGACGGGCAGCCCCGCGCCCTCCGGAAGCCCCGCGCCCACGTCGAGCGGGCAGACCGACTTCACCGGCAAGGAAATCCAGGTCCCCTACGAGTGCAAGACGCCCATCGGTGACAAGGAGGCCACCTCGCCGGTGCAGATCGACGCCCGCAGGAACGGCGGGAGCTTCGATCTCACCGTGCAGTTCAAGAAGTCGGTGATGGACAGCCCGGCCGAGATCCCGAAGGACTCGGTCAAGCCGTCGATGGAGGTGGTGCTCGGCGGTGCCGACACGGGCACGGTCCATGTCGAGGGGCCCACCAACACCGAGGCGATCAAGGCGGGCGACCCGATCGAGATCCCCGATCTGACCGGGACCTACAAGCCGGGGGCGAGCGGTGAGTCGACGCTGTCGCCGGGTGTGCTGACGGTCGAGGCCCTGGGCACGACCACGACGTGCACCCCGGCGAAGACCGAGGTCTCGCTCACCCTGGACACCACCCAGCAGCCGGGCGGCGCCGCGGGCGGCTCGTCCTCGGGAGGTTCTTCGTCGGGCGGTTCGTCCGCGGGCGGTTCGTCCTCCGGCGGCGGCCTCGCCGAGACGGGCGCCGGCGACAACGCCACCCTCAAGGCCCTCGCCCTGGTCGCCGGCACGGCGGTCCTGCTGGGCGGCGCGGTGTTCACGTTCCTGCCCCGCAAGCCCTGAGAAACGCCAAGGGCCACCACATCCGAGGAGGATGCGGTGGCCCTTGGGGCACGTACGGCTACTTCACGTCGCCCATCAGGGAGCGGATCTTGCGGCCGGCCGTCATGAAGGCCAGTCCGGCCGCGACGGCGATGATCGCCCACATCGTGTAGTAGACCGCGTCGCCCAGCGGCGCGTTGAGCTTGGTGGTCCAGCCGTTGAGGGCGTTGCCCGTCGCGGTCGCCAGGAACCACAGACCCATGATCTGGCCCACGAACTGCTTCGGCGCCAGCTTCGTCGACAGGGACAGCCCCACCGGCGACAGGCACATCTCGCCGAGGGTCTGCACCAGGTAGACGCTCAGCAGCCAGAAGACGGTGACCTTGCCCGTGTCGCTGTTCGCGGCGGCGGCGCCGGCCAGGCCCATGATGCCGAACGAGCCACCGATGAGCAGCATCGCCAGGGCGAACTTCATGGGCGTGCTGGGCTCACGGTCGCGCTTGGCCAGCTTCACCCAGAGGGCGGCGAAGACCGGGGCGAGCACGATGACCATGGCCGGGTTCACGGACTGGTACCAGGACGCCGGGAACTCCCAGCCGCCGATCGTGCGGTCCGTCTTGCCGTCCGCGAAGATCGTCAGCAGCGAACCGGACTGGTCGTAGATCATCCAGAACAGCACGGCGGTGGCGAAGAACCAGGCGAAGGCCTGGATCTTGGGCTTGTCCTGGCTGGTCAGGGCGGGGTTCCGGTACATCGTCACGAAGTAGATGACCGGGATCACGATGCCGAGGACCGCGAGCACGTTGACGATGTGCTCTATGTCGTACGTCCCCAGCGCGATGTCCAGGACCAGTGCGGCGACGGCGACACCGCTCCACAGCGCGACCTTGCGCAGCGCGGACCGCTTCTCCTCCGGCGAGGCCGGGGTGCCGGGGTGCTTGCCGATGTCACCCAGGTGGCGGCCGCCGAGGACGTACTGGATGACGGCGAGGGTCATGCCGACACCGGCGACACCGAAGCCGAGGTGCCAGTTGACGTTCTCGCCGAGGTAGCCGACGACCAGCGGGGCAGCCATGCCGCCGATGTTGATCGCCATGTAGAAGAGCGTGAAACCGGCGTCGCGGCGGGCGCTGGGCTGGCCCTCGTAGAGGCCACCGACCATCGCGGAGATGTTCGGCTTGAGCAGCCCGGTGCCGATCGCGATCAGACCCAGACCGCAGAAGAAGGCTGCGTCCGCGGGGATCGCCAGCGTGAAGTGGCCGAGGGCGATGACGATGCCGCCCACCAGTACGGCCTTACGGGCACCCCAGAGCCGGTCCGCGACCCAGCCACCGGGCATGGCGGCCATGTACACGACCGCGTTGTACACGCCGTAGATCGAGGCGGCGAGGGCTTCCCGGCCCGCCAGGGGGCCGTCGAGGACGCCCGCGATCAGGTAGAGAACGAGGATGCCGCGCATTCCGTACCAGGAGAAGCGCTCCCACATCTCCGTCATGAAAAGCGTGGCCATACCGCGGGGGTGGCCGAAGAAGGTCTTCTCGGTGCCCGGGGAGGCCGAGTCCTTCGTCAGGCTGGACGCCATGGTCGATCCTTGCTGGTCGGGACGCGCTCATAGAGCGATGCGCGCCCGGTGGGGGACGGCCGGCACCGGCGGATCGGTCGTCCACCCCACGCCCACGGGGAGTCCGCCCCGGATCACGGAGCGGTGGACGACGCCCACCGGGATCCACGCCTCGCGTGCCTCTCTGCGCGCGCGGCCCGGCCACAGGTCTTTCCTTTCGTGGCCGGCCACCGGCCGGCCCGCACACAAAAGTGACCCTTGGCGACATGACGTCCGCCAAAGGTCCCCGCGGTGCTACAGGCGTCCAATCACCATACGACAGGACACTGCCGGAAATGGAAGGACTTGAGACGCGGATCACAGGTGTCGCGGGAACCGCACCCGCCCTTTCCAAGGTCTCTGCCTGATTCCACGCTACAGACCCAGGTTCGTACCAAAGCACGGCCGGGTAAGAATCCCGGCCTCGTCATCGCGCCCCGGCCCAGGCCACGGGCGGACTACCATCAGCTCATGACCCGTGTACTGCTCGCCGAGGACGACGCGTCCATCTCGGAGCCGCTGGCGCGCGCACTGCGCCGGGAGGGTTACGAGGTCGAGGTGCGTGAGGACGGACCCACCGCGCTCGACGCGGGCATCCAGGGCGGCGTCGACCTGGTCGTGCTGGACCTCGGGCTGCCCGGCATGGACGGCCTGGAGGTGGCCCGTCGACTGCGTGCCGAAGGCCACACCGTGCCCATCCTGATCCTCACGGCACGCGCCGACGAGGTGGACACGGTCGTCGGTCTCGACGCAGGCGCCGACGACTACGTCACCAAGCCCTTTCGCCTCGCCGAGCTGCTCGCCCGGGTCCGGGCCCTGCTGCGGCGCGGTGCCGCCGAGCCCCAGCAGCCGCCCGCCACGCACGGGGTGCGGATCGACGTCGAGTCGCACCGCGCCTGGATGGGTGACGAGGAGCTCCAGCTCACCGCCAAGGAGTTCGACCTGCTGCGGGTCCTTGTGCGGGACGCCGGCCGGGTCGTCACCCGCGACCAGCTGATGCGCGAGGTGTGGGACACCACCTGGTGGTCGTCCACCAAGACCCTCGACATGCACATCTCCTGGCTGCGCAAGAAGCTGGGCGACGACGCGGCGAACCCCCGCTACATCGCGACCGTACGCGGCGTGGGCTTCCGCTTCGAGAAGAGCTAGCCCCGCGCCGGGCCTCCCGGGGTAAGCCGCGGGTAACACACGGGTAAGAGGGACATGCGCCGCCGACTGATCCAGTCCACGCTCGCCGTGGTGCTCGTCGTGATCGCCGTCTTCGGCGTCTCCCTCGTCGTGGTGGAGACCCGCACGATCAGCGCCAGCGCCCAGGAGCGGGTCGAGTCCGAGGCGGTGCGGCTGACCGGCATCGTCGACAGCCGGATCCTCGGCCACGAGCAGATCACCTCCGAGATCCTCGTCGACCAGGTCGGCGACGACCGGTACGCCGTGGTGCACATCCCCGGTCAGCCGCCGATCGAGATCGGCCAGAAGCCGTCCGGTGACGTGATCGAGTCGACCCGGCAGGGCGAGGAGGGCGAGACGGTCACCGTCCAGGAGCCGCGCTCCGCGGTGACCCAGGAGGTCGGCCGTACGCTGCTGATGATCGGCGCGGTGGCGCTGCTGGCCGTCATCGCCGCGGTGCTGCTCGCCCTGCGGCAGGCCAACCGCCTCGCCTCACCGCTCACCGACCTCGCGGAGACCGCCGAGCGCCTCGGCTCCGGCGACCCCCGCCCCCGCCGCAAGCGGTACGGCGTCCCGGAGCTGGACCGCGTCGCCGACGTCCTGGACGCCTCCGCCGAACGCATCGCCCGGATGCTCACCGCCGAGCGCCGCCTCGCCGCCGACGCCTCCCACCAGCTGCGCACCCCGCTCACCGCGCTGTCCATGCGGCTGGAGGAGATCACCCTCACCGACGACCCGACCACCGTGAAGGAGGAGGCGACCATCGCGCTCACGCAGGTGGAGCGCCTCACGGACGTCGTCGAGCGGTTGCTCACCAACAGCCGCGACCCGCGCACCGGCTCGGCGGTCACCTTCGACCTCGACGAGGTGATCCAGCAGCAGCTCGCCGAGTGGCGCCCGGCCTACCGCAACGTGGGCCGCGCGATCGTCAGCTCCGGCAAGCGGCACCTGGAGGCGGTGGGCACGCCGGGCGCGGTCGCGCAGGTGCTGGCGGCCCTGATCGAGAACTCCCTGATGCACGGTGGCGGCACGGTCGCCCTGCGCACCCGCGTCACCGGCAACCAGGCGGTCATCGAGGTCACCGACGAGGGCACCGGCGTCCCGGCCGACCTGGGCGCCCGCATCTTCGAGCGCGCGATCAGCGGCCGCAACTCCACCGGTATCGGCCTGGCCGTCGCCCGTGACCTCGCGGAGGCCGACGGGGGCCGCCTGGAGATGCTGCAGGCCCAGCCGCCGGTCTTCGGGCTGTTCCTGTCGCGTACGCCGGTGACGAAGGCGTCGGACGAGGAGCGGACGGTTCGCTGAGGCGGGCGCCGGGGGCCTACGGCCCCGGGTCACACCCGGGCCCGCTGCGTCGGCCGCACCGGCCCGGCGGTCTCCAGGAACGATTCCGCGTCGGCCACGGCCTCCTGGGCGGGCAGCGCCCGGAACACCCAGGAGCGGTAGGACCAGAACCGGAAGAGCGTCGCGACGCCGATGCCGACGAACTTGAAGATGTTGCTCTGCAGCGGGCTGTCCCAGCCGAAGCCGTACGTCGCCGCGTACAGCAGACCGTTCTCGATCACCAGGCCGACCCCGCTGAAGAGCAGGAACAGCGTCAGTTCCTTCGTACGGCCGCCCTTGTCGCGGTCGCGGTAGGTGAAGTAGCGAAAGCCCAGGTAGTTGAAGGCGATCGCCACCACCGTCGCGATCACACTGGCGCGCACCACCTGGAGGTCGGTCACATGCCGTACCAGGTTGAACACGAGGAGGTTGACGAGGAGGCCCGCGCCACCCACCGCCCCGAACCTCGCGACCTCCCGTACGAGCCTGCGCAGCCCTGCGGAACCACGTCCCATGGTCGTACAGGCCCCCAGTCGGTCGGTTTCGTCAACTCCGCCATGCTAACCACCGCCTTCCCGTGATCGCCTGTGTATGTCCTCACGCCCGCCGAAGAGGCGGAAACCGGCCGACCTTGCGTGGCGGATACCCTGGGGGCGTGACGTTCCCGGTAGTCGGCATGGTCGGCGGGGGCCAGCTCGCGCGTATGACGCACGAAGCGGGCATCCCGTTGGGCATCAGGTTCAAGCTCCTCAGTGACACCCCGCAGGATTCCGCGGCGCAGGTGGTCGGCGATGTCGTGGTCGGCGACTATCGCGACCTCGACACGCTGCGCGCCTTCGCACGCGGGTGCGACGTGATCACGTTCGATCATGAGCACGTGCCCACCGAGCACCTACGGGCCCTTGAGGCGGACGGCATCCCCGTGCGCCCCGGCCCCGAGGCGCTCCAGCACGCCCAGGACAAGGGTGTGATGCGGGCGAGGCTCGACGCGATCGGCGTGCCGTGTCCGCGGCACCGCCTCGTGAGCGACCCGCAGGACGTGGCCGCGTTCGCGGCCGAGGGCGAGGGCTTCCCCGTCGTCCTCAAGACCGTCCGCGGCGGCTACGACGGCAAGGGCGTGTGGGTCGTGGGCTCCGTCGAGGAGGCCGCCGAACCCTTCCGCGCCGGCGTCCCCGTCCTCGCCGAGGAGAAGGTCGACTTCGTACGGGAACTCGCGGCAAACGTCGTCCGCTCCCCGCACGGCCAGGCCGTCGCCTACCCGGTGGTCGAGTCCCAGCAGGTGGGCGGCGTCTGCGACACGGTGATCGCGCCCGCCCCCGACCTCGACGAGGCCCTCGCCCTGCGCGCCGAGGAGATGGCGCTGACCATCGCCAAGGAGCTCGGCGTCGTCGGCCACCTCGCCGTCGAGCTGTTCCAGACCCGCGACGGGCGGATCCTCGTCAACGAACTGGCGATGCGACCGCACAACTCCGGCCACTGGTCGATGGACGGCGCCATCACCTCCCAGTTCGCCAACCACCTCCGGGCCGTCCTCGACCTCCCGCTCGGCGATCCGCGCCCGCGCGCGAAGTGGACGGTCATGGTCAACGTCCTCGGCGGCGACTACCCCGACATGTACTCCGCGTACCTGCACTGCATGGCCCGCGACCCCGAACTGAAGATCCACATGTACGGCAAGGACGTGAAGCCCGGCCGCAAGGTCGGTCACGTCAACACCTACGGCGACGACCTCGACGACGTGCTGGAGCGCGCCCGTCACGCTGCCGGCTACCTGAGAGGCACGATCACCGAATGAGCCCCGTTGTTGGCATCGTCATGGGGTCGGACTCCGACTGGCCCGTCATGGAGGCCGCCGCCAAGGCGCTCGACGAGTTCGAGATCGCCTACGAGGTCGACGTCGTCTCCGCGCACCGGATGCCGCGCGAGATGGTCACGTACGGCGAGCAGGCCGCGGACCGGGGACTCAAGGTGATCATCGCAGGTGCGGGCGGCGCCGCCCATCTGCCCGGCATGCTCGCGTCCGTGACCCCGCTGCCGGTGATCGGTGTCCCGGTGCCGCTGAAGTACCTGGACGGCATGGACAGTCTCCTGTCCATCGTGCAGATGCCGGCCGGTGTGCCGGTCGCCACGGTCTCGGTCGCCGGGGCCCGCAACGCCGGACTGCTCGCGGCCCGGATCCTCGCCGCCCACGACGAGGACCTCCTCGTCCGGATGAAGGACTTCCAGCAGGAGCTGAACGTCCAGGCCACCGAGAAGGGCAAGCGGCTGCGCGCCAAGGTCGACGGCGCTGGCGGCGGCTTCGGATTCGGCAACTGAGGCTTCGGCAATTGACGCTCGGCGACCGAGGGCGAAGGACGTTTCGGCAACTATGGCGACAGACAGGGGGGCGGCCATGACCGCACTGAACCAGGCACGGGAACTGCTGCGCGAGTTCCCGGTGGCCGACGGGCACAACGACCTGCCCTGGGCGCTGCGTGAGCAGGTCCGATACGACCTCGACGCCCGGGACATCGCCGCTCCCCAGGGCGCCCACCTCCACACCGACCTGCCGCGGCTGCGCGAGGGCGGGGTCGGGGCGCAGTTCTGGTCGGTGTACGTCCGCTCGGACCTGCCCGACGCGGTGCCCGCGACGCTGGAACAGATCGACTGCGTACGGCAGTTGCTCGTCCGGTACCCGAAGGTGCTCGCGCCCGCCCTGACGGCCGGTGACATGGAGGCGGCGCGCGCGGAGGGCCGTATCGCCTCCCTCATGGGTGCCGAGGGCGGTCACTCCATCGCCAACTCCCTCGCGACACTGCGGTCGTTGTACGCGCTCGGCGTCCGCTATCTGACCCTCACCCACAACGACAACGTGGCCTGGGCGGACTCCGCGACCGACGAGCCCGGCGTCGGCGGCCTGTCGGCCTTCGGCCGTGAGGTGGTGCGGGAGATGAACCGCGAGGGCATGCTGGTCGACCTCTCGCACGTGGCCGCGACGACCATGCGGGACGCGCTGGAGACCACCGCCGCGCCGGTGATCTTCTCGCACTCCTCCGCCCGTGCCGTCTGCGACCACCCGCGCAACATCCCCGACGACGTCCTGGAGCGGCTGCCCGCCAACGGGGGCATCGCGATGGTGACGTTCGTGCCGAAGTTCGTGCTTCAGGCGGCCGTCGACTGGACGGCCGCCGCGGACGAGAACATGCGCGCGCACGGTTTCCACCACCTCGACACCACTGCCGAGGCGATGCGGGTGCACCGGGCCTTCGAGGAGCGCAATCCGCGCCCGGTCGCGACCGTGGCGACCGTCGCCGACCATCTGGACCACATGCGGGAGGTGGCCGGCGTCGACCACCTGGGCATCGGCGGCGACTACGACGGCACCGCTTTCACCCCCGAGGGCCTGGACGACGTCTCCGGCTATCCGAACCTCGTCGCGGAACTCCTGGACCGCGGCTGGTCCAGGTCCGACCTGGCCAAGCTGACCTGGCGGAACGCGGTACGGGTACTGGGCGCGGCGGAGGACGTGGCCCGCGACCTCCAGTCCACCCGCGGCCCGTCCAACGCGACGATCGAAGCGCTGGACGGCTGAACGCGAGGGCGCGGGTGCGGTGGTGCGCGCCCGGGGCTGAGGCCCGGTCCCGGCGGGGCCGGAGTCGGTCTGGCCGGGGCCCCGCCGCGGCTAGCCCGAACGCCGCGCCCACCAGGAGCCCTCCGGTGGCCCGTGCGACGGTGGCCGTACAGCGATCGCCCGCGCACGTACGGAGCCAGCCATGGCCGATCTCCAGAACGACCTGCACACCACAGCTGAGGTCGGCGAGCTCGACGCCCTGTCCCTGGACCCCTCGTTCCCGCCGGATCCGTACCCCGCGACGGACGAGCCGGACGCCGACCTGCTGGGCCGGGCGCACGCCCTGCTCGCCGCCCACCCCGTCGCCGACGGCTACAGCGGGCTGCCGTGGGCGCTGCGCCATCTGCCCTGGTACGACCTGGAGCTCGGCGAGATCGCCGTCGACACCGACGTCCCGCGGATGCGGCAGGGCCATGTCGGCGCGCTGCTCTGCTCGCTGCACCTGCCCGAGGGCCTCGCCGCCGACCGGGCCGTCGCCGCGACGCTGGAGCAGCTGGACCTGGTCCGCACGGTGATCGGTAACCACCCCGAGGGACTGCGCCTGGCGCGCACCGCCGGGCAGGTCATCGACGCCCGCAACTGCGGGCGCACCGCCGTGCTGCTCGGCCCGGCCACCGCCGCCGCGCTGGACGACTCCGTGAGTCTGCTGCGCGTCCTGCACGCCCTCGGCCTGCGCATCGTCACCCTCACCGGCACCTCCTGGGCGAGCGAGGCGGGGCTGACCCGGTTCGGCGAGGAAGTCGTGCGCGAGATGAACCGCCTCGGTGTGCTCGTCGACCTCTCCGGCGCCTCCGAGCGGACCATGGGACGCGTCCTCGCCGCCTCCAAGTCCCCCGTCCTGTGCACCCGCTCCGGTGCCCGCGCCCTGCGCCCCCACCCCGCCAATCTCCCCGACGAACTGCTCACCGCGCTGGGCAGGGCGAAGGGCCTGTGCCTGGTGCCGCTGACGGCGGAGCAGACCGGGCCGACCATCCGGGACGTCGCCGACCACCTCGACCATGTCCGCGCCGTCGCCGGGCCCGGCAGCGTGGGTCTGTCCGGCACCTACGACGCCGGCTGCGCCCATCCGCAGGAGCTGACCGACGCCTCCTGCTACCCGCACCTCGTCGCCGAGCTGCTGCGACGCGGTTGGCCGGAGACCGACCTGGCCCTGCTGACCTGGGGAAATCTCCAGAGGGTACTGCGCACGGCCGACTTCACCGCCCGCGCGGCCCAGGAGCGACGCGCGCCGTCGACCGCACGGATCGCGGATCTGGACGCCTGAGCGGACACGAGAAAGGACTGCCGATGTCAGGGGCGCTCGCCATGGACAGGCTCCGGGTGTCAGGTGTGCTCGATCCGGCAGAGGCAGAACGGGTGCCCCGCCGGGTCGGCGTAGACCCGGAAGTCCTTGGTCTCGTAGTCCTCCGCGTCCAGCACCCGTGCGCCCAGCTCCAGCACCCGCTTCTCGGCCGCGTCCACCTCTTCCCAGGTCGACCCGGCGTCGAGGTCGATGTGGAACTGCTGCGGATTGCGGTCCGCGCGCGGCCACTCCGGCGGCGTGTAGCCGTCCACGCGCTGAAAGGCCAGCCCCGGGCCGCCGGGGACACGCAGGACGACCCACTCGCCGTCCACCTCCTGCGGGGTGCCGCCCAGGACCCCGGCGTAGAAGCGGGCGAGCGCGCGCGGGTCGGGACAGTCGAGGACGACGAAACGGAAACGGATCCCGGGTTCCATGGGGTTGCCTTCCGGCTCAGCAGGCACAGAGGCAGAACGGGTGCCCCGCCGGGTCCGCGTACACACGCCACGTGCGTGAGCGGTCCTCGGCGTCCAGCACCCGGGCGCCCAGCGCCAGCACGCCCGCCTCGGCCGCGTCCAGGTCCTCGACCGTGAGGTCCAGATGGAACTGCTGGGAGTCCTCGGCGGACGGCCACTTCGGAGCCGTGAACCCGGGCGCGGCCTGGAAGGCCAGTTGCTGCCCTCCCGGCACCTTCAGGTCCATCCACTCCGCGTCGCCCTCGACGGTGCCGCCGAGCAGTTCGGCGTAGAAGCCGGCCAGTGCGCGGGGGTCGGGACAGTCCAGGACGACGACGCCGAGCTGTGCGAGAGCCATGACCACTCCTCGGGTTACCTGCAGATGGGTCCAACCGGTAACGGTTACCTCATGCTCCCGCAATGGCGGTAACGTCGCAAGCATGACTGCGAGATTGCCCGCGCCCGGCGGCCTCGCCCTGGTGGAGGCCCTGGTCAACACGGTCGACCTGGAGTCGGGCGGCGACGCCCTCGACTCGGCCGAGGGCCGGGCCCCGTTCGGGATCGGCGAGCGGGACCTGCCGGACGTACGCGAGCTGCGCGAGTCGCTGCGCGCCGCCTGCCTCGCGCACGCCGGGCACCCGCCGCACCGCGCGGTGACGCCGCTGGGCGCACTGCTGGCACGGGCGCCGCTGTACGTCGCGGTCGACGAGCGGGACGGCTCGGCGCGCCTCGCGCCGGTCGACGGAAAACCGCTGCTCTCGCGAGTGGCGGCGGCCGTGGCACAGGCGCTGACCGAGGGCACCTGGCAGCGGCTGAAGGCCTGTGAGCTGCCCGACTGCCACTGGGCGTACTACGACCGCAGCCCGGCCGGCCGGGGTCGCTGGTGCTCCATGTCGGTGTGCGGGGCGCGCGCGAAGATGCGGCGGTACCGGGCGAAGGGCGCCTGAGTGAAGGGCCCGTGGTGCAGAATGCGTGAAGACGCCGGTTCGGCCGACTGAGCCTCGGCCGAACCGGCGTCGCCGTTCGGTCCCGGCTCGCGCGGCGCGCTCAGGCCGTCGGCCGGCCCATCGCGCGGTACGTCCAGTCCGCCCGCCGCCACAGCTCCGGGTCGAGGGCGTTGCGGCCGTCCAGGATGACGCGGGACTTCACGGACTCGCCCAGCGCGGCCGGGTCCAGCTCGCGGAACTCGCGCCACTCGGTCAGGTGCAGCACCACGTCGGCACCCTGCACCGCCGCCTGCGCCGAGTCGGCGTACCCCAGCGTCGGGAAGAGCCGCCGGGCGTTGGCCATGCCCTTCGGGTCGTACACCGTGACCTGGCCGCCCTGGAGGTGGATCTGCCCGGCGACGTTCAGCGCGGGCGAGTCACGGACGTCGTCGGAGTCGGGCTTGAACGCGGCGCCGAGCACGGCCACCCGCTTGCCCAGGAAGGAGCCGCCGCCGAGCGCCTCCCGCGCCATCTCGACCATCTGCCCGCGCCGGCGCATGTTGATGGAGTCGATCTCGCGCAGGAAGGTCAGCGCCTGGTCGGCCCCCAGCTCACCGGCGCGCGCCATGAACGCCCGGATGTCCTTCGGCAGGCAGCCGCCGCCGAATCCGATCCCGGCCCGCAGGAACTTCCTTCCGATCCGGTCGTCGTAACCGATCGCCTCCGCCAGCTTCAGCACGTCGCCGCCCGCGGCCTCGCACACCTCCGCCATCGCGTTGATGAAGGAGATCTTGGTGGCGAGGAAGGAGTTCGCGGAGGTCTTCACCAGCTCGGCGGTCGGGAAGTCGGTCACCACGAACGGCGAACCCCCGGCGACCGGCGTCGTGTACACCTCGCGCAGCAGCTTCTCGGCCCGGTCGCTGCGCACGCCGACCACGATCCGGTCCGGGTGCAGCGTGTCCTCGACGGCGAAGCCCTCGCGCAGGAACTCCGGGTTCCAGGCCAGCTCGGCGTCCGCGCCGGCCGGCGCGTGCTCGGCGAGGTAGGCGGCGAGGCGGTCGGCGGAGCCCACGGGCACGGTCGACTTGCCCACGACCAGGGCGGGACCGGTCAGATGCGGCGCGAGGGAGGCGAAGGCGGAGTCGACGTAGCTCATGTCGCAGGCGTACTCGCCGTGCTTCTGCGGGGTGTTCACGCAGACGAAGTGGACGTCGCCGAAGGCCGCCACCTCGGCGTAATCTGTGGTGAACCGCAGCCGTCCGCTGGACCCCTCGATCCCGGCGACGTGCTTGCGCAGCAGTTCCTCGAGGCCGGGCTCGTACATCGGGACCTCGCCCCGGCGGAGCGTCTCGATCTTCTCGGGGACCACGTCGAGCCCCAGCACCTCGAACCCGAGCTCGGCCATCGCCGCGGCGTGGGTGGCGCCGAGGTAACCGGTACCGATCACGGTGATCTTGAGGGCCATGGGGGACTCCACTGGGTAGCGTCGGTAGTGCGGGGCCGAGCATAGCTGTCGGTGTCGACGGGCAGTTTTCCCGCTGTCGTCAAGCTCACGTACCCCTGGCGTGGGCGGACCCCTAAAATTTGGGTTACTTAACGGTAATTAGCGCCAGCAGCATCACAGCGTCTTCCTTGGAGCGTGAGAGACCTTGGCCGGATCGGCTGACTTCGACCTGTACCGCCCGACCGAGGAGCACGAGATGCTCCGCGACTCCGTTCGCGCGCTGGCCGAGGCGAAGATCGCGCCGTACGCCGCCGCGGTGGACGAGGACGCCCGCTTCCCGCAGGAGGCGCTGGACGCGCTGGTGGCCGGCGACCTGCACGCCGTCCACGTACCCGAGTCGTACGGCGGCGCCGGCGCGGACGCGCTCGCCACCGTGATCGTCATCGAGGAGGTGGCGCGGGTCTGCGCCTCGTCCTCCCTCATCCCCGCGGTGAACAAGCTGGGCTCCATGCCGGTGATCCTGTCCGGCTCCGAGGCGCTGAAGAAGAAGTACATGACGCCGCTCGCCAAGGGTGACGGGATGTTCTCCTACTGCCTCTCCGAGCCTGACGCGGGCTCCGACGCGGCCGGCATGAAGACGCGCGCGGTCCGTGACGGCGACCACTACGTGCTGAACGGCGTGAAGCGCTGGATCACCAACGCCGGCGTCTCCGAGTACTACACGGTGATGGCCGTGACGGACCCCGAGAAGCGCTCCAAGGGCATCTCGGCCTTCGTCGTCGAGAAGTCGGACGAGGGCGTCTCGTTCGGCGCCCCCGAGAAGAAGCTCGGCATCAAGGGCTCCCCGACCCGCGAGGTCTACCTCGACAACGTCCGGATCCCCGCCGACCGCATGATCGGCGACGAGGGAACCGGCTTCGCGACGGCGATGAAGACCCTGGACCACACCCGTATCACCATCGCCGCGCAGGCTCTCGGCATCGCCCAGGGCGCCCTCGACTACGCCAAGGGCTACGTCAAGGAGCGCAAGCAGTTCGGCAAGCCGATCGCCGACTTCCAGGGCATCCAGTTCATGCTCGCCGACATGGCCATGAAGATCTCGGCCGCCCGCGCCCTGACCTACCAGGCCGCCGCCGCCTCCGAGCGCGGCGACGCCGACCTCACCTACCAGGGTGCCGCCGCCAAGTGCTTCGCCTCCGACGTGGCCATGGAGGTCACCACGGACGCCGTCCAGCTCCTCGGCGGCTACGGCTACACCCGTGACTACCCGGTGGAGCGCATGATGCGCGACGCCAAGATCACCCAGATCTACGAGGGCACGAACCAGGTCCAGCGCATCGTCATGGCGCGCAACCTGCCGTAGCCCCCGGTCCGCCACGACGCCAGTCGTTCGGCGTATCGGCACACGAGCCCCCGGAGCGAATCCGGGGGCTTTTGTGGCTTTGCTGGCCTTTCATCGCGCTTTGCGGGCGTCGCATTCGTGGCGAATTGTTGGCGTCCGCCCGATGGCGCGCGGTGGCCGGGAGGCGTACGACGGAAGGGCACGGGGTCCGGCCACGGACCCCTCCCGCCCCCACCCACCCCAGGAGGAGCCATGACTCAGCCCGGAACCATGACCACGATGAGCAAGGCGATGCAGGACTGCGTCGACGCGTGCATGTCCTGCCACTCGGTGTGCGAGGAGACCATGAGCTCCTGCATGCAGAAGGGCGGTCAGGCCCAGATGCAGATCATGCGGGCACTGATCGACTGCTCCGAGATGACCCGCATGTGCGCCGACATGATGATGCGCCGCTCACCACTGGCGGCCGAGATGTGCGCGATGTGCGCCAAGGCCTGTGACATGTGCGCCGAGGCGTGTATGTCCATGCCCGACGACCCGCAGATGATGCGCTGCGCCGAGTCCTGTCGCCGCTGCGCCGACATGTGCCGCGCGATGGCGTAGGCCCCGACGGCGGGCCCCGGCGCCGCTCAGAGCAGCGGCGCCAGGGCCCGTTCGAGGTCGGCCGGTTCACGGAAGTGCACGGGCGTCATGCCGAGCGCGGCCGCCGCCTCCGTGTTCTCCAGGCTGTCGTCCACGAACAGGCACCGGTCGAGCGGTACGCCCGCCAGATCGGCGGCGATGCGGTAGATCCGCGGGTCCGGCTTGACCAGCCGGACGCGGGCGCTGCTGACGACGTGGTCGGCGAGATCGGACAGCCCGAGCGTGTCCAGGTCCGCCTCCAGGGTCACCGAGGCGTTGCTGACCAGGACCAGCGGCACCTGGGCCCGTGCCCGGCGCAGCAGCGACACCACCGTCGCATCGGCGTGGAAGGGCGCCTCGGCGAGCGCCCGGGCGAGGTCGTGGGCCACCGGCTGCGGCGCGAGCCCGGCGAAGCCGGCCACGATCTGCCCGACCCACTCCCGCATGTCGATCCGGCCCAGCATCAGCGGCAGGTCGGTCTCCGGCGCGAACGCCACCTTCATCGTGATGCCCTCGGCCAGTCCGGCGGCGCGCTCCAGCGCGGTCACCCGGGAGGCGTCGTAGAACCGGATCACGTTGTCGACATCGCAGAGCACCGCGTCGAAGGGCCGCGGGCCCCGGGTGTCAGTCACCCGAGACCGTGACCTTCTCGTCGTTCTTCAGCTGCTCGACCAGCGTCTTGACCTTGTCCTTGTCCCACAGGAGGTTGCCGCCGGAGCTGCCCGCGAGGGGCATGTTCATCGACTTGCCGTCGCCGCCGCTGACGCCCTTCATCGCCCAGAACATGTCGGCCAGGCCGAACAGGCTCATGTCCTTGTCGACGATGAGGGAGTCCAGGCCGGCGCCCATGGTCGGGTACAGCTTGAAGGGGTTGAGGACCGTGCTCGGCGTGGCCACCTGGCCGGCGAGCGCGGAGAGGAACTTCTGCTGGTTCTTCGTGCGGTCCAGGTCGGAGCCGGCCAGCGCGTAGCGGGTGCGGACGAAGGCGAGGGCCTGCTGGCCGTCGAGGACCTGCTTGCCCTTCTTCAGGTTCGCGCCGGACTTGGTGTCCTTGATGTCCTGCGGGATGTCCATCTCGACGCCGCCGACCGCGTCCACGATGTTCGCGAAACCGGCGAAACCGATCTCGACGTAGTGGTCGATGTGCAGTCCGGTGTTGAACTCGACGGTACGGACCAGCAGTTCGGGCCCGTCCTCCGCGTACGCCGCGTTCAGCTTCACGTGCCGGCCGGTGCCCTGGTAGGTCTTGCCGGACTCGGAGCCGACGAACGTCGGGATCTCCACGTCCGAGTCACGCGGCAGCGAGATCAGCGTCGGGGCGCCACCGCCGGTGTGCAGGAGCATCATCGAGTCCGTGCGCTTGCCCTCGGCGGACCCGGTGTGCAGGTTCTTCTTCTGCTCGTCGGTCATGCCCTCACGGCTGTCGGAGCCGACGATGAGGTAGTTCGTGCCCTCGCCCGCCTCCGGCCGGTCGATCACCTTCGAGAGGTCGACCTCACGGTTGAGCTTGGAGTCGGCCCAGAAGTACGTGCCGACCAGGGTGACGACCAGCACCGTGACCAGCGTGAGGGATGTCACCTTGATGCGGCGCCGCCAGTTCGGCGCGGGCCGCGGCGCACCGCCGCCGTAACCGTCGCCGGGCCCGCCGGGTCCACCGGGACCCCGGCCGGCCGGACTGCCGTAGACCTGGCCGGTGTTGTAACCGCTGTCGTAACCGTCGTGTCCCTGGCCGTCGATGTACGACGGCTGCTGCGGGACTCCGTACGGCGGTGCGGGCCGGCCGCCGCCGGGCGATGCCGCCGGGCCGCGCCGAACCTGGCGCATCACGCGGGCACTCTCAGGCTGCGCGCCTGCACTGCCGCGTCCGTACCGGTTGTCGCGGTTGTCGTCGGACCATCCCTGGGGCCAGTCATTCATGCGCCCCAGTGTGCAGGGCAGGGGCATGTGCCTTACAAGGTTCGGCGGAAAATCACAGCGGTGCTGTTGCCAAGCTGACACAAAATCCGCGCCCTCGACCTCGGCATAAGGTGGAGGCCATGACAGACCAGGCCAGCGCCCCGGAGCCGGAGACCCAGGACACTCCGGACATTCCGGGTAAGCCCACCTCCGCCTCCCGGACCACTCTCAGCCACATCATGACCAACAGCGACACCAACCTGCTGGGTACGGTGCACGGCGGTGTGATCATGAAACTGGTGGACGACGCGGCGGGCGCGGTGGCCGGCCGGCACAGCGGCGGTCCCGCCGTCACCGCGTCCATGGACGAGATGGCCTTCCTGGAGCCGGTCCGCGTGGGCGACCTCGTCCACGTCAAGGCCCAGGTCAACTGGACCGGCCGGACGTCGATGGAGGTCGGCGTCCGCGTCCTCGCCGAGCGCTGGAACGAGTCCGCCCCGCCCACCCAGGTCGGCTCCGCCTACCTCGTCTTCGCCGCCGTCGACGCCGACGGCAAGCCCCGCCGGGTGCCGCCGGTCCTGCCGGAGACGGAGCGCGACAAGCGCCGCTGCCAGGAGGCCCAGATCCGCCGCACCCACCGTCTGGCCCGCCGCCGGGCCATCATGGAACTGCGTGCGAAGCGCGCGGCGGACGGCATCGAGGACTGACGGGGGCCACAGGGCCCGCGGGGGTGCGAGAACCGGCGGAGCGCTAGGAGCACTTCACCTCGTCCCCCCGCACCACCCCGAACTCCCCCTCGCGGACATCCGCCGCCTTCACCTTCCGCACCTGCCGGTAGTCCGTCCCGACGATCACCTTGAGCGTGGCCCCCTGCCCCTTGACCGCCCGCAGTTCGCTGCCCGGCAGGGCGGCCGCGAGCGACTTCGCGGAGCGGTCCCAGCGGGGGTCGTAGGCGACGATCGTCCGGCGCACCGACTGCGTCGCGGAGTTCGTCGGCCGGCGGGTGGTGCCGAAGCCCGTCGCCGCGAGCGCGGCGTCCGCGCGGCGGCCGAGGCCCGGGGTGCTCGTGCCGTTCTCCACCTGGACCCGGATCTGCTGAGGTGCCACGTCCACGCGCACCGAGGTGTCCCTGGGCCGGTCCGCGGCCAGCGGCTTGTCGTCGCGCAGGGCCGTGAAGAGGCGGCCGGACTTCACCGGGTCCCATTTCAGCGTCGAGCCGATGCCCTTCACGGCGTATCCCATCCGGCCGATGGGGACCGTCGTGAACTCCGAGGAGGACGGGGAGAAGTTGCGCATCGCCCGGCCCAGATCCACCAGTTCGTCCGTGCCGAAGCCCTTGTCCGCGCGCACCGACCCCAGCACTGCCCTGGTCACGTCCCGGAACTTCATCGGGTTCAGCAGCACCCCGGAGGACGTCGACTGGTCGATCAGTCCGGCCAGGAAGTGCTGCTGGCGCTGCATCCGGCCGAGGTCGGAGGCCCCGTCGACGTAGCGGGCGCGGACGTACTGCAGTGCTTCGCCGCCCGAGAGCCGGTGCGTGCCGGCGGGGAGGTTCAGGCCGGTGTGGGAGTCCTTCAGCGGGTGGGCGGTGCAGACCTTCACTCCGCCCAGAACGTCCACGGTCCGCATGAAGGTGGTGAAGTCGATCTCCAGATAGTGGTCGATCTTGAGCCGTGTCATGTGCTCGACCGTCCGCACGGTCAGCTGCGGCCCGCCCTCCGCGTAGGCCGCGTTCAGCTTCACCGGATGCGCCGCGTGCGGTTTTCCGCTGTTGCGGTCGGTGTGCGGGGGCAGTTCGGCGTAGGAGTCGCGCGGCAGGCTCACCACGCTGGCCCGCTCCCGGTCCTCCGAGATGTGCACGATCATGATCGTGTCGGTGCAGTGGCAGGGCGCCCCGCCGAGGCGGTATCTGCGCCGCTCGGCCTCGGAGATCTTGTCCCGTCCGTCGGTGCCGACCAGCAGCACGTTCATCCCGTGCCCGGCGCGCGGCCGGTTCTTCATGTCCTTGAACGGATCGACCCGGGCGATCCCCGCGTCCAGGCTGCTGACCACCGCGTGTCCGATCCCGGCCGAGGCGAGAATCACCACCGAGAGCGTGGTCACCGCCCGCATGGCCCAACGCGGCTTCCTGCGCCGTACGGGCGGACGCATCACACGACGCGGCTGCGGGCGGTGCTGCGGGCGGGCAGGGGACCGAGGCGGCGAGGCGGGCATGGGAAAACCTCCGCTGGAGCGGGCGCTACGGCCGTACGTGGGATCATCAGCACCGTAGGCCCATACGATCTGTGGACCGGTGCACCGCCACGGGCGGGGCGGCTCGCTGTCCCCCGTTCGCGGTAACGTGAGCCCCCTATGAACGCGAAGCCCGACGTGCAGCTCCCCGCCGTGTCCGTGATCATGCCCGTCCTCAACGAGGAGCGGCATCTGCGCGGCGCCGTCCACGCGATCCTCGCCCAGGAGTACGCCGGCGAGATGGAGGTCGTGATCGCCCTCGGTCCCTCCGCGGACCGCACGGACGAGATCGCCGCCGAGCTGGTCGCCGAGGACCCCCGCGTCCACACGGTCCCGAACCCGACCGGCCGGACGCCCGCCGCGCTGAACGCCGCGATCAAGGCCTCCCGGCACCCGGTCGTGGTCCGCGTCGACGGCCACGGCATCCTCTCCCCGAACTACATCGCGACCGCCGTGCGGCTCCTGGAGGAGACCGGCGCGCAGAATGTCGGCGGCATCATGCACGCCGAGGGCGAGAACGACTGGGAGCACGCCGTCGCCGCCGCGATGACCTCGAAGATCGGCGTCGGCAACGCCGCGTTCCACACCGGCGGACAGGCGGGCCCCGCCGAGACCGTGTACCTGGGTGTCTTCCGCCGCGCGTCCCTCGAACAGCAGGGCGGGTACAACGAGGAGTTCATCCGCGCCCAGGACTGGGAGCTCAACTTCCGCATACGCGAGGCCGGCGGGCTGATCTGGTTCTCGCCCGAGCTCAGGGTCTCGTACCGGCCGCGGCCCGGCGTGCGGGCGCTGGCCAAGCAGTACAAGGACTACGGCCGCTGGCGGCACGTCGTCGCCCGCTACCACTCCGGCTCCATCAACCTGCGCTACCTCGCCCCGCCGACCGCCGTCTGCGCGATCGCCGCCGGTCTGGTCGTGGGCGCGGCTCTCACGCCGTGGGGGTTCCTGATCCCCGGCGGCTATCTGGCGGCGATCGCCCTGGGTTCCGTACCGGCGGGCAAGGGCCTGCCCCTGAAGGCCCGGCTCCAGATCCCCGTGGCCCTCGCCACGATGCACATGTCGTGGGGGTACGGCTTCCTGACCAGCCCCAAGTCCCTGGCGAAGCGGGTCATCGCGTCCCGCCGCCCGGCCGTGCGGGACTCCGCCACCGCGTGACCGTCAGGGGGCGTGCCGGCCGGCGCGCCCCCCGGCACGACTACCAGCGGTAGGGCGCGTACACGTCCATGCACTGGCTGCGGTCCGACCCGTTGATCGCGCCCGCCGACTCGGGCACGTCCCCGGCCTTCGGCGCCTTCTGCTTCGGATACGTCGTGCCCTCGCGCCAGTCGGCGCCCACGACGAGCGTGACCCCGGTGACATCGGTCGACTTCTGCACCGAACTCGTCGGGATCCCGAGGGACTCGGCGACCCGCCGGGCGTCGCCCTCCAACTCGGCGCTCGGGTAGCGGACGACGGTCTTCTCCACGGACAGCCCGCCCGTCGTGTCCGCCGCCGCCCGTGTGAAGCCCTTCGCCACCAGCGCGCCGGCGAGCGCGCTCGCCCGCCCGTCGACCGCGCCCTCGGAGGTGGACCGGGTGGCGTTCTGCACCAGCACACCGATCTCGGCGTCGTCGGCGGCCGGGTCGCCGGACGGCTTGCCGGTGCTCTTGTCCCGGTCCTGCGGCTTCTTCGAGGACGGCTTGCCGTTCTTGTCGAAGGGCACGTCGTCGCGGACCAGCGACCAGATCTGCTCGGCGTCCGCCCCGGCCGGCACCAGATGGTTGGGGTCCTGCGGGTCGGTGGCGGTGGGCATGGTCGTCATGGTGATGCGGTTCGTCGGCACCGTCTTCAGCTGCATGGCGAGGTCGTACAGGGCTGTGACCGTGCCGATCTCCTCCGAGACCTTCAGCGCCCTCGTGGCCGTCTCGGCCAGGGTCATCAGCCGGCCGGTGTCCGTGAAGACGTTCTGCTGCTTCAGGGTACGGATCATCGAGTTCATGTACATGTGCTGGGCCTTGGCCCGGCCCACGTCGCTGTAGAAGGCGTGCCGGGTGCGCAGCCACTGCAGGGCCTGCTTGCCCTGCACCTTCCGGGTGCCGGCCGCCAGCTTCAGTCCGGAGCCGCCGGGCACGTTCGGCAGCGGGCGGTCCCACACGTTCTGCTCCACGCACACCTCGACGCCGCCGACCGCGTCGGCCATGTCCACCACACCCGCGAAGTCGATCGTCATCCAGTGGTCGATGTAGACCCCGGTGAGGTTCTCCCAGGTGGTCAGCGTGCAGCCGGGGCCGCCGCGGGCGAGGGACTCGTTGATGATCCGGTTGGTCGCCGGATAGGTCTCGCCGGTCTCCGGGTCCGTGCACGCGGGTATGTCGACCCGGGTGTCCCGCGGAATGCTCACCACCGACGCGTTCTTGCGGTCCGCCGAGAGGTGCACCAGCATCTGCACGTCCGCGAGCGGCTTGCCGCCGACGCTGCTCCTGGAACCGCCGAGCTTCAGGTTCTCCGCCGAGTTCCGGCTGTCGGAGCCGATCAGCAGGATGTTCAGCGGCGTCTGCCCCGCCGCGTTCGGCTGCGGCTTCTCGGCCTTGGAGTCGCCGCCGCTGCGCCGGCCGGTCTCCAGGTTGTCGTTGAGATGCCGGTAGTAGAGATAACCCGCGCCCGCGGTCCCGAGTATGACCACCGACAGCACCGTCGCCGACCAGCGCAGCACGCGCCGTCTGCGAGGCCGCCGTGGGGTGCCGCGGCGCCCCCCGCGCCGCCCGCCCCCGCCACCCCGCCCGCGGCGGTCCGCCCCGGGCGTGGCCGTCGGCTTCTCGTCCCGCGTGGCGACGGACCCCGTGTCCGTGCCCTCCACCGCGGGCACGTCCTTGTGCACACTGCTCTGCGCCACCTGCCTGCCCTCCCACCCCTGCACCATCGAGAACGGGTCCGCCCCGCGCCAAGTCAGACGCGCGACGGACCCGTTGGGTTACCCCTCAATTTTTCTATTCGGCGCACACGACCTTGTCCGCCGTGGACTTCTCGACGCCCTCCGGCGCCTTGGCGGGAGCGGTGAGCGACACTCCCGCGCCCTTGAAGTCCTTGCCCAGCGTCAGTGTCATCGTGGGCAGGCCCTGGGAGTTGTCGACGCTCTCGCCGGGCTTCATCGCCGACCCGGACAGGCCCATGATGGCCGCCAGCCTGCGCGCCTGGTCCGCCTGGTCCGGCGCGTACTCCAGGGTGGTCCTGCTCAGCGCCGAGTCGGCGTTGCCCGCGTTCTCGGACTTCGTGACGCCCTCGTCGTTCTGCAGCCAGTTGAGGGTCTCCTGGGCGCTGCCCGAGGGGGCACCGCCGTTGAGGACGCGCACCCGCACCTCGGCCGGATCGGCCTTGCTGCCCTTGAGCCGGGCGGCCACCGCGGCCTTCTCCTTGGCCTTCTGCTGCTTGACCTCGGTGAAGGAGACGTCCTCCTTGATCATCTGGAAGACCTGGGGCGCCGTCGTCGGGTTGGGCACGACCGTGGCCTTCACCGTCTCGGCCGGGTTGTCGATGACCGGCACGGTGGTGAACGTCAGGTTCTTGGTGTCGAGCTTGCCCAGCTCCAGACCGAGGTCCTTGAGCTTGCCGATGCTGTCCAGCTGGGAGTCGACGGTCAGCGCCTTGGTGCCCGCCTCGGCCAGCTTCAGCATCTTCGACGGGTCGGTGAGCGTGTCGTTGGACTTCAGCTTGCGCATCAGCGCGCTGAGGAACTGCTGCTGGAGTCCGATCCGGCTCAGGTCGCCGCCGTTGCCGACGGCGTACCGGGTGCGCACGAAGGCGAGGGCCTGCTCACCCTGGATCGTGTGGGTGCCCTTCGGCAGATTGAGCTTGGAGTCCGTGTCGTCGATGTCCTTGGCCAGACACACCTCGACGCCGTCGACCGCCGTCGTCAGCGTCTTGACCGCGTTGAAGTCGGCGACCATGAAGTTGTCCGGGGTGATCCCGGTCAGCTCGGTGACCGTGCGCATGGTGCAGGACGGCGTACGACCGCTCTGGCCGAGGCTCGTGTTGAAGCGGACGCCCGGTGTTCCCGGGATCACCTCGCTGGTGCCGTCCTCCTGGGTGGTCGGGCAGTCCGGGACGTCCACGATCAGGTCACGGGGGATGCTCAGCGCGGTGGCGTTGGAGCGGTCCTTGGAGACGTGCAGCAGGATCGTGGTGTCCGCGTGGCCCGGGCTGCCCGAGTCGCCGTAGGCCTCGTTGCCCGCGCCGGTGCGCTTGTCGGTGCCGATCAGCAGGATGTTGATGGCCTTGTCCTTCTGGAAGCCACCGGTGCTGGCACCGTCGTCGGCGACGGAGGTGATGTTGCCGTTGAGGTGCTCGATGTAGAGGTATCCGGCACCGGCCCCAGCGACGAGCAGGAAGGCCAGGACGCCGCCGGTCCACAGCACGGCCTTGCGCCCCTTGGGCTTCTTCGCCGGCCGGCGTCCGCGTCGCCCGGCCGCGGGCTCGGCGGGCGCGCCACGGCGTCTGCGCTGACCCGGCACCTCACCGCGCTCCGGCGCGCTCTGCCTCTCCCCTCCGGCCTGCTCCCGCCCGGTCTTCTCCCGCGCTGCGGGCGAGGTCCGGGCGCGTGGTGCTCCGCCGGAACCGCGGGTGCCTGCTCTGCGCGGGCCGGGAACCGTCGACTGCGGTGCGGAAGGGCTCAGTCGCAGTTCGTATTCGCCGGTGTTCGGATTGAGTACCCACTGGTCTGCGGGATCGATGTTCTCCGCCCGCCCACGGCCTTGCGCGTCCACGGTTGCCTGAATCCTCCGTCGGGGCCACGCGGCGCCTTCCCCCTTGAGGCGCTCGGTCTCGTACAAACCTCGTACAGTGCGCGACCCCGGAAATGGACTGCGTGGCCGGGGGCCGGGTGCACCGAAGCGCTCACACTATCCGCCCAGTTCGACGTCGAGCGACGACGGTGACAAATTCCACTTCCCTACAACTGGGCAATCCGCCCATTTCCCGGAACGAATGTCCGATGACTTGGTGCGCGCTTTACCGGCAGTCGTCCTCGGCGGCGGTCTTCCCGCTGAACGTGGGTGCCGGAGACGCAGGGGAGAGGACGGAATCGGCATACTCCCCGTGACCGTTCGACTCCGAAACCGTGCCGCCGTCCCCTTCGTGCGCGCTTCCGGCGAAATCCAGGACCGTCTTTCCTGAGACCTGCACCGGCGCGTCGGAACGCAGCCGCTCGAAGAGCCGCTGCGCCGCCGGCTCCATCAACTGGTCGCGATTGGCATTGCCCGCGTACGACTCCCGCGGCACCGTCAGGAACTGCACACGTTCCGTGGGAATGTCACGCAGACCACGGACAAGGTCGTACAAACCACGCAGACTTGCCAGACCCGGGTCCGTGGTGAGCGCCGACGTGGCCGCGTCAAGGACGGGATACAGCTTCACGGGATTCAGCAGGACGTCGTTGCCGCGCAGCCTCTGCACCAGGGCCGCGAGGAACTGCTGCTGGCGCTCCATCCGGTCGGTGTCGCTGCCGTCGCCGAGGGACTTGCGGACGCGGACGTAACCGAGGGCCTGCTCGCCGTCGAGCGTCACGAGGCCGGCCGGCAGCCGCAGCTTGGCCTCCTTGTCGACGATCGGCTCGGCCACACAGATCCGTACGCCGCCGACGGCGTCGACCAGCTTCTTGAACCCGCTGAAGTCGACGACCACGTGGTGATCGATCCGGATGTCCGTCATCTGCTCGACGGTGCGGATGGTGCAGGCCGAACCGCCCGTCTCGAAGGCGTAGTTGAACATCGCGAACATCGGGGCGCTGCGTTTGCCGTCCGGGCGCCGGCAACCCGGCACGTCCACCATCAGGTCGCGGGGGATGGAGACCGCGGTGGCGCTGCCCCGCCCGGCCGACAGGTGCAGCAGGATGGTGGTGTCCGAGCGCTCGGTCCCGGTGTCCCGACCGTACTCGCCGTTGCCCTCGCCGGCCCGCGAGTCCGATCCGATGAGCAGGATGTTCTGCGCGCCCCGCACCAGCGCGGTGGGCCGCTCCCGCTCGTAGCGTGCGAGCTCGGCGGCCGCGGCCTCGTCGGGCGTGATGTTCCCGTCGAGCTTCGTGTACACGACCCATCCGGCCACCAGCGCGCCGGCCAGGACCCCCACCATCCCCACGGTCCCCCCGCAGGTCCAGCGCCGCCGGCGCCGGCGTATGAGCCCGTCGCCGGAGGCGGACGCCCCGGCGCCCGGCCCCAGAGCCACCGCCGGCGTGTTGTCGTCCGGGCCCCCGGATGGCATGCCTGCGGTGTCCCTCACGACGGAATCCACCCCTCATGGAGTACGAGCGTGTACGAACGGTCCGATCGTGTCGTGCTGCCCTTACTGCTCCTACGACCATGACCCGGACGGGGTGGGGGCGCGGGTGGTGGTGGGCCGATCGGGTGACGCCGGGTTCCTCAAGGGGACCCCCGTGAGGGGGGCGTTGGAGGGGCCCCCTCCCGGATGCCGCACCGGGTTCGGACAGGCCTTAGCGGGCGGTCGCCGTGACGCGTTCGGCCTCGATGCGCTTGGCCAGGGGCTCGCCGTCCAGCTGGTCCAGGTTCCGGCACAGCACCACGGACCCGCCGATCGAGAGCGGGGCGTACAGCCCGGCGCTCAGGCCCTCCCAGGTGTCGTACGGCAGTGCGGACAGGATCCGTGATCCGGGACCCGTCAGGTCCAGCCCGGGTGCGTCGGCCGCCGCCCGCTCCACGACCTCGGCCCCGGTGTACTCCGCTCCGGCCACGATCAGCGAGGGCGCCTCCGGGTCGACCGGCGCGTACGGCGCGAAGCGGTCGCCGTGAGTGGGCACGTCCACGGCGTAGTCGGCATATCCCTCCGGCGGCGACGGGAAGCGCCGGCCCAGCGGTGCCAGGGACAGCGCGTACCGCTCGCCGCGGCAGGCGAGGCCGTCCTCGAACCGGCCCGGGCCGGCCACCACGAAGTCCGCCCGCGACGGATCGCCGTCCATGTCCGCGAGCGCGCCGACCGACGAACACGCCAGCAGCCATACGGCCGTCTGCCAGTGCGCGGGCAGCAGCAGCGCGATCCGGTCGCCGGGCTCGGCCGACAGTCCGTCCTGGATGAGGTTCGCCGTCTTGGCCACCCAATTGGCGAAGGTGGCCACGGACAATTCGACCCGTTCTCCGGTGGCGTCGTCGTAGAAGGTGACCAGGGGGCGCGCGGGGTCCGCGGCGAGCGCGGAACGCAGCAGGTCGGCAGGGGTGCGATCGGTGGCGTTCACCCGCGCAAGCGTACGCGCGCGGCCGGGCGCGCATCGAGTGGCGGGGCCACCGGTTCGGGCGAGTCCGTTCCGACGGCGTGTCAATTCCCCGATGGACAGATTTATAGGGCTATGTCCAGGATCAGGAGCATGCGTGGACTCCTTGCTTCCTCCATCGGCGTGACGTGTGCCGCCGCCCTCTCCCTACCGCTGACCCTGCCCGCGAACGCCTTGGCAGCACCGGGCACCGAGGCCGGCAAAGCCGCCGGCCGGTCCGTGCAGCCCGCAGTGCCGGGCAGCACCCAGTCCATTCCCCTCGTCCCTCTGACCGGTGAGCGTGCTCCCGGCGCGCCTGCCGCACAAGGCCTGCCCCGTCAGGACGTACGGCGGTTCTCCCTCGTCGGTGTCGTCTGGGACGACCCGGACACCGCGCTCCACGGCCGGGTCCAGGTCCGTACCCGGGCTGCCGGGACCGGCGCCTGGTCCGGCTGGCAGGACGTCGAGACCCACACCGCCGAGCACGCTCCCGACCCGGGCAGCCCCGAGGCCACCTCCGGCCGCCTCCGCGGCGCCACCGCACCGCTGTGGGTCGGGGACTCCGACGGCGTGGAGGTGCGGGTCCAACCCGAGAGCCCGGCCGGGCGTACGGCCGCCCCGCTCCCCGCCGGCCTCCGCCTCGAACTCGTCGACCCCGGCCGGGCGGAGACCGCGGACGCCACCGCAGGCGCCACAGCCGGCGCCCCCGCCCGGCGTGCCGGTGCCGACGACGACCCCCCGCTCACCGGTCCCCTCAGCGCGGAGACCGCCGCATCCGCGGAGCCCAACGCCCTGCTCGCCCCGCTCGGCGCCACCGAGATCCCCGCGCTGGGCCGGGCGGACACCGAGGACGAGCTGTTCGTGCTGCGCGCCGGCGAGATGACGCAGGAACAGCTGGCCCAGCCGTACATCGGCCCGCGTCCGCGCATCACCACCCGGCACGGCTGGGGAGCGGACGAGAAGGTGCGTGAGAAGGGGTTCCTCTACACCAAGACGGTCAAGGCGGCCTTCGTGCACCACACCGCCACCGGGAACAACTACACCTGCGCACAGGCCCCGTCCGTCATTCGCGGTATCTACCGCTACCACGTCCTGAGCATGGGCTGGCGGGACCTCGGCTACAACTTCCTCGTCGACAAGTGCGGAAACATCTACGAGGGACGCGCCGGGGGCGTGGCGAAGGCGGTCATGGGGGCTCACACCCTCGGGTTCAACAACGACAGCACGGGCATCGCCGTCATCGGCACGTTCAACACCGCTTCACCGTCCGCGACGACGGTGAAGGCCGTGGGGCAGTTGGCGGCCTGGAAGCTCGGGCTCTTCGGAAGCAATCCGGGAGGCAGGACATACCTGAAGTCCGGGGGTGGCAACCTCTACAAAAAAGGTACGAACGTACGACTGAATGTCGTCTCGGGGCACCGGGACGGTTTCGCGACGGACTGCCCAGGACGGGTTCTGTACGGCAAGCTCGGATCCATCCGTGAGCAGGCGTCACGTCTCCAGGGGCGGCCGTGAGGGCCGGGAGGCGTGTCGCGGGGCTCTGCGGATCCACTAGGTGGAGATACGGGGCGGACGTGTTCAGAGGGGGGCTTTCGGTGAGGGCGTACGGCCGTCGAAGGCACCGGACATCGGTCTGCATACACTGGCCGGCCGAAAGACAGTTCGGCCGGTCCCGGCAGGAAGCAGAGACGACAGGTGACAGAAGCGATCCTCCTGGTCGGCGGCAAGGGCACCCGGTTGCGCCCGCTCACGGTGCACACGCCCAAGCCCATGGTCAGGGCGGCGGGGGTGCCGTTCCTCACCCATCAGCTGGCGCGGGCGAGGGCGGCGGGCGTGGAGCACATCGTGCTCGCCACGTCCTATCTGGCGGAGGTCTTCGAACCGCACTTCGGGGACGGCTCGTCGCTGGGGCTGCACATCGAGTACGTCACGGAGGACGAGCCGCTCGGTACGGGTGGCGCGATCCGGAACGTGGCGTCGCGGCTGCACTCCGGTCCTGACGATCCGGTCCTGGTCTTCAACGGCGACATCCTGACCGGGCTGAACATCAGGGCGCTGGTGCGCACGCACGAGACGACCGGCGCGGATGTGTCCCTGCACCTGACGCAGGTGACGGACCCGCGGGCGTACGGGCTGGTGCCGACGGACGAGACGGGGCGGGTGACGGCGTTCCTGGAGAAGCCGCAGACGCCGGAGGAGATCGTCACCGACCAGATCAACGCGGGGGCGTATGTCTTCCGCCGGTCGGTCATCGACACGATCCCGGCGGGCCGGCCGGTGTCGGTGGAACGGGAGACGTTCCCCGGGCTGCTGTCGGCGGGCGCGCACCTGCAGGGGATGGTCGACTCCACGTACTGGCTCGACCTGGGCACGCCGGCGGCGTTCGTGCGGGGCTCGGCGGACCTGGTGCTGGGCCGGGCGCCCTCTCCGGCGGTGCCCGGGCGCTGCGGTGACCGTCTCGTCCTGCCTACGGCGAGGGTGGCGCCGGACGCGAAGCTGGCCGGCGGCACGGTGGTGGGTGAGGGGGCGTTCGTCGCGGAGGGCGCGCGCGTCTTCGGCAGCACGATCCTGCCGGGCGCGGTGATCGAGCCGGGCGCCGTCATCACCGACTCCCTCATCGGCAACCACGCCCGCGTCGGCCGGCGCTCCGTCCTGACCGGCACGGTCATCGGCGACGGTGCGGTGGTGGGTCCCGACAACGAACTGCGCGAGGGCGCGCGGGTGTGGTGCGACGTGCGGATTCCGGGGGGTGCGGTGCGGTTCTCGTCGGACCAGTAGCCAGGCTGAGAGCGTGCCTGGTTGCTGCGGCGCCTTCTGTCCGGGGGTGGGTCCGCGCCGTGCCGGGGGTGGGTCGGGGCCGTGTCGGGGGGTGTCCGTCCTCGGAACGGCGCGGAATCGGTCCTTTACCGACGCACCCGGGCTGACGCGCCACCCGCTGCGGGCGGACACCCCCCGACACGACCCCTTCTCGCCGCGGGCGGGTGCCGCCCTCGGGGGGCCGGGCTCCGGGCACGGTTCCTTCTCGCCGTGGGCGGGTGCCCCGCGTGTGTCGGGCTTCTCGCCGCGGGCGGGTGCCGCCCTCGGGGGCCGGGCTTCTCGCCGTGGGCGGGTGCGGCTTCGTGCGCCCGGCTTCCCGTCATGTCCGGGTGCCGCTCCGTGCGCCGGCTCCGGGCACGGTTCCTTCTCGCCGGAGGCGGGTGCCCCCAGTGTGTCGGGCTTCTCGCTGTACGCGGGTGCGGCGCCGTGTGCCCGGCTGCGCCATCCGCCTGGCCCCGGGCAGCCGGTCCGCGCACGCCGCGGGCAACCGGCCGCGCACGCCGCGGATATGCGTGCCGCCTGAGGCGGCACGGGTGGGCGCGGGCGGCACGCCGTCGCGCCGGGTTGCGCATCGCCGGGGCCTCAGCACCCGCGCGGGGCCGTGCCGCGAGGCTACAGGCGGCCGATGTCGCCGCGAGGCATTCGGGGGGCTCGTCTCGGGGGGACCCTGCCGCTGAGGAGGATGAGACGGGCCGCGCGATGCCGTTGTCCGGCGTAGGGCTCCAGCAGGGACAGCATCACGGAGTCGTCCGCGTCCCGGTCCCCGGCCAGCGCCCAGCCGACGATCCCCGGCAGATGCAGATCCCCGACGGTCACCTCGTCCGGTGCGCCATGGCTGCGTTGGACGGTCTCCGCCGACGTCCACGGCCCCACCCCGGGTACGACCTCCAGGCGCGCCCGCGCGGCCGCGGGTTCCATGCCCATCGCCTGCTCAAGCCGCGCAGCGACCCGTACCGACCGCAGGATCGTGGACGCCCGCTTGTCGTCGACACCGGCCCGGTGCCACTCCCAGGAGGGGATCAGCGCCCAGGTCCGCGGCCCCGGCATCACATGCATGCCCCCGGGCACCGGCCCCGGCGCCGGCTCGCCGAACTTCCGGACCAGCAACCGCCACGCCCGGTACGCCTCGTCGGTCGTGACTTTCTGCTCAAGGATCGACGGGATCAAGGACTCCAGTACGAGGCCGCTCCGCCCCAGCCGCAGCCCTGGCCGCCGATGGCGGGCGGTGGCGACGATCCGGTGCCGTGGGGTGAAGCGGGACGGGTCGTCCGAGGCGCCGAGGAGGTCGGGGAGCTGGTCGAGGAGCCAGTCCGCACCGGGACCCCACGCCTCGCCGCGCACCTGACCGTCGTGCGCCGACACGCGCAAGGTCCCCGGTCCGGCCGGGGTGAGGCAGGCCCGCCACACCGATCCGTCGGGCGTCGTGCGGAACGTCGGGTCGCCGGGGCCCCGCCGCAGTGGTCCCAGGGCCAGCCCCAGCTCCAGCGGGCCGTCGGGCGCCCAGGTCCGGACCCGTGCCGCCGCCCGCGCCGCCTGCCGTGGCACGCCCGCGGGCACGGCGACCTCCCCGCCGCGCACTGTCGTACGCGTGGGACGCGGAGCGAAACGGCCGGCCACGAAGGTGATCCCAGGGGAGAGAGGACAAGGTGCCCTATGAGGGTAGGCGCCCGAGGGGCATGGTCACCGCACCTCGATGAACGTGCCCGCGTCCCGGTCCGGACGCGGCCGGGGTTCCTCCGCCGGATGACCGACCGCCACCGCCCCCATCGGGTCCCAGTCGCCGGGCAGCCCCAGCACCTCACGGACCACGTCCCGGCAGAACATCGTCGACGACACCCACGCCGAACCCAGCCGCTCCCCGGCCAGCGCCACCAGGAAGTTCTGTACGCCCGCCCCGGCGGCGACCACGAACATCTCCCGCTCGGCCCCGTCCCGCCGCACGTCCCCGTAGGTGTGCGAGCCGTCCATGACCAGACAGGGGACCACGAGGTACGGCGCGTGGCGCAGGACGTCCCCGCGCTTCACGCGCTTGGCGATGGACTCCTCGGTCTTGCCGTCCCGCCGCAGGTCCGTGATCCAGGCGTCCCGCATCGCGTCCAGCAGTTCGGCCCGCGACCCGGGCGACTCCAGCAGGACGAAACGCCACGGCGTCGTGTGGTGCGGCGCCGGCGCCGTCACGGCCGCGGCGACCGCCCGGCGTACCGCGCCGGGGTCCACGGGCTCGTCCGTGAAGGACCGGACCGTACGCCGCTGGGTCACCGCCTCGCGCACCGCCTCCGACGTGCCCAGCCGGAACATGTCGTCACGTGCGCTCCGTACCAGTGCCCGCGCCCCTTCCCCGTCCTCCTCGGCCACCGTGTGCGCCAGGCCGCGCACGACGGCGACCGGCAGCCCGGCCACCTTGCCCTTGACCAGGTCGCCCGCGGCGGCGAGCTCGTCCGCGGTGGCGACGACGGTGGCGCTGAGCGGGTTGCCGTGCGCGTCCACGCCGCCGCGCAGGTCGTCGAGCACCCGCACACCGGCGGCGCCGATCGCCACGTCCGTGAGCCCCGCGCGCCAGGGCCGCCCGAACGTGTCGGTGACGACCACACCGACGTCGACGCCGAGCGCGTCGCGGAGGCCCTCGCGGATCGCCCGCGCCGAGGCGTCCGGGTCCTCCGGGAGCAGCAGCACCGTCCCGCCGGGCGTGTTGGAGGCGTCGACACCGGCGGCCGCCATGATCAGGCCCTGCCGGTTCTCGACGATGCGCAGCGGCCCGCGCCGGGCCACCACCCGCACCGTCTCCGCGTCGATCGCGGCCTCCCGGTCGTCCGCCTGGACGATCCGGCCCTCCGCCTTGGAGACGATCTTCGACGTGACGAGGAGCACGTCCCCGTCGGCCAGACCCGGTTCGGCGGCGGCGATCAGCTTGGCGAGGTCGTCGCCCGGCGCCACCTCCGGCAGGCCGGGCACCGCCCAGACCCGGTAACCGGTCATGACGCCCGCACCTCCTCCGCCAGCGCCAGCGCGTCACGCGCCATCTGCGCGGCCGCCTCCTCGTCGGTCATCATCAGCGGTACGGCCCGGCAGCGGATGCCCGCCGTCTCGACCCGCTCCACCACGCCCGCGTCCACGGTGTCCACGAGCCAGCCGTCGAGCAGCCCGGAGCCGTAGTGCTCGGCGACCGCCGCCGCCGTGGCCTCCACGCCGACCGCGGCGAGCACCTTGTCGGCCATTCCGCGCACCGGCGCGTCCCCGACGATGGGGGAGAGGCCGACCACCGGCACCCCGGCATCGGCGATCGCCTCGCGGATACCGGGCACGGCCAGGATCGTGCCGACCGATACGACCGGGTTGGACGGCGGGAAGAGGATGACGTCCGCCTGGGCGATCGCCTCCAGGACGCCCGGCGCCGGCTTGGACTGCTCGGCCCCGACCGGCACGACCGCGTGGGCGGGGACCGAGGCCCGCAGCCGGACCCAGTACTCCTGGAAGTGGATCGCCTTGCGCTCGCCTTCGCCCGCGCCGGGGCCGCTGGGGGGCAGGGTCACGGCCACGTGCGTCTCGACGCGGTCGTCCGTCATCGGGATGAGCCGTACGCCGGGCTGCCAGCGGTCGCAGAGGGCCTCGGTCACCGCGCTGAGCGGGTATCCGGCGCCGAGCATCTGCGTCCGCACGATGTGCGTGGCGAAGTCCCGGTCGCCGAGGCCGAACCACTCCGGCCCCACGCCGTACGCCGCGAGCTCCTCCTTCAGATGGAAGGTCTCGTCGGCCCGCCCCCAGCCCTGCTCCTCGTTTATGCCGCCGCCGAGCGTGTACATCACCGTGTCGAGGTCCGGGCAGACCTTCAGCCCGAAGAGGTGGATGTCGTCACCGGTGTTGCCGATGACGGTGATGTCCGCGTCCGGCACGGCCCGCTTCAGACCGCGCAGGAACCGGGCACCGCCGATGCCGCCTGCCAGAACCACAATCCGCATGGAGCAAGTGTTGCAGGCGGGTACGACAACGTGGCACGCGGTTACGGGAGCTCGGCGAGGGCCGTGCACTGCGGGGTGTGCATCGGCATCTCCGTGAGGCCCGGGTAGTAGACGTGCAGGCTGACCGCCGGTTCGAGGGTGTCGTTCAGCACCTCGTGCACATAGCCCGGCGCGAACACCAGCTGCCCGCTCGGCTCCCACACGCGCGTGCCCCGCTCCGTCCGCTCGGTGAGGGTGCCCTCCAGGACGGTGAGGACGCCGGAGGAGGAGCCGTGGTCGTGCAGTCCGCTGCCCTGGCCCGGCACCCAGGACAGCAGCCAGACCTCGTAACCCGGGCCGGTGCGCAGCCGGTGGTACCAGCGGCTGGTGGCGTCGTACCGGACGAGGTGCTCCCACTGGGCGCGGTCGGCGGCGATGGAGCGGGCCAGGCCGACGAATTCGGCGACGGTGGCCGGGTGCTCGCGCGGGGCCTGGAGGAGGTGCGGGACTTCGAGGATGTCGCCGGCGATCTGGAGGTCGCTGTCGCTGTTCATGGGATGCGGTGTTTCCTCGGCGGGAAGAGGTGGGGGCTGGATGTCACGACCGTCCGCCCGGGTCACGGGCGGGAGGGGTGCCCGGGTGCGGGCGTGGGGAACAGCAGCCGAGTCGCGGTGGACTCAGGGGCAGCCGGAGCGCGTTGGGCTCAACAGCTGGAACAGCAACAACAGCTACGGCGAGCGTGGGCAGCACCGCGTGACCCGGCGGAGCGGGTCGAGGTGGGCGCCAAGTTCGCGAGCATGCCCACTAGCACAGCGGCTCACACCTTCACTGTCAACTCGACGCCCGATTTGTGGGACCTGTTTCACCTGTTCCGGTTCATCACTCAGATGAAAGGTTTGCTCATGCGTTGACCGGGACACATGGCGCACAACCGGTGCGCAAGCCTCGTGGTGATCCCGTGATCCGAATGTGATCCGGTTCGCTTCGATGCGCGCGTCGGAACGAGATTGAGCCACTGGGCGTCCTTCTCCGTACAGGGCTCGCGTGGGGCCGATGGCCTCCCGGGCCCCAACAGCGTGTCAAGGTTTATGGCGATTTGAACACTTTCCGCTCGGCCTTGGTTCCGCAGAGTGAATAAGGGGCTCAATAGCAGATCTCGGCTTGACTCGCCCGGAGCAGCACACTTGTAATTTCACTCGTGTCGTTCAGCCGGAATCGGTAACGGCTACATCACGGGGACGCGAAAGACAGACGAGGGGCGCACATGACCGAGCTGGTGCAGCAACTGCTGGTCGACGACGCGGACGAGGAACTCGGCTGGCAGGAGCGCGCGCTGTGCGCCCAGACCGACCCCGAGTCCTTCTTCCCCGAGAAGGGCGGCTCGACCCGCGAGGCCAAGAAGGTCTGTCTCGCCTGCGAGGTCCGCTCCGAATGCCTTGAGTACGCCCTGGCCAACGACGAGAGATTCGGCATCTGGGGCGGTCTGTCCGAACGTGAGCGCCGCCGCCTGAAGAAGGCGGCGGTCTGACCCGACGGCATGCGTCGTCCTCGTACATACGGGGCGAACGGCCCGTCGCGGGTGGGTTGTCCACAGGCGGCGGGCCGTCGTCATGGGCAGCCGATAGTGTGGGCGCTCGTCCGAGACACCCCGCCGCCCCCATACGGCACAGGTGTCCACCGCAGTCCACCGAACCGGGGCCCGTACCTCGATGTCCGTGCACAGCCACACGGCAGCCCATCACGATGCCGCTGCCACACCAGAGTTCCCGCGTCATGTGGTGACCGCGGTCCTCGTCTCCCACGACGGCGCCCGCTGGCTGCCCGACGCGCTCGCCGGGCTGCTCGGCCAGGAGCGGCCGGTTCAGTTCGCCATGGGCGCCGACACCGGCAGCGCCGACGACTCCGCGCAGCAGGTCACCGACGCGCTCGGCCCCGACCGCGTCCTGCACCTCGCACGGCGCACCGGCTTCGGCCAGGCCGTCGAGGAGGTCAACCGCACGGCGCCGCTCCTCACCCCGGAGGAGCTGCCGTACCTGAAGCGGCCGAGCGGCTGGGACCCCGTCACGCGCACCTGGCGCGACGACGCCTACGACATGCCCGAGCTGCCGCACGGCGAGCCCGTGCAGTGGCTGTGGCTGCTGCACGACGACTGCGCACCCGAACCGGACGCGCTGGCCGAGCTGCTGCGGGTGGTGGAGAACGAACTCGAACTCGGCCGCGACGACGTGGCCGTCGTCGGCCCCAAGCTGCGCGGCTGGTACGACCGCAGGCAGCTCCTCGAAGTCGGTGTCAGCATCGCCAACTCCGGCCGCCGTTGGACCGGCCTGGACCGCCGCGAGCAGGACCAGGGCCAGCACGACCACGTCCGGACCGTGCTGTCCGTGTCCACCGCCGGCATGCTGATCCGGCGCGACGTCTTCGAGGAGCTCGGCGGATTCGACCGGCGCCTGCCGCTGATGCGCGACGACGTCGACCTGTGCTGGCGCGCCCACGCCGCGGGCCACCGCGTCCTCGTCGCCCCCGACGCGGTCGTACGCCACGCCGAGGCGGCCTCCCGCGAGCGCCGCGCCGTCGACTGCGCGGGCCGCACCACCGCCTCCCCGCACAAGGTCGACAAGGCCGGCGCCGTCTACACCCTCCTCGTCAACGCCCGCTCGGCCACGCTGCCCTGGGTGCTGCTCCGCCTGGTCCTCGGCACCCTGCTGCGCACCGTCGCCTACCTCGTCGGCAAGGTGCCCGGGCAGGCGGTCGACGAGATCCGCGGCCTGATGGGCGTACTCCTGCGGCCCGAGCGGATCATCGCGGGCCGCCGCGGGCGCGGCCGGCCGATGGTCGACAAGGGCGAGCTGCGCCCCCTCTTCCCGCCGCCCGGCGCGACGGTGCGGGCCACCGTCGAACAGGTGGCGGGCAGCGTCCTGGGCAGCTCCGACCCGGAGGTCACCTCCGGCGCCGGACGGCACGGCGGCGCGGTCGAGTCCGGGCCCGGCGGCGACGACGTGGACTTCCTGGAGATCGAGCAGTTCGCCCGCCTCAAGCGCATCGCCCGCAACCCCGCACCGATGCTCTTCCTGGTCCTGCTGCTCGTCTCGCTGGCCGCCTGCCGCGAACTCTTCGGCGGCGGCTCCCTCGCGGGCGGCGCCCTGCTGCCCGCCCCCGCCGACTCCGGCGAGCTGTGGTCGCGCTACCTCGACTCCTGGCACCCGGTGGGGGCCGGCGGTGACGGCTCCGCGCCGCCGTACCTCGCGCTGGTCGCGATGCTGGCCTCGACGCTGTTCGGCTCCACGGGCCTCGCGGTCACGGTGCTGCTGGTCTGCTCGGTGCCGCTGGCCGGACTCACCGCGTACTTCGCCTCCCGCCCGCTCGTCGAGTCCCGGCTGCTGCGCGCCTGGGCCGCCGTGGCGTACGCCTTCCTGCCCGCCGCCACCGGCGCCCTCGCCGGTGGCCGGCTCGGCACCGCCGTCCTCGCTTTGCTGCTGCCGCTGCTCGCGCGCGCGGCCGTCGCGGCGAGCGGCCTCGCGAACACCTCCGGTGCGCGCGGCAGTTGGCGCGCCACCTGGGCCTATGCCCTGCTGCTGACGGTCACCACCGCGTTCACGCCGATCGTGTGGCCCGTGGCGCTGATTCTCGGTGTGGGGCTGCTCGCCGTGCACCGCGGCGACATCGCCGCCTACGGGCTGCGCTTCCTGGCCCAGCTGGGCACGCCCCTGCTGGTGCTGGCGCCCTGGTCGCTGTCCCTGCTGCCGTTCGGCTTCTTCCGCGAGGCCGGCCTGGAGTACGGCGCCTCGGCCGCCTCCGCCCTCGACCTGCTCGGCGCCAGCCCGGGCGGGCCCGGCACGGTCAGCGGCCTGATGCTGATCGGCATCGTGCTGGCCGCGCTGGCCGCCCTGCTGCGCGGCGAGCGCCGACGGGGCATCTGGTCGGCCTGGGCGGTCGCCCTGGTGGGCCTCGTCCTCGCGGTGCTGTCCAACGGCTCCGCCTGGGCCGGCCCCGCGACCCTCGTATACGGCATCGCGCTCCTGGCCGCCGCCGTGATCGGCGCCGAGGGAGGGCGCACGCGCGTGGCCGAGCAGAGCTTCGGCTGGCGCCAGCCGGTCGCCGCGCTGATCGCCTTCGCCTCGGTCGCGGGCCCGCTGCTCGTCGCCGCCGGCTGGATGACCCGCGGCGCCGACGGACCCGTGGAGCGTCGCGACCCGGTGCAGGTGCCCGCGTTCGTCGCCGAGGAGAGCGGCACGCGCGACCAGGCCCGCACCCTCGTCCTCGACAGCGACTCCGCCGCCCACGTCGGCTACACCCTGGTCCGCGGCTCCGGCGCCCGCCTCGGCGACGCCGAACTCGCCGCGGCCGACGGCGGCAACGCCGCGCTCGACAAGGTCGTCGCCAACCTCGTCGCCGGTTCCGGCGCCGACCAGGCCGATCAGCTCGGCGACTTCGCCGTGCGCTACGTCCTCGTGCACAAGGGCGCGCCCCGCGAGGTCAGCCGCGTCCTCGACGCCACGCCCGGCCTGAGCCGGCTCAGCCAGCAGGACGGCGGCGCCCTGTGGCGGGTCGACCGCCAGGTCGCGCGCGCGCTCGTCGTCCCGGCCTCCGGCTCGGGCGCCCCGCAGCCGGTCGCCGCCGGACCCGTCGAGATCCACACCAAGGTCCCCGCCGGCGCCGACGGCCGGATCCTGCGCCTCGCGGACGCCGCGTCCGACGGCTGGACGGCCACCGTCGACGGCAAGCCGCTGACCCGCACCACCGTCGACGGCTGGGCCCAGGGCTTCGAACTCCCCGCCGGCGGCGGCACCCTGGACGTCACCTACGACGACCCGATCAGCCACACCGCCTGGCTGTGGGCGCAGGGCTTCCTCGCCGTCGTCCTGGTCGTGCTGGCGCTGCCCGGGCGCCGCCGCGACGTCGACGACGACCTTCCCGAGGAGCCCGTGATCCCCGCACAGGCCGTCGCAGGCGAGGGCCGCCGGGCCCGCCGTCTGCGCGCGCAGGCCGAGGCCGAAGAGGCCGCCCGGGACGAGGAGTTCCCGTCTGTGGCATCGGAGGAGACCCCGGTGCCGGTCCCGCAGCAGCCCGCCTACGGCGAGTACGACACGGCCACCTACGCGGGCGCCGAGTACGGCACGTACGGCGGCGAGCAGTACCAGAGCGCCGGCCGGCAGTACCCCGCGGACGGCTACGGGCAGCCGTACCAGAACGACCAGTACCAGAATGAGCAGTACCAGAACGAGCAGTACCCGAACGACCAGTACCAGGCGGACCCGTACCAGGGCGGCCAGTACGACCCGTACGCGTACGGACAGCAGCAGCCGGGGGCGTACGAGCAGCCCTACGACCAGTACCCGCAGGGCTACGACCCGGCGTACGACCCGGAGCAGCAACACCCGCATGGCAGCGGCAACGAGCGCCCCGACGGGAGTCAGCAGTGAACCGCACCACCCTGTCCCTGATCGCCGGCGTCGGCGCGCTCGCCGCCGTCACCGGGTTCGCCACGCTGTCCGCCCCGGAGGCGACCGGCACGGACACCGCCAAGGCCGCGGCCCAGCTGCCGGTGGAGCGCTCGAGCCTGGCCTGCCCCGCGCCGAGCACCTCCGACCTCGCCGAGACGACGTATTCGTCCTTCACCCCGGTCACCGAGGGCACGGGAAGCGAGGGGAAGGGCGAGCTGCTGCCCGCCGGCGGAGGCAAGGACAAGAAGCCCGTGTTGAAGCCCAAGGAGCCCGGCTCGCCGGTCTCCGGGGACAGCTCGGGCGGTGAGGCGCCCGCGCTGATCGGCACGGCGGAGGGGAAGTTCGCGCCCGGCTGGACCGTGCAGCAGACGACCGAGGTCGCGGCCGGCGCAGGGCGCGGGCTGCTCGGGGTCAACTGCTCGGCCCCGGACACCGACTTCTGGTTCCCGGGGGCCAGTACGACCGGCGGGCGGACCGACTACGCGCACCTGACCAACCCGGACGAATCCGCCGCCGTGGTGGACATCGAGCTGTACGGCAAGGACGGGGCGCTCCAGTCCACCGTGGGCGAGGGCATCACCGTCGCCCCCCGGTCCAGCGAGCCGATCCTGCTGTCGACGCTGACCGACGCCGAGGAGGCCGACCTCACGGTCCATGTGAACGTCCGCAGCGGGCGGGTCGGCGCCGCGGTGCAGGCGCTGGACGACAAGGCGGGCGGCGACTGGCTCTCGGCGGCCGCGGATCCGGCGGGGAGCCTGGTCGTCCCGGGGATCCCCAGGGACGCGACGGCGGTGCGCCTGATCGCGTTCACACCGGGCGACGCCGACGCGGACCTCAAGGTGCGCCTCGCCTCGCCGAACGGGCTGATCACCCCGGCCGGGAACGAGACCCTGCACCTGAAGTCGGGCATGACGACCGCCGTCGACCTCGGCGACGTGACGCGCGGCGAGCCCGGGTCCCTGGTCCTGACCCCCTCGGACCAGGCGGTGCCGGTGGTGGCCGCCGTGCAGGTGGTGCGCGGAAAGGGCGCCGCCCAGGAGACGGCGTTCATTCCCGCCACGCGAGCCGTGGGCACGCGCGCGACGTCGGTCGGCAACACCGGGAAGGGCGTGACCCTGTCGCTGGTGGCACCGGGGGAGTCGGCGCAGGTCAAGGTCACGGCGTCGGCGGGCACCGAGGGCGGCGGGACGGTGTCGAAGACGTTCGCGGTCAAGGCGGGCACGACGCAGGACGTCGAGGTACCGGTGCCGAGCGGCCTCAAGGGCACGTACGCACTGACGGTGGAGCGGGTCTCGGGGGGCCCGGTCCACGCGTCCCGGACCCTGGCCGCGACGCAGGACGGCGTCCCGGCGTTCACGGTCCAGACCCTGCCCGACGACCGGGGGACGGTGGCCGTGCCTGAGGCGGAGCAGGATCTGTCGGTGCTGCAGAAGTAGGCGCCGCACGGGCAGCCCGGCAGGTGTCGTACCGGGCTGCTCAGTCCTCGCCGTAGCGCGGGTCCACCGTCTCCGGGGTCAGACCGAGCAGCTCGGCGACCTGTTCGACGACGACCTCGTGGACCAGTGCCGCCCGCTCGTCGCGGCCCTTGGTGCGGATCTCTACGGGGCGCCGGTAGACGACCACCCGCGCGGGACGCCCCTCACGCGCGGGAACGGTGCTCCCGAGCGGAACCGCCTCGTCGTTCCACGCCTGTCCGGGACCGTCCAGCCGCGGTACTTCGAGGACGAGGAAATCGACGTCGGCGAGCTGCGGCCACCGCCGCTCCAGGCGCTCCACGGAGTCCTGCACCAGATCGGCGAACGCCTCGGCACGGCTCGCCGCGAGCGGCACCTGAGGGGGCGCGATCGGCCCGCGCATGCCCCTGCCGTGACGATCACGACGGCGGGGCCCGGGGCCGGCGGCACGGGGCGGTACTCGGTTGTCCATCACTGGTGAAGGGTAGTCCTCGCGCGAGGCGCGTGCCGGGCGTCCACGCTCCATTCCGGCCCTCCGCCCGCCGCCGTACGGCATGTCGCCGGATGACCATTCCAGCCAAGATTGGGCTCGATTCCGTATCTCTCCGAGACCGGCGATCAGAAGCCAATTGACGGCGTTTATGTGGAGTGTTGACCGGTTTCATGGTCGTACGGGACCCTGCACAAGTATGTCCATGCAGGTCAGCGGCGGGTGCTGGAAGGGGCCTGTGGGGCGTTTCACAACACGACACGGTGGAGTGACCTGGTGGAGAGTCGTCGCGGCCCGCTCAAGAGTGCGGTACCGTCCAACGTCGTGAGCCCTGTACGTCGCTGTTCGCGCACCGCTTGCGGCCGTCCCGCCGTAGCGACGCTGACGTACGTCTACGCCGACTCGACCGCGGTTCTCGGCCCGCTCGCCACCTACGCGGAACCCCACTGCTACGACCTGTGCGCCGAGCACTCCGAGCGCCTCACCGCCCCTCGCGGGTGGGAGGTCGTCCGGCTCCTCGACGCTTCCGCTCCGGCCCGTCCCAGCGGCGACGACCTGGAAGCGCTCGCCAACGCGGTGCGCGAGGCCGCCCGGCCCCAGGAGCGCGCGGCGCAGGCCGGCGGCGGTGGCCGTGCGGCGGACCCGATGGAGGTCGCGCGCCGCGGTCACCTGCGGGTTCTGCGCTCCCCCGACAACTGAGCGGTCGGTCAGTTCCCCTCGGTCCCGTTCGCCTCATTTCGTCGAATGCTGCACACCCATTGACGCGCGCTTGTCGCGGACACGATCATTCCGTCACCCGTGAGAAATCGCTTTCCGCATGGCGGAATCCGGGGAGGCGCTCGTGTACGTCCAGGAACTGGCCCCCGTAGCCGGCTCACTAGGCCTGTCCGCCCTGGTGGCGGCCCTGCCTCTGGTGATCGTCCTGATCCTGCTCGGCGGTGTGCGCATGAAGGCCCATCTGGCGGGCCTCACAGGTCTGTTGGCGGCCGTCCTCGTCGCCGCGCTCGCGTACGGCATGCCGATCGACCAGACGATCTCCAGCGCGGTCCACGGGGCGGTGTTCGGGATCTTCCCCATCCTGTGGATCGTCGTCAACGCCCTGTGGGTGTACCGCATGACGGTGCGGACCCAACACTTCGACATCCTGCGACGGTCGTTCGGGCGGCTCTCCGACGACCCGCGCATCCAGGCGCTCGTCGTCGCCTTCTGTTTCGGTGCCCTCCTGGAAGCGCTTGCCGGATTCGGTGCGCCGGTCGCGATCAGCGCGGTGATGCTGGTCGCCCTGGGCTTCGATCCGGTGAAGGCCGCGATCGTGGCGCTGGTCGCCAACACGGCGCCGGTGGCGTTCGGTGCCATGGGGACGCCGGTGGTGACGCTGGCTCAGGTCACGGGTCTGCCCCTGGAGGACGTGGCGTCCGTGGTGGGGCGGCAGACCCCGCTGCTGGCTCTCGTGGTGCCTCTGGTGCTGGTCGCTCTCGTGGACGGAAAGCGTGGCCTGCGGGAGACCTGGGTGCCGGCCATGGCGTGCGGAATCGCCTTCGCCGTCGCCCAGTTCGCCGCCTCGAACTACTTCTCCCCGCAACTCGCCGACATCGCGGCCGCTTTGGCGGGCGCGGGCGCCCTGGTCGCCGTACCGCAGTCGCGCAGGCCCGCCGCCGAACCGGTCCGCGCGTCCGTGCTGACCGGCGCCCGCAGCGAGGAGCTCGACGAGGAGGACCCCCGCGCGGAGGTCGTGCGGGCGTACGCGCCGTACGCGCTGATCGTGGCCGTCTTCTCCGTGGCGCAGATCCCGGTGGTCAAGGACTGGCTGGCCGGAGCCACGCAGACCTACGACTGGCCCTTCCTGGACGTCCTCGACCCGGACGGGGAGCGGGTCGGCGGCAACGTGTTCACCTGGCCGATCGTCTCCACCGGCGGCACGCTCGTGCTGCTCGCGGGCATGCTCACGGCGGTCGTGATCGGGGTGCACGCGCGCGTGGCGGTCAAGGAGTGGCTCGCGACCGTGTACGAGCTGCGGTTCGCGATCCTCACGGTGACCTCCGTGCTGGCCCTCGCGTACGTGATGAACCTTTCCGGGCAGGCGGCCACCATCGGTCACTTCGTGGCGGCGGCCGGCGCCGGGCTGGCCTTCCTGTCGCCGGTCCTCGGCTGGTTCGGAGTCGCCGTGTCCGGGTCGGACACCTCGGCCAACGCCCTCTTCGGAGCGCTCCAGGTGACCGCCGCGCGCGAGTCGGGACTGTCGCCGGAGCTGCTGGCCGCCGCCAACAGCTCGGGCGGTGTCCTCGGCAAGATGATCTCCCCGCAGAACCTCGCCATCGCCTGCGCCGCGGTCGGTCTCGCGGGCCGGGAGGGTGACCTGCTGCGCAAGGTGCTCCCGTGGAGCCTGGCGCTGTTGCTCGTGATGTGTCTGATTGTGGTCGGCCAGAGTTCACCGGTGCTCGGCTGGATGCTGCCCTGACCTCAGGGTTACGGCTGGGGGACCAGTTTCGGTCCACGCCGTGCGTCGTCGGCCGGGGCGGGTAGTTTGGGGGTTCCGATAGGACTTCCAGGAGGGTTGGCCGTGGCTGTTGATCTGTCGCAGATCGTGAAGGCTTACGACGTGCGCGGCGTCGTCCCCGACCAGTGGGACGAGTCGCTGGCAGAGCTCTTCGGAGCGGCCTTCGCCCAGGTGACCGATGCCGACGCGATCGTGATCGGGCACGACATGCGGCCCTCGTCCCCGGGACTGTCCCGCGCCTTCGCGCGCGGGGCGGCGCTGCGCGGCGTCGACGTCACCGAGATCGGCCTCTGCTCCACCGACCAGCTGTACTACGCCTCGGGCGCGCTGAACCTGCCGGGCGCCATGTTCACGGCCTCGCACAACCCGGCCAAGTACAACGGCATCAAGATGTGCCGTGCGGGCGCCGCCCCGGTCGGGCAGGACACCGGCCTCGCCGAGATCCGTGAACTCGTCGAGCGGTGGAGCGAATCGGGCTCACCCGAGCCCGTCGCACGGCGGGGAACGATCACGCAGCGTGACACGTTGGAGGACTACGCGGTCCACCTGCGCTCGCTCGTCGACCTGACCTCCATCCGCCCCCTGAAGGTCGTCGTCGACGCGGGCAACGGCATGGGCGGCCACACGGTCCCCACGGTCTTCGAGGGCCTGCCCCTGGACCTCGTGCCGATGTACTTCGAGCTGGACGGCACGTTCCCCAACCACGAGGCGAACCCGCTGGATCCGGCCAACATCGTCGACCTCCAGGAGCGGGTGCGCACCGAGGGCGCAGACCTCGGCATCGCCTTCGACGGCGACGCCGACCGCTGCTTCGTCGTCGACGAGAACGGCGACCCGGTCTCGCCGTCCGCGGTCACCGCCCTGGTCGCCGCGCGCGAGCTGGCCAAGCACGGCGGCGAGGGCATCGTCATCCACAACCTGATCACGTCGTGGACGGTCCCGGAGGTCGTGAAGGAGAACGGCGGCACGCCGATCCGCACGCGCGTGGGCCACTCCTTCATCAAGGCCGAGATGGCCCGCACCGGCGCGATCTTCGGCGGCGAGCACTCCGCGCACTACTACTTCCGAGACTTCTGGAACGCCGACACGGGCATGCTGGCCGCCCTCCACGTCCTCGCGGCCCTCGGCGGCCAGAAGGGCACGCTCTCGGCGCTGGTCGCCGAGTACGACCGCTACGCGGGCTCGGGCGAGATCAACTCCACCGTGGACGACCAGCAGGGCCGCCTCGACGCGCTCAAGTCGGCCTTCGAGGGCCGCGAGGGCGTCACCCTCGACGAACTCGACGGCCTCACGGTCACGGCCGCCGACTGGTGGTTCAACGTCCGCCCGTCCAACACGGAGCCGCTGCTGCGCCTGAACGCGGAGGCGCGCGACGAGGCGACGATGGCACGGGTGCGGGACGAGGCGCTGGCGATCATCCGGGGGTGAGCGAAGCCGGGGTGGGGCGGCTGGGGTGAGGGGCCGGGTGACCGGGGCCCAGGGTGACGGAGTCCCGGTGGCGAGTGGACCGGGGGCTGCGGGTTCGGGGCGGCGGCGCCCCGTCGCGCCGGGCCGAGCGCCCGCCCGGTGGTCTCGTCGCCGCTCACCGCGGCCTCCGCCCCACCCCGGCCTGGTGGCTATGTCGTCGGTCATGGTGCTCCAGCCCCGGCCGCGCGGCCTCGGCCCCGGTCGCGGTTCTCCCGAGTTGCCCCGGCGTGGCGGCTATGTCGCCGGTCATGGCGCTTCCCACCTGCCCCGGCTTATCGGCTGCGTCGCCGGTCACGGCGGCTCCTGCCGGTCATGGCGGTCTAGGCCCCGGTCGCGGTTCTCCCGAGTTGCCCCGGCCCGGCGGCCGTGTCCCCGGTCACCGGGCCCCCGACCCGGCCCAGCCCCCAAACCCCGCGACCATGCCCCCAACCCCCCACACCCCCGCCCGCACGGCGGTACCCTGACCAGGCACATCCGCACAACCACACGTACCCGAACCGGTACCCACAACCCGCCCCGAAGGGACCCCACATGCCGCTCGAAGCCGGCCTCCTGGAGATCCTCGCCTGCCCGGCCTGTCACGCCCCCCTCAAGGAGCAGGACACCGAGCTGGTCTGCACCGGCCAGGACTGCGGCCTGGCGTACCCCGTCCGCGACGGCATCCCCGTCCTCCTCGTCGACGAGGCCCGCCGCCCGGCGTAACGGCCCGTAGACGTCCGCGCAGACCGGGCCCGCCCCAAGGAGGGGCCCGCCGCCCGCACAACCGCCGACCCCGGCGTTCGGAGGCTGCCGCCCATGCTCGACGAATCGCTGCTCGACTCCCCGGAGGGCCTCGCAGAGGCCGACCAGCGCGGCCTGCTGCGCGGTGCCGCCGAGTCCGGTGCCCGTGTCCGCACCGCCGCCCGGCTCGCCGTCGAGGCCGGAGTCGGCGAGCTGAAACCCGACGGCCGCCCCCGCGCCGTCCTCATCGCCGGCCCCGGCGCCGCCGCCACCCACGCCGCCGACTTCCTCGGCACGCTGGCAGGCCCGGGCAGCCCGGTCATCCGCCTCGCCCCGACCGGCGTCGCCCCCGTCGCGGGCGCGCTGCGCTGGGAGCTCCCCGGCTGGGCCGGCTCCGTCGACCTGCTCCTGATCGCCACCCCCGACGGCACGGAACCGGGCCTGTCCCTGCTCGCCGAGCAGGCCTACCGGCGTGGCTCCACCGTCGCCGCTGTGGCCCCGGCCGGCACCCCGCTCGCCGAGGCCGTCGGGGGCGCCCACGGCCTCTTCGTACCGATGGCGACCGCCCCGTACGAGCAGGACGAGAGGGACGAGCAGCCGCTCGCCGCGTCCGCCCCCGGCGTCCTGTGGGCGCTGCTCACCCCGCTGCTGGCGCTGCTGGACCGGATCGGCCTGCTCACCGCGCCGCCGGACGCGCTGGAGAAGGTCGCCGACCGCCTCGACCAGATCGCCGAACGGTGCGGGCCCGCCATCGAGGCGTACAGCAACGCCGCCAAGACCCTCGCCGGCGAGCTCGCCGACGCGCTTCCGGTGATCTGGACGGAGGGCGCCTCGGCCGGTCCCGCGGGCCGCCGTTTCGCCGCCGCCCTCGGGGAACTGGCCGGCCGGCCCGCCGTCATGGCCGAACTCCCGGAGGCGCTCGCCGCGCACAGCGCCCTGCTGGCCGGCCGGCTCGCCGCCAGCGCCGACCCCGACGACTTCTTCCGCGACCGTGTGGAGGAGCCGCCCGCACTGCACGCGCACGTGGTGCTGCTTCGCGACCGCCCGATCGGCGGCCTCACCGCCGCCCCCGCCGCCCGTGAGCTGGCCCTCAGCCACGACACGCCGATCAGCGAGCTGGAGCCCGAACCCGGCGGCGAACTGGAGACCCTCTCCGAACTGATCGCCATCACGGATTTCGCCGCCGTTTACCTGGCGCTCGCCTCGAGGGCCTGATCTGGCTCGGAACGCCCCGATCTCCGCACGCGCGGAGAATCGGCGCCCGTACGCGAAGAAGACCGAAGGCGTACGGACGACGTGCGAACGACGTACGAACCAGGTACGCCGTTCGTGCGCCCGTCCGCCGCGCAGCTGACCCGGCAGAGAGAATCGAATGGACCGCCTCGACAACACCGTCCGCCCCTACGCCTGGGGTTCCACCACCGCGATCCCGCAGCTGCTGGGCGTCGAGCCGACCGGCGAACCGCAGGCGGAGATGTGGATGGGGGCCCACCCGGGCGCACCCTCGCGCACCGACCGCGGCACGCTCGTCGACCTCATCGCGGCCGGCCCCGAGAAGGAACTGGGCGCGGCCACCGTGGCCAAGTTCGGCCCCGGACTCCCCTTCCTCCTGAAGATCCTCGCCGCGGGCGCCCCGCTCTCCCTCCAGGTGCACCCCAACCTGACGCAGGCGAAGGAGGGTTACGAGGAGGAGGAGCGCCGGGGCGTCCCCGTGGACGCCCCGCACCGCAACTACAAGGACGCCAACCACAAGCCGGAACTGATCTGCGCCCTCACCGAGTTCGACGGCCTGTGCGGCTTCCGTGACCCGCACCGGACCGCCGACCTCCTCGCGGGCCTCGGCGTCGACTCCCTCAAGCCGTACGCCGATCTGCTGCGCGCCCACCCCGAGGAGGCGGCGCTGCGCGAGGTCCTCACCGCCGTTCTCACCGCGGACCCCGAGGAGATGGCCCGCACGGTCGCGGAGACCACCGCCGCCTGCGCCCGCCTCGGCGGCGACTACGCCCCCTACGCCGACCTCGCCCACCACTACCCGGGCGACCCCGGCGTGATCGCCGCGATGCTGCTCAACCACGTCCGCCTGCAGCCCGGTGAGGCCCTGTACCTCGGCGCCGGCATCCCGCACGCCTACCTCAGCGGTCTCGGCGTCGAGATCATGGCCAACTCCGACAACGTGCTGCGCTGCGGTCTGACCCCCAAGCACATCGACGTCCCCGAACTCCTGCGCGTCGTCCGCTTGGAGGCGAACGACGCGGGCGTCCTGCGGCCTGAGGCGTCCCCGGACGGCGAGGAGGTCTACGACACCCCGATCGACGAGTTCCGGCTGTCCCGCTACGTCCTCTCCGAGGGCGGCGCCCCCCGCGACCTCACCCGCCCGACCCCGCAGATCCTGCTCTGCACCGCGGGTTCGGTCCGGGCGGGCGAGCACGAACTGACGCCGGGCCGCTCCGTCTTCGCAGCGGCCGGCGAAAAGGCCGAAGTGTCCGGTACGGGCACGCTCTTCCGGGCGACCGTGGTGGCCTGATTCCACGGGTGTGCTGACCTGGCGCGCCCCTGCCGGGCGGGGCTGCAACAATGGCCCACCGGCAAAGGACCGGCAAAGCCCGTGAGCGGGCCAAGCCCCGGTGGACGGCGTACGAAGGGACAACGCGAACACATGAGCGCGTCAGGCGGCACCAAAGCGATCGTGGCGGCACTGCTCGCCAATCTCTCGATCGCGGTAGCGAAGTTCGTGGCGTTCCTCTTCAGCGGCTCGTCGTCGATGCTGGCCGAGTCGGTGCACTCGCTCGCAGACTCCGGCAACCAGGGCCTGCTGCTCCTCGGCGGCAAGAAGGCCCAGCGCGAGGCGACCCCGCAACACCCGTTCGGCTACGGCCGCGAGCGCTACATCTACGCCTTCCTCGTCTCGATCGTGCTCTTCTCGGTCGGTGGCATGTTCGCCATCTACGAGGGCTACGAGAAGATCAAGCACCCGCACGAGATCGAGCACTGGTACTGGCCGGTGGGCGTGCTGGTCTTCGCGATCATCGCCGAGACCTTCTCCTTCCGGACGGCCATCAAGGAGTCCAACGTCCTGCGTGGCAGCAAGTCCTGGAAGGAGTTCGTCCGGCACGCCAAGGCGCCCGAGCTGCCGGTCGTTCTCCTGGAGGACCTCGGCGCCCTGGTCGGCCTGATCCTCGCCCTCGGCGGCGTCGGCCTCGCCCTGCTCACCGGCGACGGCGTCTGGGACGGCATCGGCACCCTGTGCATCGGCGTCCTGCTCATCCTGATCGCGCTCGTCCTGGCCGCCGAGACCAAGTCGCTGCTGCTCGGCGAGGCGGCCGGCGTCGAGGACGTCAGGAAGATCGAGGACTCGATCGTCGACGGCAGCACCGTCACCGGCATCATTCACATGCGCACGCTGCATCTCGGCCCCGAGGAGCTCCTGGTCGCCGCCAAGATCGCCGTGCGCCACGACAACACGGCAGGCGAGGTCGCCGCCGCCATCGACGCCGCGGAGGCCCGCATCCGCGAGGCCGTCCCGATCGCCCGCGTCATCTACCTGGAGCCCGACATCTACAGCGAGTCGGAAGCGGCCAAGGGCCCGGACGAGGAAGCCTCACCGGGTGGCCCGAGCCAGACCACGGGGCACTGATCTCCCTCGCTCTCCCACGCCGGGGGCCCGCCGAGTCGCTCGGCGGGCCCCCGGCCGGTTGTGAGCCCCGGCGGACCCGGCCCGGCTGACCCGACCTCGCGCAGAACGCCCGGCACCGCGCCCTGCGACGCCGTCAGCAACCGGTCACGGAACCCGGCATCCATCAACTTCCCCGACAGCAGCGCCAGGATTCGCAGATGCTCGTCCCCTGCGGCAGCCTCCGGTACGGCGATCATGAACACGAGCCTCGCCTTCGTACCGTCCGGCGAACCCCACTCCACGCCCTCGTCCGACCGTGCGAACCTCACGACCGGCGCGGTCACCGCGTCCGTCTTGGCGCGCGGGATCGCGATCTCCTCGCCGAGCCCGGTCGTGCCCTGCCTCTCGCGGCGCAGCGCCGTCCGCACCATTTCGTCGACGTCGGCGACCCTGCCGCTGCGCGCCAGCAGATCGGCCATCTCACGGATGGCCGCGTCCTTGTCCCGCGCCGCGAGCCCGACGAGCACGGTCTCCCCGCTCAAATAGCCCGAAAGAACCTCCCCCTCCGCACCGCCGCCGACCCCACCGGCCGCCCCCGCCTCACCCTCCGCGTCACCGCCGGGTTCCGCGTCGGCTTAGGCGTCATCGGCGGGTGCTGCGTGGGCCTTCGCGTCACCGGCGTTTTCCGTGTCGGCCTGCGCGTCATCGGCGGGTGCCGCGTGGGCCGTCGCATCACCGGCGGGTTCCGCCTCACCCTCCGCGTCACCGGCGGTTCCGCCTCGGCCTTCGCGTCACCGGCAGGCACTGCCTCTGCTTCGCGCCACTGGCGAGCTCACCCTCTGGCTTCGCGCCACTGGCGAGCTCGGCCTCTGACTTCTCCACAGCGGAAAGCCCTGGTTGACCACCTATGTCGGCCCATAGGCGCTCCCATCGCCGGCGCGCCAAGCCGCCGTCACGGCGATCCGTCGCCGACAGTGACCGCCTGCCGTCTTCGGCGCGAATTGTTCGCAGGCGGACTGGGGACGGCTGGGCCGCCCGGTGTAGCTTGGGACCGAGTCAGACGTCGCTGCTGATGGCGGTCGGGCGGTCCCCAGCGGACCGGCCGAGGGAGAGAGGGCCTCCGACGGACTGCGCTGCGCGCACGCGGGCGTGCCCGTGTGCTCTTCGGGCACCCCTGTGTCCGCCGCCGCGCAGATCAGCCGTACCCACCTCGACCCAAACCACCGAGGAGCAGCCCGCATGACCACTGTCGAGAACCGACAGGACTTCAAGGTCGCCGACCTCTCCCTTGCCGAGTTCGGCCGCAAGGAGATCACCCTCGCCGAGCACGAGATGCCGGGCCTGATGGCGATCCGCAGGGAGTACGCCGAGACGCAGCCCCTGAAGGGCGCGCGCATCACCGGCTCCCTGCACATGACCGTGCAGACCGCCGTGCTCATCGAGACCCTGGCCGCCCTGGGCGCGCAGGTCCGCTGGGCATCCTGCAACATCTTCTCCACCCAGGACCACGCGGCCGCCGCCATCGCCGTCGGCCCGAACGGCACGCCCGACAACCCCCAGGGCATCCCGGTCTTCGCCTGGAAGGGCGAGACCCTGGAGGAGTACTGGTGGTGCACGGAGCAGGCTCTGACCTGGCCGAACACCCCCACCGGCGGCCCGAACATGATCCTGGACGACGGCGGCGACGCCACCCTCCTGGTGCACAAGGGCGTCGAGTACGAGAAGGACGGCAAGGTCCCCTCGCCCGACACCGCCGAGTCCGACGAGCACCGCGTCATCCTCGAACTGCTCACCCGCACAGTGGGTGAGAGCCCGCAGAAGTGGACCCAGCTGGCGTCCGAGATCCGCGGCGTGACCGAGGAGACCACGACCGGTGTCCACCGTCTCTACGAGATGCACCGCGACGGCACCCTCCTGTTCCCGGCGATCAACGTCAACGACGCCGTCACCAAGTCGAAGTTCGACAACAAGTACGGCTGCCGCCACTCCCTGATCGACGGCATCAACCGCGCGACGGACGTGCTCATCGGCGGCAAGACCGCCGTCGTCTGCGGCTACGGCGACGTAGGCAAGGGCTGCGCGGAGTCCCTGCGCGGCCAGGGCGCCCGCGTGATCATCACCGAGATCGACCCGATCTGCGCCCTGCAGGCGGCGATGGACGGCTACCAGGTGACGACGCTGGACGAGGTCGTCGACAAGGCCGACATCTTCGTCACCACGACGGGCAACAAGGACATCATCATGGCCGCGGACATGGCCAAGATGAAGCACCAGGCGATCGTCGGCAACATCGGCCACTTCGACAACGAGATCGACATGGCCGGCCTCGCCAAGATCCCCGGCATCGTCAAAGACGAGGTCAAGCCGCAGGTCCACACCTGGACCTTCGCCGACGGCAAGGTCCTCATCGTCCTGTCCGAGGGCCGCCTGCTGAACCTGGGCAACGCGACCGGCCACCCGTCGTTCGTGATGTCCAACTCCTTCGCGGACCAGACCCTGGCCCAGATCGAGCTGTTCACCAAGCCCGACGAGTACCCGACCGACGTCTACGTGCTGCCCAAGCACCTCGACGAGAAGGTCGCCCGTCTCCACCTCGACGCGCTCGGCGTGAAGCTGACCACGCTCCGCCCCGAGCAGGCCGAGTACATCGGCGTCGACGTCCAGGGCCCGTACAAGCCGGACCACTACCGCTACTGAGTCCGCAGCCGGCCCGCTGAGCTGCCCGCCCGTGCACTGACGCGCGGCTCAGCAGCAGGTCCTCGGAGACAGGCCCCCGCACCCCCGTGCCGGGGGCCTGTCCCTTTGGCCGTGCAGGCTGTCACCGACTGGTCGCGGCGAACCGGACCAGCCCGTCACACCCCAGGACCCCTATGCCCCGCGGCCGCTATTCGCTCCACGATCCGCACGATCACACCCCCCTCGCAGAAGAGCACTTCCACTGCGCCCCCGGCCCGTCCGGCTGGCGCTATGTCTCCCAGCTGACCGCCCCCTCAGGCGATCACCACGGCTCCGTCGACCTCGCCCTCGACGAACTCGGCCGCCCCATCCGTCTCGAACTCCACGCGGGGGGCTGGCAGGTGCGCGGTGCCGCCCTCGACGGCGTCACCTGGGTCCGCACCGACCCCACCGGCACCGATGCCACGGAAGGCAACGTGGGCGCCCACGCCTTCACCGGCACCTCCCCCGCGTTCCTCATCGCCACCACCCGTCTGCTGCGCCTCACCCCTTCCGGCTCCGCGACCCGGGTACGCCTGGTCGCCTTCACGGATCCGGTCCTCGCTCCGCGCACCGTGGACCAGTCCTGGGCTCTGCTGAAAAGAGAAGCACACGGCACTGACAACGGCCCTTTGACGGTGGAGGAGTACCAGGTCACCGCCCTCGACACGGGCGAGCAGCACGTCGTCCACATCGCCGGGGACGTGGTCCTCGCGGCGCCCGGCATCGAGCTGGAGGACCTGGAGTCGCCGCCGTCCGTCTTTCCTTGAGCGGGCGGTTGCGGGGAGTGTGTCGCCTGGCTTACGCGGGCGGCGCGAAGCCGGTCGATGGCCGATCCGTGTCTGCCGGATTGGCGGCCGGGCCGCCCTGCCCAGCCGGAGCGGCCTGTGGCGTCTGCACTGGGGCTTCGGGACGGCGTTCGGGCTGCGCGGCATCGTGTGCCGGCTGTGGCGCGGCGAACTGCCCGGCGGGTGGCGGGGGAGCGACCGTGAGCTGGGCGGGATAGGCGGGCTGGGTGGGATAGACGGGGTAGGCGGACTGGGCGGGGTGGAAGGGGTTGGCGGAATACGCGCCCGGCGCCGCACCACCCCCGTACTGCCCCTCCCCGCCGGGCCCATGGACACCGGCCGCGTTCGACTGGGCCCGCCGGATCTCCCGCGCCTGCCGCTCCTGCACGACCGCGGCCAGATAGGCGGCCGGGGGTATCCCCTGCGGTATCGGAGTCCCCGTCCGCTCCGCGAGGTCGGCGGCGAGCCGTTCGGCCATGGCCCCGCCGACTTGGGGGTCCAGCTGCCGCATGCGCGTGAGGTACTGCCGTATGGCCAGCCACAGCCCGTCAGGGACCGCCGACAGATCGAGTCCTGAGAAGCGCCCGGCCAGCCAGGGCGGTGGAGGCGGAACGAAACGCGCACGTGCAGTGGGAATCCGTTCCCGCACGACGAGAGTCCCGGCGAACACATCCCCGAGCCGACGCCCGCGTTCGGACACGAGCGAAGCGATACAGGCGATGACCCCGAGCGTCAGCAGGATCTCGACGACGCCGATCGCACCTCGCACCAGTGCGTGCCGGAACCGGATCGGCCCGCCGTCGTCGCGCACCACGCGCAGCCCCAACGCCATCTTCCCCAGCGACCGCCCATGGCTGAGCGTCTCCACGGCGATCGGCGCGCCCACCAGAACCAGCAGGAACGTTGCGATGGACACCGCGATCCGCGCGGCCTCGTCAAGGGAGGCCGTGGAGATCACCAGGACCACGCTCACGATCACGTACGCGGCAAAGGCCACGACCAGATCGAGCAGGACGGCCAGCGCCCTGCTGGGCAGCCTCGCAGGGCGCAACTCCAGCGCCACCGCCTCGCCCGTCACCAGCTCACTCACGCCCGCCGTCCTTCCCCTGGCCTGCCCCCGGAACGGCCAGTCTGCCAAGCTGAGGGCATCGAGCATCGCAGTACGACAAGCCGATACTCACGACGGGCCCGCCGACGAGCAGCCGAGGAGCAGGCAAACCGATGGACCTCGACGTCTTCGTCTCCGCCCACCGAGCGGAATGGGACCGCCTGGAGGACCTGCTCCGGCGCCAGCGTCGGCTCTCCGGCGCCGAGACGGACGAACTCGTCGCGCTCTATCAGCGCACTGCCACTCATCTTTCCCTGATCCAGTCCAGCGCACCCGATCCCCAGCTCACCGGTCGCCTCAGCCAACTGGTCGCACGCGCGCGTAGTGCCGTGACAGGTACGCGACGGGCGTCCTGGCGCGATGTCACCCGCTTCCTCGCCTACGGCTTCCCCGCCGCCGTCTACCGAGCGCGCCACTGGTGGGTCCCCACCGCACTCCTGTCGACGCTTGTCGCGGCGCTCCTCGGCTGGTGGATCGGCGCGCACCCCGAAGTCCAGGCCACCATCGCGGCGCCCAGCGAACTGCGCGAGCTCACCCGCCCCGGCGGGCAGTACGAGAGCTACTACTCCTCTCACCCGGCAGCGTCCTTCGCGGCCCGCGTCTGGACGAACAACGCCCAGGCCGCCGCCATGTGCCTGGTCTTCGGCGTCTTCCTTGGCATCCCCGTCCTTTGGATCCTGTTCCAGAACATGCTCAACCTCGGCATCGGCTTCGGCCTGATGTCCTCGGCAGGCCGACTCGACACCTTCCTCGGCCTGGTCCTCCCGCACGGCTTGCTGGAGCTGACCGCGGTCTTTGTGGCCGCCGGCACAGGGCTACGCCTCGGCTGGACAGTGATCGACCCAGGACCACACACGCGGAGGAAGGCCCTCGCCGAGGAGGGCCGAGCCGCCGTCGGCATGGCGATCGGCCTTGCCCTGGTGCTCTTCGTCGCCGGTGCCATCGAAGGCTTCGTCACCCCGTCGGGCCTGCCGACCTGGGCTCGCATCGGCATCGGTGTCGTCGCCGAGGTTGCCTTCCTCGCATACGTCTACGTACTCGGCCGGCGTGCCGCCGAGACCGGCGCAACGGGTGACGTGGACGCGGCCGAGCAGAGCGCCACGGTGCCGACCGCCGCCTGATGTGCGGACAGGCCCGCCGGACTGCTAGTCTCCTCTTCGCCCCACAGGAGCCGTTGACACGGAGCAGCTGGGGAGGTAGATTCAAACAGTTGCCTGGACTGGAGAGGATCCGGTCGGCACCTTGAGAACCTACTTGCTTCTTGGAACACCAGCTTCGAGAAGCTCCTCCCGATTAATCGGAATGGATGGCCGGTAAGTCCGGGCCGAAACTTCTGATAAAGTCGGATCCGCCGGAAAGGTAAACGCGAAAGCGCAAACCTGGAAAGCACCGAGGAAATCGGGTCGAGAAAAGATCTGATAGAGTCGGAAACGCAAGACCGAAGGGAAGCGCCCGGAGGAAAGCCGCGAGAGAGATTCTCGGGTGAGTACAAAGGAAGCGTCCGTTCCTTGAGAACTCAACAGCGTGCCAAA
>NZ_JBHWJQ010000026.1:0-116453 GCF_042731435.1 Streptomyces sp. NPDC059861 | reverse complement strand
GGCCGACGCCGAGGCGTCGGCCGGCGGCCCCAGCGTCGACCTGCCCGCCGGCATCGGCAAGCCGGCCACCCGGGCCCTGCTCGGCGCGGGGCTGGCGACGCCGGAGCAGGTGGCGCGGCGCACGCAGGCGGAGCTGCTGGCCCTGCACGGGGTCGGCCCGAAGGCCGTGCGCATCCTGGCGGAGGCACTTCAGGAGCGGGGGCTCGCCTTCCGGGGGTGACACACCGCCCGTCCACCCACGTGAACCCCTGTGGATGACCGGTGCCGTCAGCACCCTTGCCGCATCAGGAAAGCACCTGCTTCCATCAAGTTAGGAAAGTTTCCTGTCGGTCACGCCAATGGACGGTGTTCAGGTGAAACTGAGGCTCAAGCTGTTACCCCCGGCTGCGGTGGCAGCCGTGATCGGCGGGGCACTGCTGCTGACCACGGCCGTCGTCCCCGCCGCCCCCGCCCGCGCGATGTCGCATCAGTCGGCTGAACAGACCGACCGGTCGACCTCCGGCGATGCCACCGCGCGGACCACGACAGACGCCCGGGCCGCGGCGGACACGCCGGTCTCCCTCAACGGACAGCTCAGGGTCTGCGGCACCAAGCTCTGCAACAGCCGCGGGAACCCGATCCAGCTGCGCGGCATGAGCACCCACGGCACCCAGTGGTACCCGCACTGTCTGACCGGCGGTTCCCTCGACGCCCTGGCCCAGGACTGGAAGGCCGACGTCCTGCGGGTCTCGACCTATGTGCAGGAGGGCGGGTACGAAACGAACCCCACGCACTTCACCGACCTCGCCAACTCCCTGATCCAGCAGGCGACCGATCGCGGCATGTACGTGATCGTCGACTGGCACATGCTCACCCCGGGTGACCCGCACGCCAACCTGAGCAACGCGCGGAAGTTCTTCACCGACATCGCCAACCGCAACAAGGCCAAGAACAACATCCTCTACGAGATCGCCAACGAGCCCAGCGGCGTGAGCTGGTCCCGGATCAAGAGTTACGCGGAGCAGATCATCCCGACGATCCGGAACATCGACTCCGACGCCCCCGTACTGGTCGGAACACGTGCCTGGTCCTCGTTCGGTGTCTCCGAGGGCGCGGGCGAGTCCGAGGTGGTGAACAACCCGGTCAGGGCGTCGAACATCATGTACACCTTCCACTTCTACGCCGACTCGCACCGCGACGAGTACCTGGCCACCCTCTCCCGTGCCGCTGACGCGCTCCCGGTCTTCGTCACGGAGTTCGGCACCCAGAACTACGCCGGTGAGGGCAACAACGACTTCACCATGTCGCAGCGTTACCTCGACCTGATGGCGAACAAGAAGATCAGCTGGACGAACTGGAACTTCTCCGACGATCACCGCACCGGAGCCGTCTTCAAGACCGGTACCTGCGACAACCCCGGCTCCTGGGTCGGCACCGCGCCTCTGAAGCCCGCCGGCGTATGGATTCGTGAGCGCATCAGGACTCCCGACACCTTCCCGGTCGGCTGACTCCTGACTCCTGACTCCGACTCCCGCTCGGGCGTCGCCCTTCCGAGGACAGGGTGACGCCCGAGCACCTGATGGCGGGCGACGCGGCACACGGCGACGCCTGTGGCACCGATGGCGCCCTGGGACTCCGGTCAGGCCTCTCCCCCCGCCGCCATGCGAAGCCTGATGGTGCGTGCCTCGGGGCGCAGCACGAACTCGGGCGCCACGTCCGGGCCGCAGGCACGTGAGCCGAGCCCGTGCTGGGCCGCGTCGATGATCAGGTGGGTCGTCGCGGAGTCGGGGAGCTCGAAGGGATGCCCCGCGCGGGCGATCTGCTGCGGGGTGTGGCGGCTGAGGGTGAATCCGGGGCGGCGGCCGTGCACGTCGGGGATGGTCACCACCCGCAGCACCTCGGCGGCCGCACTCGTCAGCGTCAGCGACCGTAGCTGGGAGCGGTGCCCGGTCTCCTGGGGACGTGCGTAGTCCACCGAGAGGTCACCGACGGTGGAGGAGAACCGGCCGGTGCGGGCCGCGTGCAGGCTGTCCGGGTAGGACTCCAGGGGGCCCAGACCGAACCACTCCGCGCCGTCCACGGGAGTCGCGCCATCGGGCAGTTGGAAGCCGAGTCCGATCCGGGGCCACACCGTCCGCCAGCCGCTCGAAGGCTCGATCTCCACGCGCAGTTCCAGTTCGCCGTCTTCCAGCGACCAGACGGACTCGACCGTCACCGACAGGGCGGAGTTCGCCGCGGAGACCCTGTCGACGGTACGCAGGGCGCCCGCGGCCTGTTCCACCGAAACGCGCCGGGTGATCAGCCGGTCGAGACCGTCGCGACGCCACAGGTCGGCGTCGGACACCTCGGCCATGCCGGCGTCGCTGTTCTCGACTCCCTCGGAGGGACTCGCGTCGTTGTCGGTCGGCGCGCGGAACAACTGCAGTCGCGGCCCGGTCACGGCACGGCCGGCCAGACGGACCAGCGATCCGCCGGTGAAGTCGGCGATGCCGAGTGTCAGTGTTCCGTCGCCCGGCCGCCAGTCGCTCCGCGGCCGGACCGAGGGCACAACAGAACGTGCTGAGCAGTCCTGTTGGGCGGTCGCGATCACATGCCCTTCCGGTGCCCAGTCACCTGCCTCCGCCAGCACCGCGTCGACCGTGAGCCAGGTCTCGGCGTGCGGGGCCGCCACGATCCGGGGCAGCCGCACCACTGCTGACTCGCCCGCCGTGACGGCGGGCACGTCCAGGTCCCCGGAGTCCACGAGTGTTCCGTCGTGCTCGACGCGCCAGCGGAAGCGCAGGTCGGAGGTGTCGGCCGAGTGCCGCAGGTTCGTGATCGAGAGTTCGTCGGTGTCGAAGCCGAAACGGACCGGCTGCACGACGGCCTTGAACTCGTGCAGGCTGGGCGTCGGGTCGTCGCTGCTCAACAGCATCCCGTCCATGACGAAGTTGCCGTCGTGCACGGCCTCTCCGAAGTCGCCGCCGTAGGCGTAGTACGGCGTGCCGTCGGGGGTCGTGGCCAGGATGCCGTGGTCGCGCCACTCCCAGACGAACCCGCCGTGCAGCCGTGGGTGCGCGTGAACCAGCGCTTCGTACTGGTCGAGCGCTCCCGGGCCGTTGCCCATCGCGTGGGCGTACTCGCACAGCAGGAACGGCTTGGAGCGCTGCCGGGCGCTCTGTGCGGGGGTGCAGTTGAAGAGCACGGAGCGTGCGCCGTCGGTGCCGATCCGCTCGGTCTCCGGTACCGAGGCGTACATGCGTGAGTAGATGTCGGTGTACTCGCCGGTGTAGTCACCCTCGTAGTGCACGGGGCGTTCCGCGTCGCGGGCGTGGACCCAGGCCGACATGGCGGCGAGGTTGCTGCCGGTTCCCGCTTCGTTGCCCAGCGACCAGATGACGATGCTGGGATGGTTCTTGTCGCGTTCGACGGTGCGCTGGATGCGGTCGAGGTATGCCGCGCGCCACGCGGGGTCGTCGCTCGGATTGCCGACCCAGTCGACCTTGTCGAAGCCGTGCGTCTCCAGATCGCATTCGAGGACGACCCAGAATCCGAGTTCGTCGGCGAGGTCCAGCAACCGCGGATGCGGGGGGTAGTGACTGGTGCGGATCGCGTTGACGTTGAACCGCTTCATGCGCGCGAGGTCCTCGCGGGCGTGTTCCTCGTCGAAGACACGGCCGCGCTCGGGATGGGTCTCGTGGCGGTTGACTCCGTGGAACACGACGCGGCGGCCGTTCACCAGGAAGCGATCGCCGCGGATCTCGACCGTACGGAATCCCACCCGCAGGGCGATCCTCTCCGCGGCCGTCGACACGGTGACGTCGTACAGACGCGGCCGCTCGGCCGACCAGGGCTGCACCTCGGCGACGTCCACAGGGGCGACGTCGTCCGCCGTCGCCCAGACCCGCTCGATGCCGAGTTCGGGGATGCGCAGGGTGACGGGGAACGCCGTCGCGTCGGCGGTGACCTCGGGGACGACGCGTCCGCGGCCGTCGTCGAAACCGGTCCGCAGCCAGACGTCCTCGATGCCTCCGGCCGGCCGGGCGAGCAGGGTGACGTCGCGGAAGATGCCCGGCAGCCACCACTGGTCCTGGTCCTCGACGTAACTCGCCGCCGACCACTGGTGCACCCGCACGGCGACGACGTTGTCGCCCGTGCGTACCGCGGACGTGATGTCGAACTCGTGAGCCAGCCGGCTGCCACTGGCACTGCCGATCTCGATCCCGTTGACCCACACCTTGAAGAGTGACTCGACACCGTCGAACCGCAGCACGATGCGCTCGGAGTCCGACCAGTCGGCGGGGATGTCGAAGTGACGGCGGTAGTCGCCGGTGGGGTTCTCGTCCGGGACGTGGGGCGGGTCGATCGGGAACGGGAACTGGATGTTCGTGTAGATCGGCCGGCCGTAGGCCCCGTCGCCCTGGAGCACCCAGTGCGAGGGCACCGCGATGCTGTCCCAGCCGTGGTCGTCGAAGTCCTCGGTCGCGAAGTCCTCCGCCACCGAGGCCACGGGCGAGTGACGAAAGCGCCAAGGCCCGTTCAGGGAACGTGAGGGTGCGTCGGAGTGCAGCCACGAGCGGGCCGGGCGCAGCGCACCACGCGCGGGAGTGGTGTCCGAAACGTACGCGGAAAGCTCGGATGACAAGGAGTCACAACTTTCGTGGTGGCGAGGGGGGGAAGGTCGTTCTGCCGTGGGGAGTGGCTACCGGAGCACGACGGTTCGGATCTCCCAGGGACCGAGGACGAGGTCGAGCCCGTCCCGCATGGACGTCCGGGACAGCGGCCGGCCGAGCAGGTCGACCGTGGTGGCCTCGGTGAACGCGCCGGTCACGCGGACGGTCGACGTGGTGTCGCTCATCGCGGCCATCCGGACCTCGGTGCCGGTCCCGCGCTCGTCGTCGGTGACACGGCGGATGCTGGAGACGAGGACGTCGCTGCCGTCCACCCGCACGCCACTCGCGTCGGGGGGCAACTGACCCGCGGCAGGTGCGGTCCCACGGGTGACCAGCACGTCGTTGCGGAACTCCTCGGCGAGGGCGACCGCGTTGCCACCCTGCCAGCCGCTTGCCGACGGCACGACGGCGAAGCGGTTCTCGATCCGCATGCCGAGATCCTGCGCGCCCGGTGCGAGGATCTCGCTCGCCGCGGGCTCGTCGCGGAGAGGGTGGATGTTGACGCTGATCGATCCGATCGCGCGCAGCATTGTGATGGCGAGTGCGGAGCCCTCGTCGACGAGTTCGTACTCACTGGAGTGGTCGAGCAGGACGTTGGCGGCTCCGGCCGACACGAACGAACTCGCGGGGAAGGTGGGGAGCGGGTACTCGCCCCAGCCGCCCTCGGCGGTGAGCCCGCGCTCGGTGACGGCGAACTGCCCGGCGGAGGCGGACGTGTCGACGGGCTCGGGCAGCGGCACATGGAAGCGCAGCCGGTGGTCGGCGCACTGGTTCAGGAAGGACGTGGTGATCCGGGCGAACGGCTCACCCGCGCGTACCTCCACCAGCATCTCCACCGGCGTCGGCACGGTCCGGTCGCTGCGCAGGTCACGGTCGGAGGAGAGCGCCACGGGCCAGTCGTAGACCCGGGTGACGCGCAGCCGGGAACGCAGCGGGCCGCTCTCCAGGAGTTCGACGGTGACATGCGCCGGCTCCGACACGAGCACGTCCCGTGCCGGGGGAGCGTAGTTGTAGCTGTCGCCGCGGTCACCGCCGTCGACGAGCCGGCCGACTCCCCTCAGGGCGGCGCCGTCGGCCCCGGTCACGTCCAGGGTCCCGTCGGCGGCGACCGCGACCTCGACCAGGCCGTTCGACAGCGTGCCGGCCGTCGCTGTGGCGGGCATGAGAGGCACGGCCGGGGCGGCGGGCCGGTCGGTCGCCTCGACCCGGAAACTCGTCAGCCCGCAGGCGGGGACCTGCACGGGCACCAGGGCGGTGGCGCGGGCCTCCACCAGCGTCCGTACCTGCCATTCACCCGGGTGCGCGGCGGCCGCGGCGGCGACCTCGCGGCGCAGGATCAGCAGATCGAAGGGTCCACTGGACGGCACCTCGGCGAGGTGGAAGACCAGTGCGCCCGCGGTCAGTTCGTAGCGGTCGATCAGCAGGCCGAACAGCTCACGGCGGTGGATGCGACGCAGCACCCGCTCCAGTTGCGACGCGTCCATGCGCTCGTCGCTGAGCACGGTCGGGGCCTGGGAGATCAACTGCACGGGTTGCTCGGAGCCGTCGGAGGCGGTCGCGACCAGCGTGGTCCCCTCCGGCGGGGCGACGACATCCACCTCGACCAGCGCGGTGCGCGCCGAGGGCAGCGGGTTGGCCACCAGGTGGCTGTCGCTCGGTACGAGGGCGGCGGGCTCGGCGAGCGCCGCGTCCCGTACGGCTCGTGCCGCCTGCGCGGCTTCGGCGAGCCGGGCCTCGACCTGGTCGCAGGTCTCGTCGGTGCCCGAGCCGACCACCGAGTCGTGTGCCGTCGATTCGATGATCTTGTGCCATGCCAGCGAGAGGAACGGCGAGTCGTCGCGCCGGGACCACAGGGCGTTGACCCGCTCGGCGTGGTCGACGGTGCGCTCGGCGACGGCCATCCGCTGCTTGAGCCCGAGCCGCACGGACAGCACGCCGGGAAGGATGTTGCCGCGCACATGGCTGCGCAGTTCACCGGTGACGACGGCGGTCACCTCGTCCCGCACGTGCCCCCGGATGTACTCGTCGAGCGTCGCGATGGTGATGGCGCGCTCCTCGCCGGACGCCTGCCGCAGCCAGGCCGCCAGGCGTGGGTCGGGCGCGTTGTGGTCGGTGCCGGCCATGGCCAGCACCGGATCGCCACCCCAGCGCTCGGCCGTCATCTCGGCGTACTCGCCGAGCGCGCGGCCGATCTGGTCCGGGACCAGCAGGACGTCGAGGCCGTTGTCGTAGCCGTCGAAGAGGAACTCGGTCCGCACCACGGAGCCGTCGGGGGCGCGCCAGCGGAAGGCATGGCCGTCGACGGAGCCGGGCACACCGCGCCACAGCGCGGCGTGCTCGATCCCGGCGCGCGCAAGGATCTGCGGCATCTGCGCGACGTGGCCGAACATGTCGGGCAGATAGCCGATGGGCATCGCACCGCCGAGGGCCTCCGCGGCCGCCCAGCCCATCTGGAGGTTGCGCACGATGGTCTCACCGGAGCAGAGGAACTCGTCGAGCAGGATCAGCCACGGTCCGATGGCGAGTCTGCCCTCGCGGACCAGGGCCACGACGCGATCCCGGTTCTCCGGTCGCATCTCCAGATAATCCTCGACCGCGGCCATCTGGCCGTCGACGGTGAACCGGAAGTCCGGGTTCGCCTCGGCCGTCTCCAGCACGGTGTCGAGGGCGGCGACGAGCCGGTGCCGGAACACCTGGAAGGGCTCGTACCACTCACGGTCCCAGTGGAAATGGGGCACGAAGACGGCGGAGTTCTGCATGGCGAGGGCGACCTTCTGTGCTGGCGGGGGAGGGTGAACGTGGAGCGCGGGCGGGACTACTTGAGGGATCCGGCGGCCAGCCCGGTGCGCCAGAACCGCTGGAGGAGGATGAACACGATGATCACGGGCACGATCGACACCAGCGAGCCGGTGATCACCGACTGCTGCAGGAGCGGGGCGCGGGCGGTCTGACCGTTCCACTGGTAGAGGCCGAGCGTGATCGGGAAGAGTGACTCCTTCTGGAGCATCACCATCGGCAGGAAGAAGTTGTTCCAGATGGCGACGAACTGGAACAGGAAGATGGTCACCAGCGCCGGCGTCATCAGCTTGAACGCCACCGAGAAGAACGTACGGAACTCTCCCGCGCCGTCGAGGCGCGCCGACTCGATGAGTTCCTGAGGGACGGCGGCGTTGGCGAAGATACGCGCGAGGTAGACACCGAACGGGCTGACGACGCTGGGCAGGAACACCGCGAGGTAGGTGTTGACGAGCCCGGTCGCCGAGAACAGCAGGAACAGCGGGAGGGCGAGCGCCGTGGTGGGCACCAGCACACCGCCGAGGATGACCGAGAACAGGAACTCGCGGCCCCGGAACCGGAACTTGGCGAGCGCGTAGCCGCACAGCGCGGAGATCAGGGTGCCGACGGCGGCGCCCAGCACCGCGTAGATGACGGTGTTCAGGGCCCACCGCCCGAAGATGCCGTCGCTGCGGGTGAACAGGACCCGCAGATTCTCGAACAGGTTGAAGTCCGAGAACGCCAGCCCGTTGGTGGAGGCGAGGTCACCCTGTGGCTTCGTCGCCGCGACGATCAGGAAGTAGACCGGCAGCAGGAAGTAGATGGCCAGCAGGAACATCAGAGCCATGACGGCCGTGCGGCTGACGCGGCTTTCGCGGATCGCGGGTTGGTTGCTCACAGGCCCGCCTTCTTCGAAGTCAGTCGCATGAAACCGAAGCTCAGGACGAAGGTGATGACGGCGATGACCACCGAGATCGCCGCGGCCTGCTGGTAGTTGTTCCCGGACGCCACCGCGTAGGCGAGCATGTTGGGTGTGAACGTGCTGGAGATGTTGGAGGAGATCTGGCGCAGCACGGCCGGCTCGGCGTAGAGCTGAAGGGTACCGATGATCGAGAACACGGTGGTCAGGACGATCGACGGGGCGATGATCGGAACCTTGACCCGCCAGGCGATCGTCCAGTTGCTCGCGCCGTCGATCTTGGCGGCCTCGTAGAGCTCCTGCGGTATCGACTGCAGCGCCGCGTACATGATCAGCATGTTGTAGCCGGTCCACAGCCACGTGGACACGTTCGCCGCCGACCACAACACGGCACCGGGACCGAGGAAATCGGGCTCGAGACCGATGCCCTTCAACAGGTCGACAACGGGGCTGAGCTGCGGCGAGTAGAGATACGACCACATGATCGCGGCGATGACTCCGGGCACGGCGTACGGCATGAACGCCGTGATCCGGAAGAAGGACTTGAGCCGCAGCAGCGGGGTGTCCAGGAGCAGCGCCATGACCAGCGCGACGAACAGCATGACCGGCACCTGTACGACGCCGAACAGTCCGATGCGCCCGATGCTGGCCCAGAACTCGCTGTTCTGGAAGACCTCCGCGTACTGCTCGAAACCACCGAAGGTCGTGTACGACGTGCCGTACTGGCCTCCGGTACGGCGCACGACGCGGACGCTCTGCCAGAGCGCGTAGCCCACCGGCACCAGGTAGAACAGCACGAACGGGAGGAAGAAGGGGATCAGGAACGCGGCGACGGTGCCCGCCCGGGGGCCGCCGCCGTTGAGACGACGGCGACGGCCCTTGGACGACGCCACCGCGCTGGTCGCGCGGGTTGCGATGTCGGTCATGCTGCGGTCACTTGCCCGCCGTGGCCGGGATCGCCTGGTCCTGCATCGACTTCAGTGCCGCCTCCTGGGCGACAGCGAGCGCGTCGGTGAGCTTGCCGTCACCGGCCGCCGCCTTGGCCATGGCGTCCTGAAGCGCCAGGTTCACCGTCTTCTGTGTGGGCCCCCAGGTGAAGCTGGTGTCGACCTGCTGGGACGACTCGGCGAAGACGTCGAATATCTTCTGGTTGTTGTAGTACGGCACGCCCTTGGACAGCGCCGGAAGCTCCAACCCCGCGGTGGCCGCCGGGTAGAGGCCGCCGAGCTCGTTCTCCAGTGCGAGCGCCTCCGGGTCGGTGTTGAGCCACGTGTTGAACTTGACCGACTCGTACAGGTGCTTGCTGTCCTTCATGAACGCGACGGTCGATCCGCCCCAGTTGCCGGACGTGGCGTTCGCGCCCCAGGTCGGCATCGGGACGATCGTCCACTTGCCGGCCTGCTTGGGCAGGTTGTCGCGGAACATGCTGTAGCCCCAGGCGGCGCCGATGTAGCTGGCGATCTGGTCCTTCTGGTACGCGGCGTACATCTGGGTGGAGCCGTGGGCGAGGTCGGTGCGGACCGCGTCGTCGGAGATCAGGTCCTGCCAGTAGTTCGCGACCTGCTCGCTCTGCTCCGACTCGACCGTGACGTGCCACTTGTCGTCGGCGTAGGCGTACATGTTGGCGTTGTTCTGCCAGAGCAGGCCGTTGAACCACTCGGCGTTGTTCGGGTCGAAGTAGGTGATGGTGAGGTCGGAGTCGGCCTTGTGCAGCTTCTCGGCGGCCGTGGCGTACTCGTCCCAGGTCTTGGGGATCGCGACGTCGTACTTCTCGAAGATGTCGCTGCGCACGAACAGGGCCATCGGGCCGGTGTCCTGCGGGAGGGCGAACACGCCGGTGTCGCCGAAGCTGGACTGCGACCACGTCCAGGGAACGAACTTGGACTTGGCCGCGGTGGCGTCCGCGCAGGCCGACGCGTCGACGAACGCGTCCTGGGTGCGCAGGTTGGGGAGCTGGTCGTAGCCGACCTGTGCGAGGTCAGGTGCCTTGCCCGCCTTGAGCGCGTTGCCGATGGCGCCGTACTGGTCGTTGGAGATGTTCTTCGTCTCGACCTGGATGTTCGGGTTCTTCTTGTTCCACAGGTCGACAACCTTGTCCATGCCCGGAACGGTGTTCCAGTACTGGAGCGTGACCTTGCCCTTCGCGGGCTCGCAGGAGCCCGCGGACGCGTTGTCGGACGAGGGGGATGAGGAACACCCGGCGAGTACGGTGATGCCTGCTGCTGCTGCCGCGGCGACGACGGCGAGGCGGGTGTGTGTGACTGTCCTGCTCATATCTTCCGTTCCAGAGAGCGACTAGCGGCGAGTGCTAGGCGGGTCGACGTTGACACCTGAGGCGGGATGCCTTCTGGTTGGAATCAGGTTCCGTGAGCGGTAACGTGATCGCTCACGGGAGCGGTAACGGCGGGATGACGGGGGAGTTGTTGCGAAGTGATTGGGAGTGTGCGCTTCGGTGCGGCCGGGTGTCAAGGAATCGGCGCACAGGCAACGACAACTAGGCGGAGGTGAGTGATGGCGGCGTCGGGGACGGGCCCTCGCAGGGTGACGATCGACGATGTGGCCCGGTCCGCGGGGGTGTCCCGGCAGACCGTGTCACGGGCGCTCAACGACAAGGACGAGATCGGGGACTCCACCAAGCAGCGCGTCCTCGACGCGGCCCTGGAGCTGGGGTACCGGCCCAGCCGGTTCGCCAGGGGGCTCGTCCGGCAGGACACGATCAGTGTCGGGCTCGTGATCCCCGATCTGCTCAACCCGTTCTTCACGGAGGTCGCCGCCGCCGCGCTGGACGCGGCGCGGGCGCGTGGCTGGCATGTCGTCGTGTACGACACGGGGGACCGCATCGAGGAGGAGCGGGGCACGCTCGAGGTGATCGCCTCGCAGGTGGACGCCGTCGTGGGATACCTGAGCCAGACCGAGGCCGAGATCGACAAGCTGACTCGAGGGCTGCCCGTGGTGCTCATCGACCGCGAGCACGACGCCGAGCGGTTCAGCGCGATCCGGATCGACGGTCAGGAAGGCGTGCACGCGGCGATCAGGTACCTGGTCGAGTCGGGCCACCGGCGCATCGGCATGCTCGATCACGCGGGCCGTTCCGAGCCGAGCATCCGCCACGAGTGGTTCGCGGGCGCCATGGCCGCCTGTGGACTGGACGCCGGGTCGGTGAGCCGCGCGGACCAGAGCGTCGAGGGCGGGGAGCACGCGCTGAAGGAGCTCCTCGCCACCCATCCCGACGTGACCGCCGTGTTCACGTTCAACGACATCATCGCCATAGGAGCGCTGCGCGCCGCACGCCGGCTCGGGCGTACGGTGCCCCAGGACCTCGCCGTGATCGGCTTCGACGGCCTCCAACTCGGAGAACTGGTCGAGCCGCCCCTGTCCACCGTGGCCCTGGACACACGGCAGCTGGGCGCGCTCGCGGTCGAACAGACGGCCCGCCTGCTGACCAGGAGCGGCCCGCTGAGCGGGGACGAACTGGTGGTGAGGGCGGAGCTGCGGCGGCGTGAGTCGGCGTGAGTCGGCGTCCTGCCCGGCTGACCGCCCGTCAAGTCGGTCCCGCGTCCCGCCAAGTCCCTCCGGCACGGCGCCTGTCGGCCGCAGGTCCGGAGGGCTCGGCACCCGTGCGGACGATCGGCGGGCCGCGGCGGCCGTGGGGGAGTGGTGGCGCATAGGGTGATCGCATGTCTGCCTCATTGAGCCCTGCGAGAACCCGCGCCGCACTCCGTGCCTCGGCGCGCATATCGGCGGAGCTGCTGCTGGTCCTCGTGGGGACCGCGGTGGTGCTCTGGCTTCTCGGCCGGATGTGGCCGATCGTCTGGCCCCTTGTGATCGGCTTGCTCCTCACCACGCTGACCTGGCCCGTCGCCCGGTTCCTGCGTCGTCACGGCTGGCCGCCGGCCCTGGCCGCGTCGGTGGTGACCGTGCTGTTCCTCGCGGTCGCCGCCGGTGCCGTGGCGCTCATCGCCGTCCCGGTCGCCTCGCAGTCCGGCGAGCTGACCGACGGAGTGGTCGAGGGCATCCAGCGCGTACGGGAGTGGGCCGCGGGCCCGCCGCTGAACATCGGCGACGATCAGATCACCACCGCCCTGGACAGCGCGACCGACCGTCTCCAGAGCAGTGTCGGCAGCATGGTCACCACCCTCGCCACCGGTGTGGGCACCGTCGTCAACGGGGTGGTGACGGCCGTTCTCGCCCTCTTCCTGATGTTCTTCTTCCTCAAGGACGGGCCGCGCTTCCTGCCCTGGCTCGCCCGCCAGCTGCCCGGGCGCCTCGCGGACGACGTCCCGGCCGTCGCCGAGCGCGGCTGGGACACCCTCGGGGCCTTCGTCCGCTCCCAGGCGGCGGTCGGTCTGCTGGACGCCGTCCTCATCGGCATCGGACTCTGGGTCCTGGACGTGCCGCTGGTCCTCCCGCTGGCCGTGCTCACCTTCGTGTGCGCGTTCGTGCCGATCATCGGCGCCCTCTTCGCGGGTTTCGTCGCGGTGCTCATCGCCCTGGTGTCGAACGGGCTGACGGACGCCCTGATGGTGCTGGCCATCATCGTCGTCGTCCAGCAGTTGGAGGGCAACGTCTTCCAGCCCATGATCCAGAGCCGGGGGCTCGGTCTGCACGCGGCGGTCGTCCTGCTCGCGGTGACCCTGGGCGGCAGCCTGGCGGGCATCGTGGGCAGTCTGCTCGCCGTCCCGGCGGCCGCGCTGATCGCGGTGGTCTGGAACTACGTACGCGAGCAGCTCTCCGAGCCGCCGCGCGACCCGGTGGGTGTCCCGGGCCCCGGACACGGCACCGACCCGGAACCCGCGGCCGCACCGCTCGCCACCTGACGAGCTTCGCCCCGCTCGGAAGGACGAGGGCCCTGCCGTTCCCGGCAGGGCCCTCGTGCGTGCTGAGGCGTACTGTCCGCGGTTCCCCGGACGACGCCACTGGTTCAGTGGCCCCGGCATCCGCGGTGACGATTCCGCGTCAGCGCCCGGGACCTGTCGTCACCGCCTTGGCTGTGGTGTGAGCCGACTGGTCAGCAGGTGGGAGTCCAGCAGCGCGAGGTCGCCCGTGCGGGCGGCCTTCGCGTAGGCCGTGAGCATGCGTTTGGTCAGGACGAGTGCCTCGGGGGAGCGCCGGGCGAGGGGTTTCGTCCAGGCGGTGACGACGTCGTCCAGCTGCTCGACCGGTGCCACCTTGTGGAGCAACCCGAGCTGATGGGCGGTGGCGGCGTCGAACGCGTCGCAGGTGAGCATGAGTTCGCGGATCCTCGCGGCGCCGGCCTCCCAGATCAGGCGGCCCATGGCACCGCCCCAGGCGGGTGCGAGTCCGACACCGACCTCGGGCATGCGGAACTGGGCGGTGTCCGATCCGGCGCGGAGATCGCAGTGCGCGGCGAGTGCGAGGCCGGCGCCGATGACCTTGCCGTGGAGCCGGGCGATGGTGACGGCGTGGGTGTTCTCCAGGGCCTGACACAGACGGTGGGCCTTGTCCGCGATGCGGCGCAGTGCCCCCGCGGTCGGGTCCGTGGCCAACGCCTCCTGGAATTCCCGGCGGTCGGCTCCCAGGCAGAAGTCCTCGCCGGAGGAGGAGAGCACCAGGACGCGTATGTCCGGCCGTTCATGGAGGCTGTCGAGGACATCGGTGAGTTCGTCCAGGACGGCGGCGCCGAGAGTGTCGTCCTGGAGGGAGGGGTTGAGCCGGACGTGGAGGACGGGGCCGGTCTGCGTGACGCCGAGGTGCGCGTGCGCGGACAGGGGTGCGGCGAGGGCGGGGGCGATCGAGGTGTTCATGCGAGGGCGACATCCAAGTTCAGCAGGCGCCTGAACGCCACCCGGGGGGCACGGGCGGGCCGGCGCACCAGGGTGAGCCGGGGCAGGCGGGTGACGGTCCGGCGTAGCAGGGTCTGGGCCTCGAGCCTGGCCAGCGGCGCTCCGAGGCAGTAGTGGATGCCTGCGCTGAAGGCGAGATGGGCGGGCTTGCGGTGGGGGTCGAACAGTTCGGGACGGGCGAAGCGGGCGGGGTCGCGTTGGGCGGCTCCCACCATGAGGTGGACCATCTCGCCCGCGCGGACCTCGACGCCCTCCAGGAGGCAGTCCGAGGCGGCGATCCGGCTGATCACGTGGGTGGGAGGGTCGTAGCGCAGCGCCTCCTCCACGAACGCCGGCACGAGGTCGGGCTGTTCGGTGAGCAGGCGCCCGCGATCGGGGTGTTCGACGAGGAGCAGCGTCATCGTCGACAGGAGGGTCGAGGTCGTCTCCAGGGCCGCCAGCAGGACGAACAGGGTGAGGAAGTAGACCGCTTCATCGGCCTTGTCCTGGTCCGGCTCCATGGCGTCCCATGTGCGTATCCATCGGGACACGGGGTCCTCGCCCGGATGTGCGCGCCGCTCGCGCACCAGGTCGAGGAAGTAGGCGCGCAGTTCCGCCATGGCGATGTCGGAGCGGGCCAACTGGCTGGCCGAGGGAAGCAGCTCCTGGGTGAACACCTGGTCGTGGGTCAGTTCGCGAAGCCGGGGCCAGTCCGCGCTCGGCAGCGCGAGCCAGTCGCCGACGGTGGCGACGGGAAGCTCTTCGCACACCAGGGCGGCGAAGTCCGCCTCCCCTTCGTGCAGGCGCTCCCGCACGTTGTCGAGGAGGCGGTCGACGACCTGGTTCACCCGGTGGCCGATGCGCTCGATGGTGTGGCGGTCGAAGTTGCCCGCCGACCGGCGCACACGAGTGTGCTCAGGGGGGTTGAGCGCGGGCAGGGTGCGGCTGATCTCCCGGGAGGAGGAGGCGCTCCAGCGGGTGCGCTCGCCCTGCTGTTCCCTCCAGCTCGTGTCCGGTTCGAGCCAGGTGCCGCTGCGCAGCACCTGGTCGCACGTGCCGAAAGTGGTGACGAGGAAACCGCCCCATGGGGCGGGGCTGACTCCACCCCGCGCTTGGAGCTCTTCGTAGATCGGGAAGGGATCGGCCTGTCCTTCAGCCGTGCGGAGGCGGGAGAACAGGGAGACGGTGGCCCGACGGTCGGCCGAGCTAGCCGTGGCAGTCCCCACGATGACGGCTCCTTTCTGAGGATCAGCCGCCATACGTACCCGTGAGGTGTTTGATGCATCCAATAACACTGTGGCTTCTTATGGTTACCTACATCACTCGCCCCTCACCCATGCCCGGAAGCGGCTGAACAGCCCACCTTTGTGCTGCGTCGCTTCCTGGGCCGAGCGAAGAGGGGCCGTCTGGGGCGCGGCCGTGGACGGCTGTGCCGGCTGGCCGGGCCGCGCGGCCGTGGTCGCGGAGACGGCCGCCGACGGGACGGCGCGGGGCGTGAACCGGATGGGAACGGCCGTCAGGGAGCGGCTCCACGGCGCAGGCACCCAGACGAGTTCCTTGAAGGGGACGCGCACCTCGATGTCGGGGAGCCGGTTGAGCAGGGACTCGACCGCCGTGGCCGCGATCATGAACGCCGGGTCCTTGGCCGGGCAGGCGTGGGGGCCGGCACCGAAGGCCAGGTGGGCCTTGGCGCTCAGCTGCTCGCGGTGCTCGGTCAGCTTCGGGTCGGTGTTGGCCGCCGCGAACGAGATCAGCACCGGGTCGTTGGCCCGCAGCGTCCTGCCGCCCAGCTCGATGTCCTGGGTGGGGTAGTGCGCCGCGTAGTTGGCGATCGGCGCGTAGTTCCACAGCGTCTTCACGACCGCGTCCTCGATCGGCAGACCGGCCGGCCACGCGTCGCTGAGGTACAGGGCGCTGCTGGTGCCGATCGCGGCGGCCAGGGGCGCCGTTCCACCGGAGAGCAGCGTCACGAGCTGGTGCAGCACCTCCTCGTCGGTCAGCCGGGCGGAGTGCACCATCAGGCGGGTGGTGAGGTCCTCACCCGGCTGGCGGCGCTTGAGGGCGATCAGTTCGGCGAGCGCGCCGCCGAGTACCTCGTCGGCGCCCGGGGTGCCCTGGAAGATGCCGGTGATTCCGGTGATGACACGGTCGCCGAGCTCGGGCGGGCAGCCGAACAGTTCGCCGAAGACCAGAAGCGGCAGCGGCTGGGCGTAGGAGGTCATCAGCTCGGCCTCACCGACGGGGTCGGAGCTGAACCGGCTGATCAGGTAGTCGGCCGACTGCTGGACCAGGCGGACGAGCCGGACCTGGTCGACCGTGGCGAGGCTGTCCGTGACCGCCTGCCGCAGCCGAGCGTGTGCCGCGCCGTCACTGAACAGCGCGTTGGGGCGGTAACCCATCATGGGCAGCGCCGGGCTGTCGGCGGGGACGCGCCCTTCGTTCAGCGCGTTCCAGCGGCGGGAGTCCCGCACGAACACGGCCGGGTTCTGCAGGATGTACAGGCTCGCGTCGTAACTCGTCACGAGCTCGACCTGGACACCCGGCGCGATGTCGACGGGGGCGCTGTGCCCCAGCGAGCGCAGCTTGGCGTACTGGCGCTCGGGGTCGGAGCCGAATTCGGGTCCGTACAGCGGGGTGTTGCCGTGCGCGGGGCAGCCGGCCGGTATGCCGGTCGGGTCGGACTGCTGGTGCATGCCGTGGCTCCTAGCCAAGTATGGACATGAGGTGCTTCACGAGGGTGATGAGGGACTGCGCCGCGGAGTCCTGGCTCCGCACGTCGCAGTGGATGATCGGGGTCTCATCGGAGAGGTTGAGTGCCTCGCGTACCTCGTCGAGCGGGTAGTCGGGGGTTCCGTCGAAGCGGTTGACGCCGATGGCGTAGCCCAGGCCGAACTGCTCGACCAGGTCCAGGATGGGGAAGCTCTCGTGCAGTCGCTCGGGGTCCACCAGCACCAGTGCGCCCAGTGCGCCCCGGGACAGGCCCTCCCACATCTCCTTGAAGCGTTCCTGTCCCGGCGTACCGAAGAGATAGAGGACGAGGGTGTCGCTGAGGGTCAGACGCCCGAAGTCCATGGCCACGGTCGTGGTGGTCTTGTCCGGGGTGCCCGACAGGTCGTCGAAGCCCTCGCTGGCCTCGGTGATCTCCTCCTCGGTCTGGAGGGGTTCGATCTCGGAGATGCTTCCGATGAAAGTGGTCTTCCCGACCCCGAAGTGGCCCATGACGAGGATCTTCACGGAACGGGAGACGGCTGGATCCAGATACACGGCTTACGCTCCGAATCGTGTCTTCAGGCCGTCGAGTACGGCGGTGAGCAGTTCGCGGTCGACACGTTCGGCTCGTGGCGCCGGATTCCTCACGAAGATCAGGCCGTCCTCCGCCATCTGCGCCAGCAGGATGCGCACGATGCCCAGGGGCAGCCGGGTGTAGCCGGACACCTCGGCCACGGACAGGAAGCCGTCGGCGATCAGGTCCATGACCGTGCGGGCTTCCGGGGACAGGGTGCGAGCGGCGGCCGAGGCCCCTTCCTGGGCGGTGACGAGCGTGGTGTGCTCGTACTCGTGCTCCGCGGGCAGGGCACGTCCCTTCGCGATGACGAACAGCGGCACTAACGCCGACGTCAGCTCCAGCTCGCCGTCCGGTTCGTCATGCATCGCCGGCCCTCCCTCCCTGCGACACCTGCCGCGCCACGAGCGCAGGTATCACGTCGCTGAGACGCGTGGTGAACTCCTCGATGTCACAGTCGTGTTCGGCGGCGGCCGCCAGGAACGCGCCGGCGCCGGCCGCGATCAGGAAGATCCAGCCGTGCCGGAACTCGATGACCGTCTGCCGCCACTCGTCGTCCCGCAGGCCGCCAGCGAACGGAGCCGTGGCACGGCTGTAGGCGTGGATCCCCGTCATGGCCGCGGAGATCGTGTCCGCCAGGTCCCTGCCGATCCCCGTGCTCGCGCCGCGGGGCAGACCGTCCGCCCCGAGGAGCAGGGCGTGACGGGCGCCGCGTACGGAGGCGATCACCTCGTCCAGTTCGGCCAGGACGAATCCCGAACCGCTCGCCTCCTCCTGCCGCGCGGCGCCACCACCCGCGGCCCTGGCCGCGTCCGCGGCACTCACCCGCGGCGGGGAGGTGAGGTTGTTGCCGAGCCGGGCGACCAGGCGGTTCATGCGGAAGGAGATCTGCTGCATGTCGACATCGGGCTCGGCGGCGGCGGCCAGGTAGGCCCCCTGGCCGGCCCCGATCAGGAACACCCAGCCGTGCGAGAACTCGACGATCGTCTGATTCCACTGCCGGTCCTGCGAGGGTCCGGCGAAGTGGGCGGTCGCCCGGCTGAGCGACTGCATCCCGGCCATGGCCGCGGAGATGGTCCGCACGTCCTTCTGGTTCAGGCCGTCCGTCGACCCGCGTGGAAGTCCGTCCGCGGACAGCACCACGGCGTGCCGCGCCCGGGGTACGTTGTCCACGATGTCCTGGACCATCCACGACATGTCTGTAGTTGTCATGCGTCTTCGGACCCTTCAGGCGTCGGGGCTTCGAGGTCACGGCCCGACAGTGTGCCGCGCTGAAATGCCCCCAACCCGCCGCCGGAAGGGCGCGATGCCCTCCTGGGCGTCTGCTCACCGCCGGAGGTGTTCCCGTCGGGAACACTGGCGATGGGCGACTTACGCGCTCCACGCTTCGGCAGGCCGTGCATCGTACGCGCGGACTGCTCGCGGCTCTCGCCGCGTCGGATGCTGCTCACCTGCGCCTCGGTGGCCGGCGGGGTGGTCTCCTCCATGGTCCACAACTCCTCGGGCAGCAGGACGACGGCCCGGACGCCGCCGTAACGGGAGACTCCGGTGACGTCGACCTTGAAGCCGTACTGACGAGCGATCAGACCTATGACGGGGAAGCCGAACTTCGGCTGGGTGCCCAGTTGGGACAGCCGGGGAACGGCGTCGCCGGCCAGCAGCGCGGTCGCCTTCTGCCGGTCCTCGTCGCTCATGCTGACGCCGGCGTCGTCGATGACGATGCAGAGGTTCTTCTGCACGCGCTGGAACGTCACCTCGATCGGCGCGTCCGCCTGCGAGAAGCTGGCAGCGTTGTCGAGCAGTTCGGCGACGGCCAGGGCGACCGGAGCGACGGCGGACGACTTCAGAGCGATGCCGCTCGGCTGCATGATCTCGACCCGGTGGAAGTTCCGGATCTGGCTCTGGGCGCTGCGGACGACGTCGTAGACGCTGGCGGGCTGGTTGCGCCGGCCGAGAGGCGCACCGCACATGACCGCGATGCCCTGAGCCTTACGGGCCATCTGCGCGTTGGCGTGAGTGACCTCCATCAGGTCGGAGAGGACGGTGTGCCCGCCGTACTTGCGCTGGATCTCGTCCAGCAGCACGGTCTGCTCGACCGCGAGGCTCTGCAGGAAGCGGGCGGCGCCCTTGAGGACCGCCTTGGTGCTCTCCTCCGCGGCCTGCTCGGCCTCCCGGATCACACCGTCCTGCTCGCTCCGGACCTTCGCCAGTTCGTGCTGCACGCGGGTGAGTTCGGCCTCGGTGTAGTTCAGCCGCTGCCCCAGGGAGGCTTCGGACTCCCTCTTCCTCACCCCCAGGGCTTTGTTGCGAAGTACGAGAGCCACGACTGCGGCAATGGCTGTCACCGCTATCGCAACCAGGCACCAAAGAAGCACGTCTTGAGTCATGGAAACCTTTCTCGGCGCATGGCATGCAGGCGTCGACGGACCTCGCAAAGGCCCGCAACCCGTCACACAAGGACCGCGTTGCTGCTGGTGCGAAGAGCACCTCAGGTCCGGCACTCGAACAAAGTGGATCAAGGTCGCAGACGGCGGAATGCTATCACCGTCAACTCGGCGCGCCGTCCGCACGTATGGCGTCTCCACAGGATCAACAAGGGTGCCCGCAGGGGTGGTTGAGGGAAGGCGCGTCATGTCGCCTCTGCGACATGACGCCAAGACGACAGTCCGATGACCTCGACACGACCACTCGGGGGCACGAATCATTCCTGTTCGGCATTGGCCGATCCGCTTGTTCATGTTCCCCTCATCGAGGAGCTTCCTTGCCTGGCTCACCCCTGCACGGCCGAAGGGTGCTGGCGCTCGGTGTCGCCCTGGCGCTGCTGCCTTCGCTCGGCGCGGTCACGGCTTCCGCCGCTCCGACCGGTACCCCCGCGGCGGGTGCCGTGCTCCCGGCGGGCCTGGCGGCCCACAAGGACACGGGCGTTCCCCGGACCATCACGTTGATCAACGGCGACAAGGTGACCGTGACGGGCGCCGGCAGGACCGCGGTCACGTCACTGGAGGACTCACTGGGCCGCCCGGTGGCGGCGTACACCGTCACGCACGACGGCGAGACCTTCGTGTACCCGCAGGAAGTGCTGCCGTACGTCTCGGCGGGGATCCTCGACGAGGACCTCTTCAACATCACGCGGCTGCTCGCCGACGGATACGACGACGAGCACAGCGACCACGTGCCGCTGATCGTCCGCTACGCCGACGCGGCCCACGCGCGCGGCGCCGCGCCGCTGCCCGAGGGCGCCGAGCGCGTCCGGACGCTCACCAGCGTGCAGGGTGCCGCGGTCGCGGAGAAGCATGACGAGGCCGGCAAGTTCTGGGCCTCGCTCACCGAGGACGTGAACAACTCCGCCCTCCTGCGCAGCAGCACGCTCGACGGTGCCGTGACCGCCGGGCGTGCCGCCGCGCCGCTGCTCGCCGGCGGCATCCAGCGCATCTGGCTGGATGGCAAGGTCAAGGCCGATCTGGCCGAATCGGTCGCGCAGATCGGCGCGCCCGAGGCATGGAAGAGCGGAAGCACCGGCCAGGGCGTGAACGTCGCGGTGCTGGACACCGGCGTCGACGCCGGTCACCCGGACCTGGACGGTCAGGTCGCCGCCGCCACCAGCTTCATCCCCGACGACGACTCGGCCGTCGACCACCACGGGCACGGCACCCACGTCGCGTCGACCATCGCCGGCACCGGCGCCGCGTCCGGAGGCAAGGAGAAGGGCGTCGCCCCCGGCGTCCGGCTGCACGTCGGCAAGGTCCTCGACGACAACGGTTCGGGCCAGGCCTCCTGGATCGTGGCCGGCATGGAGTGGGCCGCACGGGACCAGCACGCCGAGATCGTCAGCATGAGCCTGGGCGGCGACGCGACGGACGGCACCGATCCCCTGAGCGAAGCGGTCAACACCCTCAGCGCCGAGACCGGCACACTGTTCACGATCGCCGCGGGCAACAGCGGCCCGCGTGGCTCGGTCAGTTCACCCGCCGTCGCGGACGCGGCGCTGGCCGTCGGCGCCGTCGACTCGGCCGACCGGCTCGCGTCGTTCTCCAGCCGCGGCCCCCGCGCCGGCGACGGCGCGCTGAAGCCCGAGATCACGGGCCCCGGCGTCGACGTGCTGGCCGCCCGGTCGCAGCACGCGCCGGGTGAGGGCGCCTACACCACCATGAGCGGTACGTCCATGGCGGCCCCGCACGTCGCGGGTGCCGCCGCCCTGGCCGCGGCAGCGCACCCGGACTGGACGGGGCAGCAGATCAAGGACGCTCTGATCAGCACCTCCAAGGCCACGCCCGACCACTCGGCCTTCGACGCGGGCAACGGCCGGGTGGACGCCGCGGCGGCCGCCAAGGCCACCGTGCGCGCCACCGGAGTGGTCAACGCCCTTCAGGAGTGGCCGCCGACGCCGGGGGCACGCGTGGACCGCGAGGTGACGTACACCAACGACGGCGACACCGCGGTCACCTTCGACCTCTCGGTCGAGGCCGCCGACGCCCCCGCCGGCCTGTTCACGCTGTCGGCTCCGACGGTGACGGTGCCCGCGTACGGCACAGCCACGGTCACCGTCTCCGCGCACCCGGACCGCGCCGAGGAGGGCATGCTCTACGACGCCCGCATCGAGGCTTCCGAAGGCGGCTCGGCCGAGCTCGGCACGGCTTTCGGCTACGTGACCATGTTCGAGCTGCACGACCTCACCATCAAGGCCGAGGACCGCTCCGGAAAGCCCGTCACCGGCGAGTACTACGTCATGCTCCAGCAGGGCAAGCGACCCGGGATCACCCTGGGCGGATCCGTTGCCGGTTCCACCACCGTGACCCTGTACTCCGGGCCCTGGTCGGTCGTCGCGGCGATCCCGGTCGAGGGTGCCCACGGTGCCCACTCGCGCGGCCTCGCCATGGTCGCCGACCCGGAGTTCCGGCTCGACGGGGACGCGACGCTCACGTTCGACGCCTCCAGGACTCGCCAGGTCACCGCGGTCACCCCGAAGGAGTCCGTCACCACCGACATGCGGGTGGACTACGTGCGCACGCTCGACGCCTCGGGCACCCACGGTCTGTCCTTCTATCCCTCGTCCACGTACGACAGCTTCTGGACCCTGCCCACCGGTGCGAAGGTCACCGAGGGCGACTTCACCGTCAGGACCCGCTGGCGCAACGAGCAGCCCCCGGTGAAGCTCGCCTCCGTACGGGAGTCCGTCGACGACATCCTCGTCCGCCGCGGCACCACCCCGCTGCGCAAGGGCACGAGCCGTCTCGACGCGGTCTACGCGGGAGCAGGCGCGGCAGCCGACTACAAGGGGCTGCGGGTCCGCGGCAAGGCCGCCGTCGTGGTCCGCAGCGACACGGTGCCCGCGAGCGAGCAGGCGGCCGCGGCGGCGGACGCCGGGGCCGAGCTGCTCATCGTCGCCAACGACGGCGACGGACGGCTGGACCCGCGTACCGAGGTCACCCCGCCGCTGACCGTCGTCACGGTCGGCAAGGACCAGGGTGACCGTCTGATCCGCCTCGCCTCCGCCCGCGGCGGCACCCCCCTGAAGGTGTTCTCCAACCCCACCACCGACTACCTGTACGACCTGGCGAACGCCTGGGACGGAGCGGTGCCGGCGAACACGGTCTACCGGCCCGGCAGCAAGGACCTGGCCCGGATCGACGTCGCGTTCCAGAACTACCGGCAGGCCGACGCGCGCGAGTACCGCTACGACGTCTGGCCCGACGACACCACCGCCCGCTTGGGCACCGAACTCCCGCGCCCGGCGAGGGGAGTTCGCACCGACTGGGTATCCACCGGCTCCGGCGTCCGGTGGGCGCAGGCCGCCACCGTGATCGGAGAGGTCAGGATCCTGGCCCCGCCGCGCGGGTACAAGGGGGGTACCGCCACGAAGGACCAGTGGTTCGCACCCGTCAGCCGACCGCGGCTCAGCGACGCCTTCCCCGGTGCCTTCGCCTTCCGGCAGGACGACTGGGTGGCCGTCGACGTCCCCGCGTGGGGCGACGGCGGCGCCGGCCGTCAGGGATACCCCGTCACGCCGGACGCACAGGCCGAGGCATCGCTCTACCAGGGCGACACACTGCTCGCCACCATGACCGGGTCGTTCGTGATCGCCACCGGGCTCAAACCGGAACGGCAGACGTACCGGTACGTGCTGGAGACCGCCCGTGGCAACTGGGCCAACCCCTACAGCACCAGGACCAGGACGGAGTGGGACTTCACCTCCGTCGCCGGAGCCCGGTACGAGGGTCTGGCCCTGCCGCTGATCCAGCTCGACCACGCGGTCGCCACGGACGGCGACGGCAGGGCGCGGCGCGACGCGAGCCTGACCGTCACCGCGACGCACCCGACGTCGTCCGACCCGGATCAGGTGCTGCCGCCCACGTCGGCGATCGGCAAGGTCGCGGTGGAGCTCTCCTACGACGACGGCAGGACCTGGCACAAGGCCGACGTGACCCGCTCCGGTGACGGCTGGCGTACCACCCTCGACGCGCCGAGGAAGGCCTCCTACGTCACCGTCCGCGCCACGGCAGCCGACGACCGGGGCAACGCCGTGCACCAGACCGTCACGAGGGCCTTCGGCCTGAGGTGACCCACCGTCCGTGTCAGACGGGCCCGGGACGCGTTGCCGTCCCGGGCCCGTCACACATGCGCTGTGCGTGTCATGCGGTGACCGGAAGGCGGTCACGCATCCGTCAGTGGCGGACCACCCCAGGAGCGATGTCCTCGGTGAACCCCTCGTCACCGGAGGCCGCGAACTTGTCGGCCTTGGCGACGGTGGTGCCGCAGAACGCGGCCTCCAGCGTGCCGCCGAGGATGGTGTTCACCGTTCCGTTGTTGGAGGTGTTCGCCATGGACGTCATGCTGCGCTTGCCGTCCGCGGTGGTGAAGGCGTACGTGTAGTAGCCCTGGACGGTGCCCGTGTGGCCGTACACCGTGACGCCGCAGGAGAGCTTGCGGCCGCGCAGTCCGAGCCCGTACGACTGGGTGCCGTCCGCGTTGACCGGAACCATGCTCATCATCTCCTGCAACTGCGCCTGGGGCAGGAGCTCGCCGGAGACGAGGGAGGAGAAGAAGCGGTTCAGGTCGGCCGAGTTGGAGATGACAGCGCCGGCCGACTGCCCCCATGACACGGTCTGCTCGGTGGAGTCGACCAGCGGCAGCGTGGTGTCGTCCTGGCGCAGGTATCCGCGTGCGTAGGAACCGGAGAGGGTGGTCTTCGGGTGCACGTAGGAGGTGTTCTTCAGCCGCAGCGGCCCGAAGATGCGCTCCTGGTAGTGGGTGGCCATCGGCACGCCGGTGACGTGCTCGACGAGCTGGCCCAGCACCACGAAGTTGGTGTTGGAGTAGCTGTAGGCGGCCCCCGGCTCGTTGTTCACCTTGTGGGCCGTCGACAGGTCGATCAGCTCCTGGTAGGTGAACACCTTGTTCCGCACGGACTCGAAGCCCGGAAGGGTGTAGTAGAACATGTCGTTGGTGTAGTCCCACAGCCCACTGCGGTGACTGAGCAGGTGCCGCACGGTGATGCGGTCGTCCGGCAGTGCCTTCGGGAGGTAGCTGTTCGCCGAGGCGTCGAGGTCGACACGCCCCTCGTCGACCAGTTGCATGAGCACCACCGTGGTGAAGCTCTTGCTGACGCTGCCGACCCGGAACCGGCGGTCGGCGTCCATCGCCGTGCGGGCGGCGGTGTCCGCCTGCCCCGACGAGATGCGGTAGCTGGAGTTGCCCGTGTCGATGCGGGTGAGGGCGCCGGGCGCCCCCGCTGAGATCGCCTGCTTCTGCACCTTCAGGACCGAGGTGACGGAAGGGTTGGGAAGGGTGCCGGTGGCTGCGCCGGCCGGGGAGGCGGCCAGTGCGGCCAAGGCGGTGGAACCTGCGAGCACGACGCTCACGTACTTGATGCGCATCCGAGTCTTTCTCTACGAGGTCAGGTCGGCGCCGCCCGGTCCGGGGAGGTCACCGACGACCGTCACTGCCGGCTCCCAGGGCGACGCTGGATGCATCGTAATACTGTGACAAAGTGTTGTGTGCGGGGGGCACCACGAGGTGAGTGATCCACCAGCCGGGTGCTGGGCGCGTTGGTGCGATGCCCAACTCCGGCGGAGAAAGCAGCCCGGCGCGGTCCGGAGGAGTCACACACCGTTTACCACTGTTGAACCACACTGTGAGAGGGGCGGCCCTCATGCTGGCGATGCTCGGGTTGGACGCGGAGGCCCATGCTCTGTACCGGATCCTGCTGATGGATCCCCCTTCGAGCGCGTCCGCGCTGGGTGATCGACTGGGGTGGCCGGAGGAGCGGTTCGCCGGGGTCTTGACCGGTTGCGCGAGCTGGCCCTGGTAAGGCCTTCCTGGTAGGAGCCCGGACCGGCTCAGAGCAGTCACTCCCGAAGTCGGCCTGGAGCTGTTGCTGAGGCGTCAGCAGGCGGAGCCGGCGGCGCATCAACAGCGTGTCGAGGCTTCCCGCGCCGCCGCCGCAGAGCTCATGGCGGAGTTCGCGGATACGCGCTTTCGAGGCGGCGAGACGACTCGACGAACACCTCGTCGACCGGGGCGTCAGGTGCCGTACGGTCCATCTGCACAGCGCGCGCAACTGCCCCCGCACACAGCATCTCAAGGAACGTGTCCAGACCAGTCTGGCTCCGTTCCAGGCGTGTGAAAGGCCTTTCCCGCCGGCCTCAACGGGCCCTGGACCGATCGGGCCCGGCTGAGGCACCGTGGCTCGGAGCAGGGGCTATGTGCCGAACACCGGGAGATCGGCAGGCTCCTGCGGGCCGCTGGAACGGCTCCCGGCAACCGTGTTCAGATGCGACTGCGAGTCGCGCTCGGCCGGCAACGGTCCCGAGACGGTGAAGTAGCGCCGGCCGGCGACGAGCAGCTCCTCCGCGGGGAACTTCGTGATCACCTCGCACCCGTCCGCGGTGACCACCAGTTCCTCCTCGATCCGGGCCGCGCCCCAGCCGTCCTTCGACGGCCAGTACGTCTCCAGCGCGAACACCATGCCCTCCTCGATCACCTCGGGGTGCTCCAGGGAGACCAGCCTGGAGAACACCGGCTTCTCCCAGATCGACAGCCCGACGCCATGGCCGTACTGAAGCGCGAAGGCCGCTTCCTCGTCGGCGAAGCCGAACTCCTGCGCCGTGGGCCAGACCGAGACGATGTCGGCCGTCGTGGCTCCGGGGCGGACGAGGCTGATCGCTTCGTCCATGTACTCACGGCACCGCGTGTAGGCATCGCGCTGGGCCGAGGAAGCACTGCCGACGGCGAACGTGCGGTAGTAGCAGGTGCGATAGCCGTTGTAGCTGTGCAGGATGTCGAAGAACGCGGGGTCTCCGGGCCGCACGATGCGGTCGGAGAAGACGTGGGGGTGCGGTGCGCACCGCTCACCGGAGATGGCGTTGACACCTTCGACGAACTCCGAGCCGAGGTCGTAGAGGGTCTTGGCGACCACACCCACGCACTCGTTCTCGCGCACTCCCGGCCGGAGGAACTCGTAGAGGTTCTCGTAGGCGGCGTCGACCATCGAGCAGGCGTGGGTCAGCAGGTGGATCTCGTCACGTGTCTTGACGCGTCGGGCCTCCAGGAACACCTGCTGGCCGTCGACCACGGTGATGCCCGCGTTCTGAAGGGCCATCAGGACCGGGAGCTCGATGACGTCGACGCCGAGCGGCTCGTCCTGGAGTCCGTAGAGCTCCAGCTCCCGCTTGATCTTCCGGGCGACGGAGTCGGCCATCCCGACCAGAGGGTTGATGGCACCGCGCAAGGTCGAGATGCCGGCGCGGGCGCCGCTCGGGTTGCGGGCATCGGCTCCATGGTGGGCGCCGTGCGGATCGCCGTCCGAGTGGGCCTTCGAGTAGTCCAGCCAGGGGTTGTACAGCTGGTGGTGCCGGGCGGCCGAACCGAAGTCCCAGACGATCGGCTCACCGCCCCTGACCAGCAGGGAGAATCGGATCAGCTTGTCGATTCCCCAGGTGCCGATGTGGGTCGAGGTCATGTAACGGATGTTGGAGAAGTCGAAGGCCAGGACGGCGCCGACCTCGGACTGCTCCAACGACTTGCGGAGGCGGGCCAGCCGCTCCTCGCGGAGCCTGTTCATGTCGACGCGGGTCTCCCAGTCGACCGCGTTCGGCCCGAATGTCGGAAGCGCCATCACAACTCCTTGCCAGAGGGGGACTGCTGCGGGTGGTGGAGCAGCTCGCACGCCGCCTGCACTTGGCGGGACGCGCGAGTGTTTACGTGTCACTTACATGTGGGGGTCACAGCTCTGCGGGGCGTGACTCGGCCCATGAGGCCTGCTTCACGAACGTCACCTGGACGGGACTGCCGGTCCGCGCTGTGCCGGCGCCCGCGACCGAGAGGTCCTGGCACACGCGGAGCCGGCACGGCCGACTGTCCACGTAGCCGATGTAGGACCCAGGTGCGGGGCGCGCGAATTCGGAGGAGATCAAAAGCCGGCCCCGGTCGCCGACGACCGCCGGAAGGGCGAGTGCGGATCCCAGCAGCTCACCGGCCGACTCCACATCGCCCTCGGAGATCAGCCGGCGGATGCGGGTCGACGAGATCGGCTCACCGGCCGAGCCCCTCGTGACCAGCGGGACGATCCGCGTGCTCAGCTCGGGACACCGATCGAACGTACCTGTCGTCCCGGCGCCCCGGGCGCCGAATCGAAAGCCCTGGCCGACACTGACGGCTCGCGCACCGAGCTGTTCGACGACGACACCTTCGACGAACTCCTCGGCCGACACCCGGGACCAGGCCTGGTCGAACGGGACGATCGCCACCCGACGGATCCCCAGGGAGCCGAGCTTGCGGAGTTTCTGGCGGCGATCGCCCAGGAGGCCCGGCGCGTGGCACGGGTCGAGTACCTGCCTCGGGTGAGGGTCGAAGGTGAGTACCGTGTCGCACCCGTCGAGGACCTGACGGTGGCCGAGGTGAACGCCGTCGAACGTCCCGATCGCCACCTTGGCCGACGAGGAGGCGCCACCGGTGCGGCTGCCACCACCCGCGCCCCGCCTTCCGTGGGGCACCTCAAGGCTGAGGACCTCCATCACTCACCTCCTTCACCCTCGGAGCAGGATCGGTGCAGGCCAGTGTGAGCCTCGTACCGTTAGCCAGGGGGAAAGAGCCTCCCCGGCGCGGGCACCACCCGACCGAGGCGCACCGCCCTCTCGTCGGCCCGCACTCACAGCAGGATGCGGAGCGGGTGTTCCAGCACGTCCACGTACGCCTTCATCCACTCGGCAGCGGTGGCCCCGTCCACCGACCGGTGGTCGACGGCGAGGGTCAGACGCAGGACGGACGCGACGGTGACCGCGCCCTCCTCGACGACCGCCTCCTGGCGCACCGCGCCGACGGCCAGGATCGCGGCCTGGGGCGGGTTGATGATCGCCGCGAAGTCCTCGGTGCCGTACATGCCGAGGTTGGTGATCGAGATCGTGCCACCCTCCAGTTCGTCCTGGCGGAGCCGGCGTTCCTTCGCGCGGTCGATCAGGTCCTTCGTCGCCGCCGCGACGCCGCTCATCGACAGGGAGTCCACGCCCCGGATCACCGGGGTGAGCAGCCCCCCGTCGGTGGCGACGGCCACGGCGATGTCGACGTCCGAGAAGTGCCGGACAGAGGTGTTGTTCCACTGCACGTTCATCGCGGGAACGCTGACGTGGGCGGACGCGATCGCCTTGACGAGCAGGTCGTTGATCGACACGCGCACGCCTTGGCCGGCGTTGATCTGTTGCCGCAGTGCGAGCAACGCGTCGACGCGTGCGCCGGCGCGAAGGTAGAAATGCGGCGTGTTCTGCTTGCTCTCCGTGAGCCGGCGGGCGATGGCCCCCCGCATCCGTGTGTTGGGCACGTCCACGAAGCGTGGAGCCACCACGGGAGACCGGGTGCTCTGGATCTCCGCCGGGGCGTCTGCCGACGACGTTTCCTCGGGCTGGGCCGGCCCGGCGAGGACCGCCTCGATGTCAGCCCGCCGTATTCGGCCGCGCGGGCCGGTCCCCACCACCGCGTTCAGGTCGACGCCGGATTCACGCGCGAGACGTCGCGCCAGCGGGCTGGCGAAGAGGCGCTCGCCGCCCCCGTCCCGTGCCGCGTCGGTGGGCGCCGGAGCGACAGCCGCGCCTGCCCGCGTCGCCGGTGCGTCCTGCGCCTGCGCCGGGGTGGTGGAGGCCGTCACCGGCGCCTGTCCGGTACCCAGCGAAGCCACCAGGGCGTCCACCTCGGACGACGACTCGCCCGGCTTCCCCCAGGCGGCGATGGGTTCGCCCACCGCCACGGTCGAGCCCGCGTCCGCCAACAGGCGCAGAAGCACACCGTCGCTCTCGGCCTCCACCTCGACGACGGCCTTCTCGGTCTCCACGGTGACGATCGGATCGCCCACCGCATACGGGGTGTTCACGCCGACGTTCCAGGAAAGAAGCACGGCCTCGGTGGTGTTGGCCGCCACCTCGGGCATCCGCAGCAGCTCAGCCATTGTTCTGCCCCCGCGAGAACTCGCGCAGCCTGGCGACGACTTCCTCAGTGGAGGCGAACGCGGCGCGCTCCAGGACCTTGCTGATGCTCGGCGACGCCTCGCCGCCCGTGACCCGCTCGATCGGGGCGTCGAGCCAGTCGAAGAGCCGGCGCTGGATCTCGTCCGCGAGCCAGCCGCCGTAAGAGGTGCCGACGGCGCCCTGCTCGGCGATGAGCACCTGGTTGGTCTTTCTGACCGACCGGGCGATGGTGTCCCAGTCCAGGCTGGCGCGGTCCAGCCAGCGCAGATCGATGACCTCGGCGTCGACTCCGGTCTCCGCCACGGCGGCCAGCACGGCCGGAGTCATGGCGAGATAGCTCAGCACCGTCAGGGCCGCGCCCTCGCGGCGGACGGCGGCCTTGCCGACGGGCAGGTGGTGATCGTAGCCGTCGGGCAGGCCGGGGCCGGTCGAGTTGTACAGGTCGACGTGTTCGAGCACCACGACCGGGTCGTCACAGGCCAAGGCCGTGTTCATCAGGCCGACGTAGTCGAACGGCGTCGACGGGGCGACGATGCGCCAGCCGGGCGCCGTCGCGAAGATGCCGGCCGGGTCCATCGAGTGTTGTGATCCGTAGCCGGTACCCATGGCGATCTTGCTGCGCAGGACGAACGGCACCGTGCCCGTGCCGCCGAACATGTGGCGGGCCTTGCCGATCTGGTTGAACAACTGGTCTGCCGCGACCCACATGAAGTCGGCGTACATGAACTCGACGACCGGGCGGAACCGGCCGTCCAGCGCCATTCCGCCGCCGAGGCCCGCAAACGCGTTCTCCGAGATGGGAGTCCCGATCACGCGGTCGGGATACGCCTCACTCAGCCCGCGAGTGGCGCCGTTGGTACCGCCGTTGAGCTTGTGCACGTCCTCACCCATCACCACGACGCGAGGATCGGTTTCGAGGCGGCGGCCCAGAACGCCGGCGACGGCCCCGACGAACTTGACGTCGGTCAGGTCGTCGGCGAAGTCCTCGGTGTCGGTGAAGTCGATCCCGGCCAGCTCCGACAGGTCACCACGGATGCCTTCGTCGACGAATGCCGGATCCGGCCACTCCGAGGGCACGATGCGTCGCTCACCCGCCTTGCCGCCCGGCCGCGGTTCGAGGAGGACGTCGCCGAGTTGCGTCATCAGGCCTTTTGCCCGTTCGATCGTCTCCGCCACGGCCTTCTTGGTGAGGATTCTGCGTCGCACCAGGTGCCGCACCACGGTGTCGATCGGGTCGCGGGCGCGCCACTGCGCTTCCTCCTCCTTGGTGCGATACCGGAACGCCGAGCCCGGGAAGGGACCGTTCTGGTGGAAGTAGCGGTACACGTCCGCCTCGATCATCGTCGGACCGTGCCCGCCGCGCATGTGCTCCAGGGCCTTCTGCGTCACGAGGTGCACGGCCAGCGGATCCATGCCGTCGACCTTCCAGCTCCGGATGCCGAAGCCCGGCCCGCGGCCGGACAGCCGGGGCTCGGCGGTGACTTCGGATACGTGGGTGGAGACGGCGTACAGGTTGTTCTCGACGAAGAAGCACACGGGCAGCGACCACGCCGCCGCGAGATTGAGGCTCTCCAGAGTGGATCCGATGTTGATCGCGCCGTCGCCGAAGAACGTGAAGGTCACCGCGTCGGTGCCGGCCTTCTTGTGCGCCCACGCGGATCCGGCCGCGAGCGGCACCCCGCCGCCGACGATCGCGTTGGTCCCGATGGCGCCGGCCTCGTGCCACTGAAGGTGCATGCTGCCGCCGCGGCCGTGACTGAATCCCTGGTCCAGCCCGCAGATCTCGCGCAGCGTGCGCAGGAGCACGGCCCGGACGTCGTCGGGGAACGGCTTCGTCGGGTCGATGCCCTTCGGATGCAGATGGGCGAGCACCTTGGCCAGGAACTGGTGATGGCCACGGTGCGACCCGTTCACGGTGTCGTGCGAGGTCAGGGAGAAGCACGCGCCGACCGCGCCGCCCTCCTGACCGATGCTGGAATGCGCGGGTCCGTGGATCAGCCCGTCGGCGGCAAGTTCGAGGACGTACTCCTCGAAGGTCCGGATCAGCACGAGTTGGCTGAACATCCCCGTCAACAGGTCCGCGGGCGCGGCGTCCCAGTCGTCCCGGGTGGCGACGAACTCCGACCACGCGGCCTTTGCTTCGAGTGTGTGTTCCACGGGCATCGGGAGCCCCCTTCAGTCGATCGAAGTGCCACGACCCTGCCACAGGATTGGATCCAATAACAAGGTATCGCTCGACTTCTGGCTCTGATGACGTCACTATGGGTTCACTTTGGATCCAAAGGAGGTAGATCATGACTCTCCCCGGCCTCAGGCGCCTCGACCACATCGGATTTACGGTGCCGGACCTGGAGCAGGCGCACGACTGGCTCGTGGACGTCCTGGGCTGCGAGTACCTGTACTCGCTCGGCCCCTTCAGCTCGGCGGAGGACTGGATGTCCGAGCACCTGAACGTGGACGCGCGGACCGTGCTGCGTCAACTGCGCTTCTACCGGTGCGGGGAGCAGGCCGTGTTCGAGGTCTTCGCGTACGAGGCGGACCCGCAGCGCGCGGTCGTCCCGCGCAACAGCGACGTCGGCGGCCACCATGTCGCGCTGTACGTCGAGGACCTGGACGACGCCGTGTCGTTCCTGCGGGCGAGGGGTGTACCCGTGCTGGGGGAGCCGACCGTCAGTGCGGGACCGTCCCGGGGTCAGCGGTGGGTCTACTTCCTCTCACCATGGGGAATGCAGTTTGAGCTGGTGTCCTATCCTGACGGCAAGGCCTACGACCGCGACCCGTCGGAGTTTCAGAGGTGACTGCTCTTGAGTCCTGCGCACGCTCGTGATCCGCGCGGGGCGGACAGTGTCAGGAGTCAGCACATCGCCGGCATCCTCCGCGACGAGATCCTCGCCGGGGATCTGACGCCGGGCACGTGGTTGCGTCAGGACGAACTCGCGGCTCGCCTCGGCACCAGCCGGATTCCGGTGCGCGAGGCGCTGCGGATCCTGGAGTCCGAGGGCCTCACCGAGTCGTTCCCCAATCGGGGAGCGCGGGTTCCGGTGCTGAGCGTCGAGGACGTGAACACGTACTACCGGATGCGCGAGCGGCTGGAGCCGCTGACCCTGACCGAGAGCCTTTCCCACCTCGCCGACGACCACCTGGCCCGTCTGGAGCGCATCCAGGACGAGATCGAGAGCCAGAGCGACGTCAATCGGTTCCTGGTTCTGGACCGTGACTTCCACATGACCAGCTATTCGGGTTGCCCCAGTGGTCATCTGCTCGCCATGACCGAGCGGCTCTGGAACTCCACCCAGCACTACCGCCGCGCGTTCATGGTTCTCGCCGACCCCGACCGGGCGGCGATCGTCAACGCCGAACACCGGCTGCTCCTCGACGCCGTGCGACGGCGCGACCCGGAGGACTGCGAGCGGTATCTCGCGGGGCACATCCGCCGCACCAGGGTCGAACTCACCGCGCACCCGGAGCTCTTCATCGACGGCGACGGGCCGCGAAATGGATCCAACTAGGCGCTAGCTGCGGCTCTTGTCATGCAAGAGCACTGGTGCACAGTCGATCCGGTGCTTACGATGGATCCAATTCCCCCTGATTGGTGTTCACGTCACTAGGAGAGCTCCGTGCCCATCGCCACCGTCAACCCCGCAACCGGTGAGCTCGTCGAAGAGTTCGCCGCACTCACCAAGGAACAGCTCGACGAGCGACTGGCGCGAGCGGAGGCCGCGGCCATGACGCTCCGGGCCACCGACTTCGGCACGCGCGCGCGGTGGATGCGGGCGACCGCCGACCTGGTCGAGGCCGAGGCGGCCCATACTGCACGCAGGCTCACGACCGAGATGGGAAAGCCGATCGCGCAGGCCCGCGCAGAGGTCCTCAAGTGCGCGCAGGCGATGCGGTTCTACGCGGAGAACGCCGAAAGCCTGCTCGCCGATCAGCCGCTCGCCGACCCGAGCACCGTCAAGGCCTCGCTTGCCTACACCTCCTACCAGCCTCTCGGTGTCGTTCTGGCCGTCATGCCGTGGAACTACCCGATGTGGCAGGTGATCCGCTTCGCCGCCCCCGCCCTGATGGCGGGCAACGTCGGCCTGCTGAAGCACGCGTCGAACGTGCCGCAGACCGCGATGTACCTCGACACGCTCTTCGAACGAGCGGGCTTCCCCGCCGGGTCGTTCCAGTCCCTGCTCATCGGGGCGGCCGACGTCGAGGAGGTTCTCCGCGACCGGCGCGTCGCCGCAGTGACGCTGACGGGCTCCGAGCCCGCCGGCCGGTCGGTGGCGGCTGTCGCGGGCTCCGAGGTGAAGAAGTTCGTGCTGGAGCTGGGCGGGTCCGACCCCTTCATCGTGTTGCCCTCCGCCGATGTCCGCGCGGCGGCCCGGACCGCCGTGACCGCTCGCACGGTCAACAACGGCCAGTCCTGCATCGCTGCCAAGCGGTTCATCGTCCACACCGAGGTGTACGAGGAGTTCGTCGAGGCCTTCGTCGCGGGTACGAAGGCGCTGACCGTCGGTGACCCGCTCGACGACAAGACCGAGATCGGTCCGATCGCCACGGAGTCCGGTCGGCGCGAGCTCGTCGATCTGGTCGACGACGCCGTCGCCAAGGGAGCCGTTCTGCGGTGCGGCGGGTCGGCGGTCGGTACCGAGGGGTGGTTCTTCGAGCCGGCGGTGCTGGAGGAGGTCACGACCTCGATGCGGGTGTTCCGCGAGGAGGCCTTCGGGCCGCTGGCCGTGGTGTACCGGGTCGACGACATCGAGCAGGCCGTCGCACTCGCCAACGACACGACCTTCGGCCTCAGCTCGTCGGTGTGGACCACCGACCCCGACGAGGAGCGGCTTCTGATCGCCCGCCTCGAAGCGGGTGCCGTGTTCGTCAACGGCATGAGCATCTCCTACCCCGAACTGCCCTTCGGCGGCGTCAAGGACTCCGGCGTCGGCCGCGAACTCGCGGCGGAAGGCATCCGGGAGTTCTGCAACCTCAAGACGGTCTGGAAGAGCTGACGGCAACGGTCGCTCTCGTAGCGGAGCGGTCGCGACGCCCCGGGGCGCCGTCCGATCGCAACCCGACCCTCAGGGGATCGGCTCGTTCGAGATCCCTTGCGTTCGAGATCCCCATCCGTCGAACGACCTCAGGAGATCCCTGTGACCGAAGCACCTCCCTCGGCCGTGCCATCGGCTGTGGCGTCCCCGGAGGCGACCTTCCCCCGGTGGTACCGCTCCATCCCGCGCGAGCACCGGCCCGCGTTCTGGGCCGGGTCCGCCGGATGGGGCCTGGACGCCTTCGACTTCATGACCCTGCCGCTGGCCCTCGGGTCCATCGCCGCGGCGTTCGCGCTGACCTCCACCGAGTCGGGCCTGATCGTGACCGTCACCGTGCTGGCCTCGGCGGTGGGCGGGGCACTGGCGGGTCTGCTCGCGGACCGGGTGGGGCGGGTGCGGGTCCTGATGATCACCATCGCGACCTTCGCGGTCTTCACCGCGCTGTCCGGCCTGTCCCAGAACTACGGTCAGATGCTGCTGTTCAAGGGGCTCCAGGGCCTCGGGTTCGGCGGCGAGTACGCGGCCGGCGCGGTCCTGATCGCCGAGATAGCCCCCGCCCGGCACCGCGGCCGGATCATGGGGTTCGTCGCCAGCTCCTACGCAGTCGGCTGGGCCCTGGCCGTCGTCGCCTACTCCGTCATCTTCAGCCACGCGGGCCCCGACGCCTGGCGCTACCTGTTCGTCCTCGGCATCCTCCCCGCTTTCGCGCTGCTCTTCATCCGGCGCAACGTCAAGGACTCGGACGCCTCGAAGGAGAATCGCCGCCGGGCCAAGGAGGAGAGCGCCGCGTCGATGTGGAGCGGACTCCTCGCACTGTTCCGCCGTGACCTGCGGCGCACCACGCTGCTGACCCTGCTGGTCGGGATCGGGGCGCAAGGCGGGTACTTCGCCATCTTCACCTGGCTGCCGTCCTACCTGCACAAGGAGCGCGGTCTGACGATCGTCGGCACCAGCGGCTACCTCTCGGTCATCATCGTCGGCTGCTTCCTCGGCTACGCCAGTGGTGGGTTCCTGCACGACTGGATCGGCCGCCGGAAGACGTACATCCTCTTCGCGGTCGCTGGTGTGGTGTGTGTGATCGCCTACACCTGGATACCCGAGGGGGCCAACAGCCTGCTGCTGGTGCTGGGCGTGCCGCTGGGGATGGCGGCGTGCGGACTGCTGGCCGGTTCGGGCGTGTTCTTCAGCGAGTTGTTTCCCAGTCGGGTGCGCGGCGTCGGCGTGGGCGTCGCCCACAACTTCGGCCGGGGAGTCGCCGCGTTCTTCCCCGCCCTCGTCGGGGCGCTCTCCTCGGTCTTCGGACTGAAGGCGGCCATGGGTATCGGGGCCCTGGGGTACATCCTGGTGATCGTCGGCGTGCTGGCGCTCCCGGAAACCCGGGGCCGGCAGCTCACGTAGGTCCGGGACCGGGACGAAGGAACAGGCCGACCGGGCCGGCGGCTTGGGTCACGGGGGCGGAAGGCGGCGGGTCGGCGCCATAGGGGTACGGGCGCCGACCCGGCTCGAACGCGCTCACCATGAGGCCGATCCCGTGCATCGACGGGATCGGCTGTGAACGCTGAGGGAGCGTCACACGGCGAGTCGCTCGTGTGACGCTCCATCGGTGTGCGGTCAGTCGGTGACCTCAGGGGCTATGTTCTTGTTGAAGCGGAGCAGGTTGTGAGGGTCCCAGGCGGCCTTGACCGAGCGCAGGCGCCGATGCTTGGCCGCGCCGCCGTGCAAGCCGCGCCGCCACTCTTCGCCCAGGTCGTCGGTGAGGTTGGCGTAGCCGTTCGTCAGTGCGTGCGGCCGCATCGCCTCGGTGAGGTCGGTCGCCCACTCGTCGTACCGCGCGTCGGACTCGGGTGCGTCCCACTTGCAGATGGCCTCCCACAGCCAGGCGGCTCCGGCCCGGGAGAAGGCCATGGCGTCCTCGTCGACATCCTCGGAGATCGCGCCACCCATGAACGAGAGGTTGATCGAGTAGATGTCGCCGGGGTCCGCCTGCACGGTGGCGACATGTTCCAGCAGTACCTCGACGGCGTCGCCGGACAGGGTCGACAGGTACCCACCCCGGAGGTTCATGCGCATGCCGTAGGGGGCGACGGCGTCGAGCATGCTGTTCGCCTGGACCCACGTGGTCTTCGTGACCAGGTTGGCCAGCGGCCGGCCGAGCGCGGCAAGCGGCTCGACGACCTCATGGGCGGTGGCGGTCTCCCCGGTGTGGACCACGACGAGAATCAGCGCAGGCTTCCCGTGCACCTCCTCGGGCAACATCGGCAGGGGCGGAGCAGGAGCGATCGCGACCAGCAGGCCCAGCTCCCGCGGGGCTGCGGCCAGGTGTGCCGAGAGCTTGCCGAGGACGGCGGCGGCCTGGTCGTACGGGAAGATCAGCTGTCCTGCGACGACCTCGGGGCCGACCGGGTGCGCGCGGTACTCGAACGAGGTGACGACCCCGAAGTTGCCGCCTCCGCCGCGCAGTGCCCAGAACAGCTCCGGGTTCTCGGTCACGTCGGCGCGGACCTTGCGGCCGTCCACAGTGACCATGTCGCAGGCCAGCAGATTGTCGACGGTGGCGCCGTAGCGGCGCATCAGGTAGCCGATGCCGCCGCCCAGGGTGAGCCCGGAGACACCGGTGGAGCTGACCGTCCCGGCGGGTACGGCGAGGCCGTGCTGCTGTGCTGCGGCGTCCATCTCGCCGAGCTTGACGCCCGGTTGGGCCCGTACCACCCGGGTGTCCGGGTCGACGGTGACCGCTCGCATCGCCGAGAGATCGATGACCAGTGCCCCACCGGGCATCGCATAGCCGTCCGAGCCGTGGCCACCGCCGCGCACGGCCACCGGGACGGTCCGTGCGGAGGCGTAGCGCAGGACGGCGGCGACGTCCTCCTCGTCGGCGCACTGGGCGATGAGCGCGGGCCCCTCGTCGGCGGCACGGCCTTGATACAGCTCACGTGCCGCGTCGTACTGGTCGTCGCCGGGCCGCAGCACCGCGCCGCGGAACGACGTCGGGAAGTCGGAGTGGGTACGGTGCTCTGTCGACACGCTCATGGGGGGCTCCTGTTCGAAGGATGTACCAGCTGATGGGTAGTCATGGCCGACGGCCGCCGCCTTCGCCGAGGCGTGTGTCAGAGGACCCGGAGGATGTCCTCGACGCGGTCCTTGGCGTCGCCGAAGAGCATCGCGGAGTTCTCGCGGTAGAAGAGCGGGTTCTGGACGCCCGCATAACCGGATGCCATGGAGCGTTTGAAGACGACGACGTTCTCGGCGTCCCAGACCTGCAGGACGGGCATGCCGGCGATGGGTGAGTCCGGGTCCTCGGTGGCGGCGGGGTTGACCGTGTCGTTGGCGCCGATGACGAGGACGACCGCGGTGCGGTCGAAGTCGTCGTTGATCTCGTCCATCTCCAGCACGATGTCGTAGGGGACCTTGGCCTCGGCGAGCAGGACGTTCATGTGGCCCGGCAGCCGGCCCGCGACCGGGTGTATGCCGAAGCGCACGTCGACGTTTCGGCCCCGGAGCTTGCGCGTCAGCTCGGCGACGCCGTACTGGGCCTGGGCCACGGCCATGCCGTAGCCCGGGGTGATGATCACCGAGTCGGCCGTGCTGAGGAGTTCGGCGACGCCCTCGGCGGTGATCTCGCGGTGCTCGCCGTAGTCCTTGTCGCCGGCCGGGCCCGCCTCGATGCCGAATCCGCCGGCGATCACGGAGAGGAAGGACCGGTTCATCGCCTTGCACATGACGGCGGACAGGTAGGCACCCGACGAACCGACCAGGGCACCGGTGATGATCAGCAGGTCGTTCTCCAGCAGGAAGCCCGACGCCGCGGCTGCCCAGCCGGAGTACGAGTTCAGCATCGAGACCACTACCGGCATGTCACCGCCGCCGATCGAGGCGACCAGGTGCCACCCCAGGGCCAGCGCGACGATCGTGACCGCGGCCAGCAGCCACAGCGCCGGGTCGATCACGAACCAGGTGGTCAGTACCGCGAACGCGGCCAGGGCACCGAGGTTGAGGTGGTTCTTGCCGGGCAGCACGAGCGGGGACGACTTGATCCGTGCCGAGAGCTTGAGGAACGCCACGACCGAGCCGGTGAAGGTGACCGCGCCGATGAAGACGCCGATGAAGACCTCGGCGGAATGGATCCCGAGCAGCTGCTGAGCCTCCAGCAGTTCGGCCTCGGCGCTGACCGGGCCGTTCAGGGTGGCCTCGACGTGCAGATAGCCGTTCCAGCCGACCAGTACCGCGGCCAGACCCACGAAGGAGTGCAGCAGGGCGATCAGTTCGGGCATCGCGGTCATCTCCACCACGCGCGCCCGCCACAACCCGAGCGCGGCACCGACCGCCATGGCGCCGATCATCAACGCCAGACCGGCTCCGGAGATGTCGCGGTGGATCGCCAGCGCGATCGTCGCGGCCAGGGCCACCGCCATGCCACCGACACCGAAGGCCTTGCCGGCCTTGGCGGTCTCGTGCCGGGACAGCCCGGCCAGCGCCAGGATGAAGAGAAGGGCCGCGACGATGTAGGCGGCCGCCGCGGTTGACTCGACGGACAGCAGATCAGACATGACGCCCCCTCAGCTTCTCGAGAACATGGAGAGCATCCGGCGGGTCACGGCGAAGCCACCGACGATGTTGACCGAGGCCAGCAGGATCGCGATCGCCGACAGCGCCGTGACCACCTCGCCGTTCGGGGTGTCACCGTGCCCGATCTGCAGCAGGGCGCCGACCACGATGATCCCCGAGATCGCGTTGGTGACGCTCATCAGGGGCGTGTGCAGGGCGTGATGCACCTGCCCGATCACGTAGTAGCCGATCACGATCGCCAGCGCGAACACCGTCAGGTGTCCCAGGAGCGCCGAGGGTGACAGGGCCGCGCACAGGAACAGCACCGCCGCGCCGCACCCGACCCCCGTGAACCGCCGTCGGGTCGACATCGGCAGCTGGGTCTGCGGGGCCTTCGGCCTCGCCTCGGAGGGTGCGGGACCAGCCGGTGGTGCGGCCGCGGAGACCTGCACCGGCGGCGGGGGCCAGGTGAGTTCGCCGTCGCGCACCACGGTCATCGACCGCTGCACCACGTCGTCGAAGTCCAGTGCCAGCCGGCCGTCCTTGTCGGGGGTCATCAGCTTGATGAGGTTGACCAGGTTGGTGCCGTACAACTGGGACGCCTGCGCAGGCAACCGACCGGGGAGGTCGGTGTGGCCGAGGATCGTCACACCGCCCGCCGTGACCACGGCCTGGTCCCTGACGACGCCCTCGACGTTGCCGCCGGTCGCGGCGGCCATGTCCACGATGACACTGCCCGCGCGCATCGACGCCACCATCTCCGCGGTGATCAGCGTGGGCGCCGGCCGCCCCGGGATCTGCGCGGTCGTGATCACGATGTCCATCTCCGCGATCCGCTCGCTGTACAGCTGCGCCGCGCGGGTGTTGTAGTCCTGCGACATCTCCTTGGCGTAGCCCGTCGCCGACACCTGCACCTCGCCGGTGTCGGCGGCCTCGACCGAGAGGTACTCGCCCCCCAGCGATCTGACCTGGTCGGCAACCTCCGGCCGCGGATCGGTCGCGTACACGATGGCACCGAGGCTTCCGGCCGCTCCGATCGCGGCCAGGCCCGCCACCCCGGCGCCGCAGACCAGCACCTTGGCCGGCGGCACCTTGCCCGCGGCAGTCACCTGACCGGTGAAGAACCGGCCGAAGGCGTGAGCGGCCTCCACCACCGCCCGGTAGCCGGCGATGTTCGCCATGGACGACAACACGTCCAACGACTGTGCCCGAGAGATACGCGGCACCGCATCCAGTGCCAGCACTGTGATGGGCCGCTTCGCCAGTTCCTCCACCAGCGCGGGGTCCGACGCCGGACTCATGATGCCCATGACCGTCGCACCCGGCTTCAACTCGTCCAGCCGCGCCGGGTCGAGGGCGTTCACACCCAGCACGATGTCCGCCGCGAGCGGGTCGCCGACTCTCGCGCCCGCCTCGGCATAGGCCCCGTCCGGGAAGCTCGACAACACACCAGCACCCGGCTCCACCACGACGTCGTAGCCCAGTTTCACCAGCTGGACCACCGTGGCGGGAGTCGCGGCGACGCGCGTCTCGCCACTGCGGGTTTCGCTCACGATTCCGATCAGCATGCGCAACACTCCAGGTCGATGTTCCAGAGCACTCGTTGGACGCCCACGCAGGCAAAACCACAAGCGCCGTCCAAGGCGACTACGGGCATTGGACGGCGCTTGCCTGGGGGGCCTTGCGATCAGGCGACGGGCTTCGTCATCCCGCCGTCGACGCGCAGCACCTGACCGGTGACGTAGGAGGCGTCGTCCGACGCCAGGAACGCCGCCGCGGCACCGATCTCGGCGGGGTCGGCCCAGCGGGCGAGGCGAATCCCGAGCCCCTGAGCCATGCCGGCCCGGACCTCCTCGGGGCTCTTGCCCTGCTGCTTGCCCATGGCCTCGGTCTTGGTCAGCCAGCCCTCGGTCTTCGTCATCCCCGGGGAGATCGCGTTGACCCGGATGTTGTCGGCAGCCGCCTCGGTCGCCAGGTAGCTCGTGAGCGCGACGACGCCCGCGTTCACGATGCCCGTGGCACCGGCCTGGGGAATGAGCAGGTGGGCGGTCGCGCCGACGACGTTGACGATGCTGCCGGTGCCGGTCCGGCTCAGGTACGGGAGAGCGGCCTGTGCGACGCGGATGTACCCGATCAGCTTGGTGTCGAAGGCGGACGCGATGTTCTTCTCGTCGACCTTGTCCAGGGGGGACGGCGTGAGCTGCGGTCCCGCGTTGTTCACGACGATGTCGAGGGCGCCGTGCCAGGCGTGCACCTCTGCCAGCGCGCTGTTGACGGAGTCCGCGTCGGTGACGTCGGCGACGACGGGGAGCACGTCCTCCGCGCCGGATCCGGCGGTGAGACGGCCGGCGGCAGCCTTGACCGCCGCCTCGTCCCGGGCCGCGATCGCCACCTTGGCACCACGCCCCAGCAGCGCCTGTGCGATGGCGAAGCCCAGGCCTCGACTACCACCGGTCACGAAAGCCGTACGGCCCTCCAAGTTCCAACCTGCAGCCATGTTCGGCTCCTCCAGTCAGTGGTCCGATCCTTACTGCGGAGAGTCGAACCGAAGCGCCCACGGCACGGCAAGCGCGGTTAACGGAAGGTTCACACGCCCGCCGCCGGGCCATCTCGCACCTTTCCGGCGGCTAACGGTGCGTGTCGCACAGTGTCCCGTGCTCAGCCCGCTCCGAGGGTGAAGGAGGGATGGGTGATGGAGGTCCGGGACCTCGAGGAGACTACCGCTGTCCCGTGGAGCGCGGCGCTGCGCGGTGCCGTCCGGGGCAGGTCACTGCTTCAGACGACCGTGGCCGCCTCGGCAGTCGGGTCGGTGCTGTTCATGGTCAACCTCTACTCGCAGGTCCAGCAGGGCCCGATCACATGGGCGCTCACCTCGCGGATCGCCCTGACCTTCTTCGTGCCGTGGCTCAACGCGACCCTGGGCCTCGCCATCGGCCTGCGGAAATCCGGCAGTCCGGCGCGTCGCCGCACCGAGCCCGCGGACACCGCCGCTCCCTAGGAATCCGCCCGACCCCAGAGCCAGGCAGGACCCGTCGAAAGGAACTCTCATGTCGCTGGTGCCGCTCGTCACGTCCGCGCAGTTCTCACCGGACGACCAGCCCGCTCTCACACAGGCCGTCCAGGCCTACGGCGAAGTGCTCAACACCTGGGCCGGCATCGGGAACAGCCCCGGACTGCTCGCCACCTACCTGCCCTTCCTCAGGCGGCTCAACGGCCCAGGGGCGCTGGAGGTGCGGGTGAAGGACCTGGTCGCCGTACGCGTGGCCGTGCTCAACCACTGCCGCTACACGGCGAGTCACCGCTGCACGTCCGCGCTGGCCGGCGGGGTGGAGGTCGACGAACTCGCAGCCGTGGCCGACGGGGAGCTCGAAGGCTTCAGCGAGCGGGAGCGGCTGGCTCTGCGGTTGGCGGAGGAGATGACGGTCGCCCTCCCGAAGGTCCCCGTGGGGGAGGGCCTCACGGGCGTCTCGACGAGCCTCCGTGACGAGGTGCAGCGGATGTTCAGCCCAGCGGCGCTGGTGGAGCTCGTCATGTGCATCAGCATGTGGAACGCCTTGTCGCGCTTCCACCGTGTCATGGACTTCGAGCTGGACATGCCGAAGCCGCCGGCTCCGGTGGAAGCCCGGCTCTGAGAGCGCGGGGGCCTGCCGCGAGGCGTTCCTGACACCCTCGCCAACGGCATGTCTTCGCGATTAACACCGCACTAACATCTCATGGCTAATCTCAAAGGAATCAGCAGCCGAGCGAGTTCCCGCTTCTGGGCACAACGCGCTCAGTCGAGTGCGGCGCTGAATTCCCGGCTCCCAACGCCTTGAGAGTAAGTCACGAACGGGTCCGCGGCAAATTACCGACGACGACCTGTCGACCGGAATTTGACTGACGGAGTCGAAAAGAAAATTCCCTGCATGAAAGTGCTTGGGTCAAGTGGAGAAGGTGGCATTTGATGCGAACTGGCGACCAGTACTTGGAGTCTCTCAGGGACGGGCGTGTTCTCTGGGTCGGAGGTGACCGGGTCGACGACGTCACGACACACCCGAAGACCAGGGCGCAGGCGAAGCGCATGGCCAAGTTCTACGACCTGCATCACGACGCCGAGCTGCAGGACGTCATGACCTTCGTCGACGACGACGGAGTGCGCCGGTCGATGATGTGGTTCAAGCACACCGACGCCGATGGACTGCGGCGCAAGCGCATCTACCTCGAAACCGTGGTCCGGGAGCTCGACGGCGGATCGACGGGGCGGACCCCGTGCGCGAACAACTACGGCCTGATCACCTACGAGGAGGACCCGCAGCCGTGGAGTGACCAGTCCGTGGGCACCGACGGGCGTGACCTGACCGTGGGCATCCGCGAGTTCCTGGACCTCGCGAAGGAGGGCGACCTCAACTGCGCCTTCGCCTTCATCGACCCTCAGCTCGACCGGTCCAAGGAGTCCTCGGCCAAGAACTCTCCCGCCCTGCGCATCGTGGAGACGCGCGAGGACGGGATCGTCGTCGCCGGCGTGAAGGCGGTGAGCACCGGCACGCCGTTCGCCGACTACATCCACCTCGGCGTCTTCTACCGCCCGGGAATTCAGAGCGAGCAGGTCATCTACGGCGCCGTCCCGGCCAATGCGCCGGGCGTCACGATGGTTTCCCGCGAGGCGACGGTGCGGGACGACTTCGAGAACCACCCCGTGGCTTCGGCCGGTGACGAGCTCGAATGCACCGTCATCTTCGACAACGTGTTCATTCCGTGGAACCGCGTCTTCCACATCGGCAACCCCGAGCACGCTTCGCTGTACCCGCAGCGCATCTTCGACTGGGTGCACTACGAGGCGCTCATCCGGATCATGGTGCGGGCCGAGCTCATGGTCGGGCTCGCGATGCTGATGACCGAGCACATCGGCACGTACCAGCTTCCGCCGGTCCAGGCGCGCCTGGCACGCCTCGTCGAGTTCTACCAGACGATGCGAGCCCACGTGATCGCCTCCGAGACGGAGGGCTTCATCTCGCCGGCGGGGCTCTACAAGCCGAACGTGCTGCTCTTCGACTTCGGCCGGTCGTACTACCTGGAGCGGTACGCGGAGATGAGGAACGAGGTGATCGACCTCGCCGGCCGTGCCTCGCTCCTGTTCCCGACCGAGGAGCAGTGGACCAACCCCGAGCTGCGCGAGTGGCTCGAACCGCTGCAGTCGGGCGCCGTCGGCGAGCCCTACGACCGCATGCGCATCTCACGTGTCATCCGCGACCTCTTCCTCTCGGACTACGGCGACCGGGTGAGCACCTTCGAGCAGTTCAACGGAACCCCGATGCTCACCACCCGGATGCTCACGATGAAGCGGTCGGAGCTGTCGCCCTCCGGGCGGCTCACCGACCTCGCGCGGAAGGTCTGTGGCATCGAGGCGCCCGTCGCCCCCGAGGTGACGGCCTACACGGAGCAGGCCGAGTACGCCCGGCGTCTCGACGGCGCACGGGCCGAGGGCTCGCTGGTCCGCTGAGCCGACCACGCCGCGTGGAGGGGTGGGGGGGGGGGGCGGGGCGCGGCCCCACCCCCCCCCCCCCCCGCCGCCCCCCCGCCCCCGGGGCCGGGGCCAGCGGGCCCCCCGGCCCCCCCCCCCCCGGGGGGGGGGGTGGTTGGGGGCCGGTGCCCCCCCCCCACCACCCGCCCTGCGCGAATCCCCCGGGCAGAGTCCCGATGACCATCAGCAGCAACCAGGGTGAGGGATGCCCCCATGGGCACCTTCGCGTGTGTACGGAGAGGTCGACATGGCTTACTACATCTCGCGGGCGTCGGAGCGGAAGTTCTCCGGCGTCGAAGGCGTCCCGGGTCTTCAGCAGGCACTCCTGGTCGGGCACGAGCACGGCGCGTCCCACCTTGAGGTGAGCTTGTACGAGCTGGCTCCCGGAGCGACGACGGGCTGGACCCGCTGCCCGTTCGAGGAGTCGTGGTTCGTCACGGGCGGATCGGGCGAGGCCGCCTATGCCGGACTGCGCTACGAACTCGGTTCCGGGGACTACGGTGTGGCGCCTGTCGGTGTCGCCCACTCGCTGTCCGCCGGCGACGAGGGACTGACGTGGATCGGGGTGCGCGCCCCGAAGCCGCCCACGTTCGACGGCGCCCGAAGCCGCATCGCCGCCAAGGCCTCACCGGGCGAGAACCTGGGCCGCCCGTCCGAGACGGACCCCCGGCATCGCTACGTCGGCCACTTCGACGACTCCGACATGGCCCCCTACGCGCAGCTGTCGATGCCCGGCTACCACGGCCCCAACATCAAGAACATCAGCCTGAGGATGATGGTCGACCAGCTCCTGGGAGCCCAGCACCACACTGTGTTCGTGTGCGAGATCGCGCCGAAGTCCGGCCCGGGCCGGGCGGCCAAGGTCCACTACCACCCGTTCGAGGAGATCTACTACTTCACTTCTGGCGGGATGCGAGGGACCCTGGACGGCAAGGACGAGGTCATCGAGACAGGTGACCTGGTGTGGGTGGGTACCGACGGCACGCATGGCTTCGTCAACGAACGCGCTGAACCGGCGCGTTGGGTCGAGGTGCAGTCGCCGATCCCGCCCACCTCCGACGCGTTCTTCTTCCCTGACGACTGGCGTAAGCTCCCGGAGGAGCACTGAGGATCGCGGAGGCGCGACGTTCGATGGGCGACTCCACTCCTGGTCGGCCGAGCGACTCCAAGGCGCCAGGTCGACGGCATCGCGCGATCATCCGGCGGAAGCTGGCGATTCCGGAGCCGGCGAAGGACATCGTCGAGCGCGACAGGCTCAGCCGGCGGTTGAGGTCTCTGCTCGACCGTCACACCGTGGTGAACGTCTTCGCGACAGCCGGGGCCGGCAAGACCACGGCGGTGGCACTGGCTGTCCGTGACCTCGACAGGCCCGTCGCCTGGCTGTCGCTCGACGGTACCGAGCAGGCGGCGGGCCGCCTGCTCGTCTACCTCGAAGCGGCCGTCGAGGGCGCCGTGCCGAGCGCCGCCGATGTGGCGTCCGATGCCCTGAGCAGCAGTCTCCACATCGGTGAGGCAGCCGGACTGCTGGCCGAGAGCCTCCAGGGAAGCCGGCTCATCCTCGTGTGCGACAACGTGGAACGCGTCGTGCCGGACGAGACCTGCATCGCGGTCCTGTCGTCGTTCGCTCGCTACCTGCCGTCCGGCGTGAACCTCGTACTGATCTCGCGCGTCGACGTGCGCCTCGACCCGGGCTCGACGAGCGAGCGTGACCGCGTGGGTGAGCTGGTGGAGAGCGACCTCTCCTTCGACGCCCAGGAAGCCGCCGCGGCACTGCGCAACGTCGGTCGCGTCGACGTGCACCCGGCGCAGGCGGTGGCGGCGACGGGGGGCTGGGTCACCGGGGTCCTCTTCGAGGGCTGGCGTCATGCCCAGTCCCGCCAGATGGATCCCGACCTGCTGCGGTCCTATGTCGCGGCGAACGTCTTCAACTCACTCACCCAGACCGAGAGAACGTTCCTCCTCCATACGAGTCTGCTGGCCGAGGTCTCGGCCGAGGGCGCCCGGGCGCTGGGCCAGGAGAACGCGGCCCAGGTCATGGCCGGCCTCCGTGCCCGGCATCTCCCGGTGACCTGGGCGTCCGACGGTTCCCGTATGACGCCGCACCCGGTGTTCCGCGACTTTCTCGTCGAGGCCCTGGGGCGGGAGGACGCAAGGACGCTCGACGAGGTGCGCCGCAGGCACGCCGACGTCCTGATCGCCGGCGGCGCGCACGAGGAGGCGGTCGACGAGTTGCTCCGGCTCGGGGACCTGGAGGCGGCCGGGAGACTGGCTGCCGTAGCCCTCCCCAGCCTGGTGGCGCGGATGGACTTCGCGCCGGCGGCACGGTGGCTCGACGCGCTGGGGGCGTCGGTACGCACGCCCACCCCGGAGATCGGCTCCGTCATCCTGCGCGTCGCCTTCGCACTCGAACAGTGTGATCGCGGTGTGGAACTCGTCGATCGCCATGGATACGACTGGCTTCCGGAGCCGGAGTCCCCCGACTTCGAGGAGGCACACGTCCTGGCCTGCTGGTGCTTGTGGCACCGGGGGCGGATCGAGGAGGCGCGGTCCCTGGCGGACCGGCTGCCACCGGGCCGGAACGGGCGCATCGCGCACACGCTGATCGCGCTGGCCACCGGCGAGGAACCACCACCCTTTCCGGAGTACTCGTCCACGCCGTCCGGCCCGCTCGACGGACTGCTGATGCGGCTGGCCTTCCTGCGCGGCCGCCTCGAAGGACTCGACGACCCGGGGTCGTTCGATCCCTGGCGCACGATACTCGGCGGCCCGTGGGTCGTCGCCGCGCTGCGCGTCACCGGGCGGCTCGACGCCGCGATGTCGATGTTCGAGCCTCGCCGTGGCTCCTCGCAGCCGGTGTGGTTGCACGCCGTCGACGCCGTCGATCTCATGCTCGACCTCGGCCGCGGAGACGAAGCCTGCGCGTCCATCGCGCGGGGGCGAGAGCTCATCGCGGCCACCGGCTCCAAGGTGTACAAGAACCTCAGTCTTCTCGGCGAAGCAAAGCTGTGGCTGCGCCTCGGGGGTGACACCCGGCGTGCCGACCGCGTGCTGGCGGAGTCGGCCGCCTGCGGAGCATCGGAGTACAGCCTCACACGCGAGATGTGGCAGATGTGGTCCGGTCTGTCGATGCTCCTGCAGAACCGGGACACCGAGGGGCACGAGCACCTCGCGGAATGCCTCCGGAGCATGCAGAAGGGAGACCGCCATCTCGATCTCTCGACGGCTGCCGTGTACCTCGCGGAGGCGCAGTGGCGCCTCGGACTCGAGAACGAGTCCGACGCCACGGCCGACCTCGCGATGGTCTCCGCCTCGACGCACGGCACCCAGCATCTGCTGCTGACGGCACTGGCGGACGTGCCGCAGGTCGCGGCCAGAGCCGCGGACACCAGGTCGAGCCGTATGTCGTCCTGGCACGAGATCCTCGCCGCCCTCTCGGGCCAGCATCCGATACGCGTGAACGTGAGTACGCCCCGGCTGGTGCTGGAGGAGTTCGGCGAGCCGGTCCTCACGGTCGACGGACACGTGACCCAGCCCCGGCTGACGAAGAGCCTCGAACTCCTCAGCTACCTGCTCTGGGCACCCGATCGCAGGGCCACCCGCGAGGAACTGCTCGGGGCGCTCTTCGGGGGCCGCAACGACGCCGCCGGCCGCAGCTATCTGAGGCAGGCGCTCTACCGGCTTCGCGAGGCTCTGCCCGAGGGCCTGGGCCCCGCGCAGGACGGCGATGTCTTCCACCTGGTCGGCCCCACCCTCGCCATGGGGTCGGCACAGCGGGCGGTCGACCTCGTGGCCCAGGCCGGCAGACAGGACGGAGAGATCCGCCTCCAGACGCTGTCGCGTGCGCTCAGCAGCGCCGAGCGGGGCCCCTACCTGGCGACGATCTCAGGTGAGTGGGTCGCCGAGCGTCGTGAGGTGCTGGGTGAGACCTTCCTGTCGGCTCGCGTCGACACAGCCAAGCTCGCCTATCGCATGAACCGCTACCGCGAGGCCAAGGGACTGATCGACCGCGTGCTGCGCGAGGATCCGTATCGCGAGCAGGCCTGGCAGCTCGCCATCAGACTGGCGCACGCCAGCGGCAGCGACGACGGCGTGCTGGCGCTCTACCAGCGGTACGTCGCGCGCATGCGCGATCTCGGAGTGCCGCCGTCGGACGAGGTCCGCCGGCTCGTCATGCAGCTGCGCCGGTAACGCCGCCGATTTCGCATCGGTAAACGCGTCGTCCGCCACACTCGAGCCACCTGATCGCAGGAAAGGCTCAGCCATCTCGTTACAGGCAACGGAGGGCATCATGGGTGCATCTACCGCGCAGGACATGCGCGCCACATATCGCGGAGCAATGGCGCGATTCACGACCGGCGTCACGATCGTCACCACCAGGACTCCGAACGGGCCGGCAGGAATGACCGCCAGTGCCGTCGCGTCCGTTTCGCTGGATCCGCTCATGCTGCTGGTGTGTGTCGGCAACACCCTCGCGACGAGGGACGCGATTTCCGACTCCGGAGTCTTCGCGGTCAGCGTCCTCTCCCAAGGACAGGAACGCCACGCGCTGCGGTTCGCGAGCCGGTGCGACGACAAGTTCGCCGGTGTCGGGCTGCGAACCGACCACGACCTCCCCGTCGTCGACGGCGCGGTCGCTCACTTCGCCTGTAACGTGCAGGAGGAGTTCGCCGGGGGCGACCACACCATATTCGTCGGCCAGGTCGTCAGCTGCGGCTACTCCGTCGACTCCAACCCCCTGGTGTACTTCGGTGGGAAGTTCGGCAGTCTCTGCGATCTCAATTCCCACGCGCAGCTGGCCTTCGACTGGCAGCTCGCCGCCTCGATGTAGCGAACCTCGCCACGGCGCCCGGGCCTGTCCCGCGCATCACCTCGTGCCGGAGGCCCGGCCCTCGCCGTCAACACCCCTTGCGCATGGCGCGCACCTCATCCCCAGGAGATGAACGTGGACGTATCCGTGCTGGGTCTCGGTCAGATGGGATCCGCAATCGCCGAACGACTCATCGGCGCGGGCCACAAGGTCAGCGTCTGGAACCGGTCGAAGGGGAAGGCCGACGGCCTGCTGGAGAGGGGCGCGTTCGAACTGGACGAGCCCTCCGAGGCCTGGGTCCGGTCGGACGTCTGTATCACGATGGTCGCGGACTCCCACGCCTTGGCCGACATCGCGCTCGCACCCCACGGCGGGCTCGTGCACGCCGCGGCCGCCAGGGGAAAGACGCTCATCGACATGAGCACCGTCTCGGCGGAGGTCTCCGCTCAGGTGGCCGCCGCGGCCGCGGCCGGCGGTGTGGACTACCTACGCGCTCCGGTGAGCGGAAACCCGGGTGTCGTGCGTGCCGGGAACCTCACGGTCATCGCCTCGGGCGAGGAGCACGTCTTCACGTCCGTCGACGCTCTCCTTCGCGACATCGGCCCTCACCTGTTCCACGTCGGCGAGGGGGAGGCCGCCCGTGTCATCAAGCTGGCTCTCAACCTCATGGTCGCCGGGACGGCCGAGCTGCTGGCCGAGTGCGTCGCGTTGGCCGAGGCCCACGACGTACGACGGGACCGGCTTCTGGAGGTCGTCGGAGCCTCGGCGGTCGCGTCGCCGTTGGTGAAGTACAAGATCGGGCCCCTCCTGGCGGACGACTACACGTCGACGTTCAGCTCGCGGCTCATGCGCAAGGACCTGGACCTCGCTCTCGACGCGGCGGCAGCCGGCGGCGTCCCGCTGCCGGTCACCGGCGTCGTGCAGCAACTGCTCCAGGCGTGCGTCTCGACCGGTCTGGGCGAGCTGGACTTCATGGCCCTGCTCGTCCGGCTGCAGCGGGAGGCCGGTCAGACTCCCTCTGCCTGACGGGCCCGGCCGCCGGTCGGCTCCGCGAGGGCGCCTATTTCTTGCGCGCGGTGAGCAGAGCGAAGGAGAGGAATTCCCCGCCGTCCGCGAGGAGCATGTCGATGACGGGCTGGTTCACGCGTCGGCCGTCCGGCCGGTGCTCGGCTCCCGCCCGGGCCCACAGCAGCCAGTCACGCCAGGCGTCCTGCTGCAGCCGCGCTGAGGTGACGTCCACCAACTCGGTGATCTGCCACTGGAAGCGCCACCACTCCGCCGTGTGCCAGGCGATCGCCTCCCAGCCGACCACCTTCTTGATGTGCGGCGGTATCGCTCCGAGCTCGCGGACCTCGCGTGTCATGGCGGGTGTGGCCATACCCAGTTGTCCGCCGGGACGGAGAAATCGCACCAGGTGGGGCAGATAGCTGTCCGCCGTACCGAAGTACTCGAACGCGTCCACGCTGACGACGGCGTCGAAGCTGTCCTCCTCGAACGGCAGGGCGTGCGCCTCCGCCCGCACGGCCTGCACGAGGTCGCCGACACCCGCCTCGGCGAAGACGGCTGCCGCGTCCTCGGGCGCGATCCACCAGTCCGCCGCGACGACCTCGGCGCCGTACTCGCGGGCCAGGAACACCGATGTGGCGCCCTTGCCGGAGCCGAGGTCGAGAACCCGCATGCCGGGGCGCAGGTCGAGGTCTCGGGCGAGGTCCTCCAGCAGCCACAACGGGTTCGGCCCCATGTCGAGGTCGAGCAGCCAGGCGGGGTCATAGCGGGAGGAGCGCGGATAGCGGTCCGGACGTACGAGGTTGCTCAGGGCGGTCACGAGCACGTACCCAAGTCGAACCGCCCGCCTCGGCACAACTGGATATCGCCTCACTCCGGCGACGCGAGCGACCGGGTCGTAACTAGCCGTGTTTGTACAACCTCATGCAGTCATCATCGCTGTGCGGGGCCGTCCGATTTGCCCCGTGGGCGCGCTGGGGTGAACCTGCTTGCACGGACGGAAGGCACAACGGTGACACAGCAGACAACGCCCACGCGCGAAGCATGGCCGCGGCTCCTGGTGGCCGACTGGGCCGACACGCGAGACACCTTGCACATGTGGACCCAGATCGTCGGCAAGGTGCGTCTGGCGCACGCACCGCTGATCAATCACTGGTGGCAGGTCACGCTGTACGTGAGTCCACGCGGGCTGACCACGTCCGCCATCCCGTACGGGTCCGGAGCCTTCGACATCGAGTTCGACTTCATCGACCACCAACTGTGCATCCGCAGCAGCGAGGGCGCCGTCCGTAACGTGGCGCTGGCGCCCAAGTCGGTGGCCCAGTTCCACAGCGAGACGATGCGCGCCCTGGACGAACTGGGAATCCAGGTGCCGATCCAGGCCCGGCCGAACGAAGTGGAGCCGGCGATCCCGTTCGCCGAGGATCACCACCACTCCTCCTACGACGCCGGCGCGGCCCATCTCTTCTGGCGCCAACTGCTGCAGGCGCAGCGCGTCATGGGCGCCTTCCGCTCGCGGTTCGGTGGCAAGGTCAGTCCGGTGCACTACTTCTGGGGAGCCATGGACCTGGCCTGCACGAGGTTCTCCGGCCGCAGCGCCCCGCAACACCCGGGGGGCGCACCCAACTGCGGTGACTGGGTCATGGTGGAGGGCTACTCCCGCGAGCTGAGCAGTTGCGGCTTCTGGCCCGGCGGCGGGGAGGAGGGCGCCTTCTACGCCTATGCCTACCCGGAGCCCGACGGCTTCGCCGACCACCCGGTCACCCCGGCTGACGCCTTCTACAGCAGCGAGAACGGCCAGTTCCTGCTGCCGTACGAGGACGTGCGCTCCGCCGGCGACCCGGATGAAGCGCTCCTCGGATTCCTGCAGACCACTTACGAGGCGGCGGCGGAACGCGGACGGTGGGACCGCGCCATGCTCGAATGCGACCCGGACCGCTGGCAGGACTTCCAATGACCCCCTGGCTCCTGGGGCGCGGTGCGATGAGATGGCTCACAGAAAAAGTGGGGCCTCCGAGTGCAACTGTCTGTGTTCATGCCATTTATTCGTAGGATGTGGCGCCTGTTCCGTCAGGGGCGTGACAAGCGCCCCGGGGCCTTGATCGTGCGGGTCGTACGATCTCGTGGGCGTCGCGCCGCGTGACCACTCCGTCGGCGCGACCCCGATCCACTTTGCCACCGTCCGACCAGGGGTTCCCTCGTGAAGTTTCGCTGTGTCCTCGCGACCGCCGTCGCCGCTGCCGTGACCGCCCCGGTCGTCGTCCTGTCGGCCGCGCCCGCCTTCGCCGACGAGAAGCCGGCCGCGCGGACGCAGAAGGCGAAGCCGACGATCGAGGAGCTCAAGCAGGCCGTCGCCGTCGCGCAGAACGAGTACGACGCCGCCGTCATCGCGGTGAACGACGCGATCAAGGTCCTCACCGAGGACATGGAGGCGGACACCTACCCGGCGAAGGCCGCGATGATCGAGGCCAAGCAGGCCGCCGAAGCCGCCGCTCAGGTCAAGGCCGACGCCGACCAGGCCGTCGTGGACGCCCAGGCCGAGCTGGACGCCGCCACCACCGACGAGGACAGGGCCGCGGCGCAGACGGCGCTGGACGAGGCCACGAAGGCCGCCCAGGAGGCCGCCGAGGCCAAGACGGCCGCCGACACCGAGGCCACCGAGGCGCAGACCGCCTATGACGATGCCCGTGTCGCCCAGGGCCGGAAGATCTACCTCCTCCAGAAGACGAGGGACGAGGCCAGGACCAAGCTGGACGACGCGAGGAAGGCGCTGGCCGACGCCGAGGCCGAGGAGGGCGAGGAGCCGGGCGGCGAGTGCGTCGCCGAGCCCAAGCTCACCGCCGTCGTCAGCGGGCTGCCGAACAAGGTCGTCGGCGGCACCACGGCGACCTTCACCCTGCGCGTCACCAACGGCACCGGAAAGACGACGGACGAGGTGTACCCGTACGCCGCCGTCCACGCCTTCGACGCCAAGGGCATCAAGCCGCTCGACTACTACCTCGACCTGGAGTGGTCCACCGCCGCGAACCCCACGTGGCGCGACGCCGACCTGCTGCAGGGGCTGTCCGTCGGCTCCCTGAAGGCCAGGTCCTCGGTCGACGTGAAGCTGCGGCTGAAGGTCGACGCCGACGTTCCGGCCGGCCAGGGCGCCGCCTTCGTTTCCGCCGACTACGTCAACGAGGACGAGTCCTGCGGCGGTTTCCCGGGCCTGGACCAGTACGAGTTCCAGATCCTGGCCAAGGGCAGCGACCCGGGCAAGGTCGAGGACGCCGAGGGCAAGCCCGGTGACACCAGCGACACCACCGAGCAGGGCGGCACCTCCACCACCCCGGTGAACAACGGTTCCGGCGGCAACGGCCCGCTCGCCGAGACGGGTTCGAGTGACGCGCTGCCGCAGGTCGCCCTCGCGGCCGGCGCGGCGCTCGTGCTCGGCGCCGGCACGGTGGTCGTCGCCCGCCGCCGAAAGGCGGGCACAAACGCCTGACCGGCAGACCGTACGAGACCGGGCCCGCACCTCTGAGAAGGGGAGCGGGCCCGGACTCGTCTCCCGGTGGTCGCGGTGCGGTGGCGCGGCTTGACGGCAGGACGGGCCTCACCGGTCCCGCCACGGACCAGCTCGCCCGCGGGCCCGAGGGCCGAAGCCCCGGGCCCGCGGGCACCCCCGGCTACCGGTACCGGATGTGCAGGTGGTTGTCGTGGTTCGGGTAGCTCGTGGTCAGGCCTTCCGAGATGAGCTGCGGGTCGTTGAAGAAGATCAGCTCGACATGACCGGGGGCCTTCGCCCTGATCTCCTGGACCAGCCGGCGGGTGGCGGCGCGGTCGTAGGTCGACGACTGCCAGGTGATGCGTCCGGCGGTGCACTGTGCCGAGTCGGTGCGGATCGGCCACACGTCGATGTCCATCCCGACCTCGTGGCTGGCGTGGCCGGGTATGTCCCCGCCGTGCTCGAACCCCGCGTCGCCGACCGGCAGTCGGCCGTTGCCAGTGCCGGCGAACGTGGCGGCCGCGGCTTCGAGCTGGCCGACGGCCCCCGCGGTCGCCCAGTGGGCGCCGGCGTTGCCGTCCGGGCTCTGTGCGCACATCGAGCCCGCGCCGAAGTCGATGTTCTCGTAGTGCCAGAGCAGGTTCTTCCACGTGGTCGGTCCGACCACGCCGTCCACGCCGATTCCCGCGTGGGACTGGAAGGTGCGGACCGCGGTCTGAGTGGCGGGCCCGAAAGCTCCGTCCGCCGCGAGCCCGGCACCCCGCTTGGCGTTGAGCAGCGACTGGACCGCCCGCACCGCGGGCCCGTTGTCGCCCTGCCGTACGGTGACGGCGAGCGCGCCCCAGGTGGCGGGCCCGACGACGCCGTCCGCGGTCAGGCCCTTGGACTGCTGGAAGCCGACGACGGCGCTGCGCGTGCCGGAGCCGAAGACGCCGTCCGCGGTGACCGTTCGGCCGTGCGCGGTCAGCAGATGCTGGAGCGCGACGACGTCGGTGCCCCGGCTGCCGTTGCTCGTCAGCGGGAACGCGGCCTGGGGGAAGGCCTGCGCGGGGATGCCCGCTCCGAGGAGCAGACCTGCCACCGCGGCGAACAGCGCGATGATGCGTGCGAGTTGTCTCATGACCCCTGGGTCACCTTCCTGACTGGAGTGCGCCCCAGGTGCCGGGGCCGACGATGCCGTCGACGCCCAGTCCGCGCGAGGACTGGTAGTCGCGTACGGCCTGTGCGGTGCCCGAGCCGAAGATGCCGTCGATGCCCACCGTCCTGCCGAGCGCCGCGGTCAGGGCACGCTGCAGACGGGAGACGGCCTCGCCCGTCGAGCCGTTCTGGACGGTCGGGGTGGATCCGCGGGACAGCAGCGCGGTCCAGGTCCTCGGGCCGACCGCGCCGTCCGCCGTGAGTCCCTTGCTGGACTGGAAGTTCCGGGCGGCGGTGGTGGTGGCGGGGCCGAAGATCCCGTCCGGGGTGCCCGGGTCGTGTCCGGCGGCCTTCAGCAGGCACTGGGCCGCCTTGACCAGGTTGCCGGTCGAGCCGCTCTGCACGGTGGTGTACGCGGTGAAGTCGAGGTTCGCTCCGGTGCAGCACGGCTGTGGCGGGGTGCCGCTGCCCACGTCGAGGTAGTCGCGGTCGATGTTGATCGAGTAGCCGCCGTAGGACTCGGTGACCTCGCCCGCGTACTGGTGGATGCGCTGGTGGCCCGACCAGTGGGTGGACGGCACGTAGGAACCGGTGTTGGTGTCGGCGGCGCCGTTCCACCACGCGTAGAAGATGTGGTCGACCCGCGTGTAGGCGCCGTTGTTGTACTCGCTCGCCGCGTCCCTGATGCCGGAGGCGGCACTGGAGTAGAAGCCGGACAGGTAGCCGCTGCTGTGCAGCCGCTCGGTCCAGCCGGACAGGTACGACAGCACGGCCGCCTTGCAGGACGCCGTCGAGGTGTACGCCTCGATGTCGCTGTAGAGGGCGCTGCCCGCCGGGATGCCGAGGCCGGACGCGGCGGAGACGGCGCCCGCGGCCGCGGTGACGCCCTGGGACCTGGCCGTGGCCGGGTCGGAGGACATCTTCAGCGAGTAGCTGGTGCACGGCGCCTGACGGCCGACGTCGATGGGGATCAGGCGCCATCCGTTGCCGGTCTGGTTGGTCACCCAGCTCGCGGTCAGATTCGGCTGGGCGCAGCCGCGGAAGGAACCGCTGATGTAGACGCCGACCGCGCTGTACGGCGAGCTGGACTGCCAGGCGTTCATGGCGGCCTGCGACGGCGCGGTGCAGGCGTCGAAGCCCTTGCCCAGGTAGGAGCCCGGTTGTGGGCCGGCCGCGGCCAGGGGAGCGGCTGCGGACCGTTTCCCTGCGCGCGGCAGCTCGGTGCGCTCGGCGCCCGCGGTGAGCTCGGCCGAGGCGAGGGCCCCGCGCACCAGACTCTCGGTCCCGGGGGTGTGCGCGGCGGTGACGAGGACCCCGGCGTCCTCCACCGCGACCTGGATGGTCCCGTTGCTGGAGGTGGCGGTCGGGGCGGTGGCCTTGCCCCGTGGCGTCCGCGCGGTCGCCGCCGTCGACCGGTCGGCGGAGCGGGCGGTGATGGGCTCGACGACGATGCCCGCCGTACGGCCGACGACTCGGGCGGGGCAGTCGTTCTGCTCGGCGGGCTCGCCCACGTAGACGGCGGGTCTGTCGAAGCGGAGGCAGGCTCGCGGGTTCTCGGCCAGATCGACCACCTGCCAGTCGGCGGGCACCTCGATGCGGTAGCCGTGGTAGGTGACGGTCTGCCGGGTCTCGGGCGGGGAATCCGCGAGGGCGGGACCGGGGACCGAGAACGCTCCGATACCGGCGAGCAGCGCCAGCACGGCCGTTCCGGCGCGGACGCGCCAGAAGTTGCGGGACGACATCAGGGCACTCCAACTCGGTGCGGGGGAGAGTGAGGGAGTACGGCACGGCGGCTCCGCGCCGCGCCGGGACGAGTGGAGTGCGTCCCGGCACGGCGGCCGGCTCCGTGCCGGGTGGGGCGGTGCGTGTGGGATGCGCCGGTCAGATGCCGCAACTGGGCGCGGACCAGGAGCGGCTGGTACGTCCGTCCAGGTGGGTGTGGTCGTTGTGGCCGGGGTAGCCGGGGCCGAAGATGCCGCCGAAGCCGTGGTAGCGGCCGCGCTGCGCGAGCTGGCAGAACGACGGGTTGCCGACCACGTCGGCCGCGTCGCCGTACAGGTGCCGGCTGTTCGAGGCGCCGCCCACCGCGTTGTTGCAGGCGTGCGAGCGGAAGCCGCTGGTCACCACGATCGGGACGTCACCCATCGCGCGCCGCATGGCCTCCAGCTTCCACATCGTGCGCAGGCCGTTGGACTTGGCCGTCGCCGCGCTGACCGCTCCGCCGGACCAGTCGGAGTTGCACTTGTTCAACTCGGCGTAGGTGAAGTGGATCGGCGTGCAGTCCGGGTCCTGGAGCGCGTAGATCTTGCTGAAGGTCTGGGAACCCGCGACCCCGTCCGCCCCCAGCCCGTACGCCTGCTGGAACTTGATGACCGCGGCCTTGGTGCGAGGCCCGAAGTTGCCGTCGACGGAGAGGATCTCGCCGAAGTCGACATGTCCGGCGACCCGGATCTGCAACTGGGTGACGTCGGCGCCCGTCATGCCCTCCGACAGGGTGCGGTTCCAGGTGTAGCACTCGTCGGCCTGGGCCGGGCCGGCCGTGGCCAGCATGCCACCCATGGTTGCGGCCATGACCATGACAACCGAGAGAAGTAGTCGGACCGTACGTCTCAGCATCGTGTCTCCGTCCTGAGTCCTGATGAGCCACAGGGAACTGAGCCGAGTTTGGCGCCGGAGCCCTGGCATGTCCACACTGCCACCATCTGCCACAGGACCAGACCTCCGGCACAACTCGAAGGTGGGCGAGGGTGGTTGTGTCATCCGGTAAGAGGCAGGTGTCCGTCGGGCGAAGCTAGCGTTGCACCACGAGAGCGGCAGTGGCGATCAGCGCGGAGCTCAGGACGGTCACACCGCTCAGCCGTCGTGCGAGCCGGTCGTCCCAGTGCTCCCCGTCGCCGGAGACCCTGCGCAGAGCCGGGGTGAGAGCCCGGCCCGCGCCGAAGCCGAGTCCGGCGGCCAGGGCGGGTGCGTAGGAGCCCCCCGACAGCAGCACCGCGACCGCGATCGCGTACGGCGCGCTCGCCGAGACGTAGGTACGCACGCCCGTACCGAGCTCGAAGCCGAACTGCAGGGCCCCGCGCGCCAGATGGCGGCGCAGTACGTCCTGCGGTACCTGCCGGGCGTTCTGCGGCAGCCGTAGCGGCAGCTTGCCTGCGTCGCGCAGTGCGGCAAGCAGGGCGGCGGCCACGATCAGCCCTTGCCGCCAGCCGGCCGGAAGCGGCGTGAACAGCCCGGACAGGAGCCACAGCACAGCGGCCGTCAGCGTTCCGCCGACGAGCAGGCCGAGGGTGAACACGCCGAGGACCACTGCCTGGCGGTACGTCGCTCGCCAACCTGGCGAGGCCAGCGCGAACGCGCTGTTACGCGTTCAAACGGAGCCGGAGAGCGAGTAGCCGGCCAACCCGCCGGTGATCGCCCAGGTCAGCACCGGCGCTTGGAGGACTGCGGCGACGGCCGCGGCCCCCAGGACGGCGACCGGCACGGCGGGCTCGGTGAGCCACACCCGTACGGCCCGGATGCCGTACGGGCGGGTGGCGCGAGCCCCGGACCCCCTCATCTAGACCGTCCCGGTCAGTGTGCGCCAGGTGTTCTGGCCGACCACACCGTCGGCGGTCAGGCCATGCAGGGACTGGAACGCGACGACCGCCTGCCGCGTGAGCGTGCCGAAGTTGCCGTCGACGTTCAGCGCGTGGCCGTGCTTGTTGAGCTGCCGCTGGGCGCCGCGGACGGCGTCGTTGACGTCTCCCTGGCGCACGGTGGAGACCAGGAGGGGCCAGGTGGCCGGGCCGACGCTGCCCGTGGGGCTCAGCCCGTTCGCCCTCTGGAACTCCTCGACGCGCGCTTCGGTGTCCGGCCCGAACAGGCCGTCCACACCGGTCGGGTGGCCCTGGAAGGTGAGCAGGTGCTGGACGGTGTGGACGTCGGGCCCGGTGGCCCCGCGGCCCGTGGTGGGCCAGTTGACGGAGCCGGGGCAGCCGCAGTCGGTGGTCCAGCGGCAGATGGACTTCACCCAGCCGGAGCCGGTGTTGCGGTACCCGTCGTGGCAGCGCCGCTCGATACCGCAGCCGCAGTTGCCGCAGGCCGCGCTGTACGCCCACAGCCAGCCGTCGTAGGTCCCGGCGTAGCACTGGTTGGGCCGCAGTGTCCAGGTCACGCCGTCCGACCGGTGGAAGCCGGTGTTCGTCCCCGACGTCACGCAGGCGTCGGCGTAGACGGTGCTGGGCCCGCAGCCCGGGGAGCAGTTGTGGTCCGCGGCGTAGCTCGGGCACGCGCCCGTCCAGATGTCGTAGCCGTCGGCATAGGCCTGCCGGGCGGCGGAGAACACCCCCAGCGCGGCGAAGCCCACGGCGGTCGCCGCCTGCAGGACCGTGCGTCTGCGCGGTGCGAAGGACGGCACGTCCGCGCGCCAGGATCGGGTGAGGCCGCCGCTCCCGGACCGGCGCAGCGTGGGTACGTCGTCCAGTGACGTCATGGCAGGCTCCTCGGCGTCGCGGGGTGGAGGTCGTCGAGCAGCCGCAGCAGCGCGGTGGCCGAACCGAGCGGCTCCGAACGCGTGATGCGGCCCGCCGCGTCCACGGCCACCGCATAGGGGGTGGCGGGGATGTCGTACGCCGTGAACAGCTCCGGGCGCTCGCTCAGGACCGGTACGGCGCTTTCGGCGTCCTGCGGTGCGGGGCCCGCGTAGAGCCCGAGCACCTGTGGGGCGGCGTCGCCCTGGCGGACGGTCCAGGCGCGGGCCTCGGCGAGCACCTGGCCGCAGGTGCCGCAGTCGGCGTCCAGGAACAACAGCAGCGAGGCGCGGTCCGTCGGCAGCAGGCCGTCGAGACCGGGGGTGGTCAGCCCCGGCGCCGATGCGCCGGATGCGAGCCCCACACGCCCGGGAAGGTGCGGCTGTGCGCGCGACAGCTGGTGCACCTGTCTGACCAGTCCCGAGACGACCAGCGCGAGCAGCGCGATCGCCGCCCACGAGACGATCACCGCGCTGGTGGTGAAGTCCATCGCGTCGACACTCCTTCGGCGGTTCGGTGCACGCTCGCCTCGGTCGGCGCGTGAACGGTGGTCGGGGCCGGCCGATGCGCGGCGGCCGCGGTCGGCAGGTGAACGGTGGCGGTGGCCCGTCGGTGGACGGTGGCCGTGGCCGGTCGGTCGGCGGAGGTCTCGGCGGGCTCGTGCATGGCGGCCGGCAGGGACCACAGCAGTACGGTGCCGGCGAGAGCGGCGAGCAGGAGCGTGAGCAGCTCAGCCGCTGACAGCCGTACCGGTCCTGCCCCGGCGAGCACCGCACCGGCCAGTGCGAGGGCGGCGAGGGCCGCGGCCCGCCGGGTCACCCAGCGGCTCAGGGGAACGTCCCGGCGCGAACAACCGCAGGGACCCCCGCGGCCGAGGCCGAGAACGTGCCGCGTGTAACCGGCGTAGAGCACGAAGAGACCGGTCGCCACGGCGAGTACGGCTTGCAGCCCCCGCACATGGCCCGCCACCAGCGCGGCAGCACCGGCCGCCCCCAAGGCGCCTTCGGCGAACGGCAGGACGACGGCCGCGAAGCGCCGAAGTCGCGGCCCCAGCACCCCGTGCACCCGCAGCGCCTCGCCCAGGGCGGCAGGGCGGCCGGCGTGGGAGCCCGCACCCGTGAGTAGGGTCAGCGTCACGATCAAGGCGGTCAGCCCGCCGCAGAATCCGATCATCGCCGGATCACCCGGTGCGCCGCAGCGCGAGACGCCCGACGAGCTCGGGCACCCGCTCGACGGAGGTCGACGCCAACGGCACGAGTGTGGCCCAGAGTTCGGCGGAGGCGAGCACGAAGAACGGGCTGCCGTCGGAGAGTGTGTCGCGGAACAGCTCACCGGAGGCGACCGCCACCCCCTTCCAGGGGGGAAGCTGTGCGGTGTGCTCCTTCGTCCGCCGGGACAGCTCCAGCAACCCGAGGCCGGGCACTTCCTTGATCACTGTCGCGGGCCGCGCGAAGGCACTTCCTGCCGACGGATCGGGCTGGAGGGTCAGTCCGTGCTCGCTCTCGGCGATGCGTACCGACCTGAGCAGTCCGAGCACTTCGGCCGTGCCGAGGCCGTAGAGCCGGGTCACGAGCGAATGCCGCTCCCCACGCCACACGATGAGCGACGGGCGCTCCACGAGCCCTGAGCGCGCTTCGCGCTCGACCGACTGGTGGATGTGCAACGTGCCCTTCTGGAAAGTGATTTCGGACTCAGGTGCGCCGATGCCGAGGGAGTCGGCGACGTCGGATCCCAGAGTGGCGGGCCCTGCGGTGAACTCGACCAGCCGTCCACCGGCCACCATCTCGACGGCGGAGGTGCACGGCGCCTGGAGGTCGAGTTCGCCCTCCATGCGATAGGTCGCGCCGTCGAGGGCGCGGTGAGTGACGAACGGTGCGACCATGTTCATCCTCCTGGGGGTGCGGGTCTGAGCGACGCCGCGACCGCAGAGGAACCTAGGCAAGACACATGAACCTGTCAATCAGCTGGGCGGGATGTACGAGGTCGGACAAGTAGGTTCTCGGGGCAACAGGACAGGGAGCAGCCGTACGACAAGGAGCGTCCATGGGTACCGCCGTCCACGTCCCGCAGACCCGGGACATGATCGGGGACGAACTCTCCGGAGACGAGGCGTTCGCCGCCCTGCGCCACTACGGGGGACTGCGGCTGTTGACCGACTCCTTCGCACGGTTCCGTTACGCGGACGGCTTCACCAACGCCCGGGCCCTCGCCTTCCAGGTGGTGCTCGGGCTGGTCCCGTGCACCGTGGCGCTGGTCGGGCTGGCCACCTCGGTGCACACGGAGGGCCTGGGCCGGATCATCGAGCTCACGCTCGGCCGGATCGTGCCGGGCGCCAGCGCGGCGATCGTCGAGGACGCCTTCGAAGGGACGCGGCGCACCGCGCACGGCGACGTCTGGAGCACGCTCGCCCTGTGGCTCGGCCTGGGCTTCGCGCTGCTGAACCTCGCCTCGGCCATGGGCCAGATCGAGCGCGGCGCCAACCGCATCTACGGCATCGAGCGTGACCGTCCCTTCCCGCGCAAGTACGGGCGGGGGATCGTGCTGGCACTCGCCGCCGGTCTGCCGCTCGTGCTGGGGTTCGTCGTACTCGTGGCGGGCGAGGCCGTGGGTGACGCGGTGGCGGACTCCGCCGGCTGGGAGGACGGCGGGCCGCAGTGGTGGGGCGTGCTCGACATCCCTGTGGGGCTCGCGCTGGCCTGGGTGGCCTCCGCCGTGATCTTCCGTTGGTCGCCCCGCCGCGTCCAGCCCGGCTACACCTGGCTCGCCTTCGGCTCGGCCGTGCACCTCCTGCTGTGGGTGTGCGCCACCTGGCTGCTCGCGCTCTACGTCGAGGAGAGCGGTGCCTTCGGCGCCGTGTACGGGCCGCTCACCGCCTTCATCGCCCTGCTGCTGTGGGCCAACCTCACCGCGGTCGCGCTCTTCCTCGGCATCGCGTTCGCCGCCCAACTGGAGGCGGCCCGCGCCGGCATCGAGTCAGCGGTCCGGCCGGATCCCGGACCGGGTGCGTGAGGCGCGCGAGCGCGGATGCCGGGGTCGCGTGTGAGGTGGGGCGGCACCGGGGGGAGGCGGACGCGAGCGGATGTCGGCGGGTGTCCGGGTCCTTGATCAGATGGCGTCCGCGGCTACGCCGGCGCCGAGCGGGGGCGGCGTCAGAGATCGGCACGCGGAGCGCAGAAGTCTTCGAGGTCGCGAAGGTATGTCAGGCCCGGGCGACCAGAGAGCTGCGTCTCGCCGGTGACGGTGAACCCCGCACGGGCCAGCACGGCTCGGGACGCCGCGTTGTCGAGCGTGGTGGCGGCCCGCAGGGTGGTCAATCCATACCTGCCGGCAGCAAGGCCGCATACCTCCCGCACAGCCGCCGTGGCGATCCCCCGACCCGCGGCCCGCTCTGCGATGCGATACCCGAGTTCGTGGCTGCCGTCCGACACGTCCACCAGGTTGACCCGCCCCAGCACCTCGCCCGCGGCGCCTGTCAGCACGTGGAAGTAGCAGACCCCGGCCTCCTGCTCGGCCAGCAGGTCGAGGTGCCGCTTGTCGAACCGGGCGAAGTACTCCTCACCTCGGTCAGGGATGGACGCAGCGAAATAGGCCCGATTCTCTCGTTCGAAGGCGAGGAGTCCGGGGGCGTGATCCGGACGGAGCAGCTGTAGCTGAGGCATAGGGCGGACGATATGGGGCTTGCCCTTCGTCCCACCACATGGTCACAGCCGGAGACAGCCTCTGGCGGCTTCAGCATCCGACACCGACGAGGGTTCCGCCGCCCGACGGGGCCGCGCTTCTGTCGAAGGTGGACGGCAGCTGAGGCCGCCGTCACGTCAGCGGCCCGCCGCGGCGGTCACGGTCGCGGGGTCCACCCCGGTCAGTTCGACGATGCGGTGCGGTGGCACGCCGGCGGCCAGCGCGCGTCCGATCAGGCCGTCCCGGCCGTCCGCGTAGTCGCGGTAGGTGAGCAGCTCCTCCTCGACCCGGGCGGGCGACTCCGGTGCCATCCGGTGGCGGACCAGGTTCAATTCCTCGTCGCTCAGCCGGAGGGGCAGCCGTTCCGCTCCCTTGGGCACGGCCGCCCTCTCCTCCGGCGGCAGCAGACGCAGGTGCGGGGAGGTCACCGTGCTTCCCTGAGCGGCCAGCCACGCGCGTACCGCGGGCGTCTCCAGGGACGGGAGATCACCGACGGCGGCCGGGGCCACACCGAGCGGCGCGGACGCGTCGTCAAGCAGGAACAAATAGGCGTCGTCGGTCATCCTGGGCTCCTCCTCGACGGGGCTGATCGACGTCCCATTACCCCGCCGCGCCCGGATTACCGCCGACTCATCGGCCGAGCCGTACTGGTGCGCTCACCACCGCGTCCGAGGGGCCGGTGCGGTGCGGATCCGGCGACTGTCGACCACCGTCACCGCGTCGTGGGTCAGACCGTCTCCTGACCCACGACGGGGATGTCCAGACGGGCGGCCAGAGTGGTGAGGGCCGTTCCCAGGGGGAGCGCGGCCCGAGCGAGGGCGTGCCGGTCGCCTCGGGTCGGGTCCCGGTTGATGATCAGCACCGGCTTCCCGGCCTCCGCCGCCTGGCGGACGAAGCGGAGCCCGGACATGACCGTCAGCGAGGAGCCCAGGACCAGCAGCGAGGTCGCCTCCGCGACCAGCTCACGGCAGCGCTCGACACGCTGCGGCGGAACATTCTCCCCGAAGAACACCACGTCCGGTTTGAGGATGCCGCCGCAGATCGTGCAGGGCACCACGTGGAAGTCCCCGACCTGGTCGTCGTCGAGGTCGGCGTCACCGTCCGGGTTGATTCCGGCGGCCACCGGCGCGAAGCCCACGTTGGCCTCCTCCAGCCGCCGGGCGAGCTCGTGGCGCGAGCTGAAGGCGCCGCAGGTGAGGCAGACGACCCGGGCCAGGCTCCCGTGGAGCTCCACGACATCCTCGCTGCCCGCGGCGTGGTGCAGCCGGTCGACGTTCTGGGTGATCACACCCGACAGCAGACCGTGCCGCCCGAACGCGGCCACGGCCCGGTGCCCGGCGTTGGGGCGGGCGCGGCCGAAGGTGCGCCAGCCGAGGTGGCTGCGCGCCCAGTACCGGCGCCGGGCCTGGGCGCCGGCGGTGAAGTCCTGGTACGTCATGGGGGTGTGCCGGCTCAGGCTCCCGCCCTCGCCCCGGTAGTCGGGGATCCCGGACTCCGTGGAGATCCCTGCCCCGCTGAGCACCAGCACCCCGCCGGCGCTCAGCGCGTCGGCGACCGGCTCCAGGTCCGTCGTACCCGGCGGCAGGTCGCCGGGAGGGGTCCAGCTCAAGGTGGGGCGCATGCGCATGCCGCAAGGGTACGGAACACCGCCGTCGAGCGTTCCCCGGTACGACGCCCGTCACGTGCCGTCGCCGGCCGACGTCGTACCCGGCGGCAAGGGGAGTTCCGCCCAGACGCACTTGCCCGTCGGTGTCCCACGGGAGCCGTGGCGTGACGACAGCGCGGCGATGATCGCCAGGCCGCGTCCGCCCTCGTCGTCCGGTCCGGCGCTGACCGTCCGCACCACGTTGAGACTGCTGTCGAAGACCTCGCACACCAGCGACTGATCGCGGATCAGTCGCAGTCGCAACGGCCCCACCGCATGGAGCACGGCGTTGGCCAGCAGCTCGCCGATGATCTGCTCGGCGACGGGCACCAGCCGTTCCAGACCCCACTCCACCAGTGCCCGCACGGCCGTGGCGCGGACGTCTGCGACGGCGGACGGGTCGGCGTCCAGTTGCCATTCCACGACCTGGTCCGGACCGAGGGATCGGGTACGGGCCAGGAGCACCACGACATCGTCGGCCTGCTCGCCGGGGGGAATCGTGCCCACGACCGCCGAGCGCAGGTCCTGGAGCGGGGCTCCCGGCCGCTGGGTCAGGGCGTGGCGCAGACGGTCCAGTCCGAAGTCGATGTCACGGTCACGGGTTTCCACGAGACCGTCGGTGTACAGGACGAGCGTGCTGCCTTCGCTCAGCTCCAGTGTCACGTCCTCGTACGTCTGCCCGCCCACACCCAGTGGCGTCCCGGCGGGGATGTCGAGAAGCGTGACGTCGCCGGAGGGGTCGACGAGCGCGGGCGGTGGGTGGCCCGCCCGCGCGGAGCAGCACCGCCGGGTGACGGGGTCGTAGATGATGTAGAGGCAGGTGGCCCCGCTGATGGTGGTGGGCATCGCCTTCGATTCGAAGTCCTCGGCCGCCAGGCGGGCCAGCAGGTCGTCCAGGTGGGCCAGCACCTCCGCGGGGGACAGGTCCAGAGCGGCGAGTGTGAGCATCGCTGCGCGGATCCGTCCCATCCCCGCCGCGGCACTGATGCCGTGGCCGACGACATCGCCGACCACCAGGGCGATCCGGGCGCCGGACAGCTCGATCACGTCGAACCAGTCGCCGCCGACGCCACCGCGCCGGTCGGACGGCAGATAGCGCCACACCACGTCCAAGGCGTTCCCGCCGTTCGGATTGCGTGGCAGCAGGTCCCGTTGCAGCGCCAGGGCGGCCGTGTGCTCGCGGGTGTAGCGGCGTGCGTTGTCCAGGCTCAGAGCCGCGCGACTGACCACTTCCTCGGCGACCATGCGGTCGTTCTCGTCGAACGGCACGAGGGTTTCCGTGCGGACCAGCACGGCGACGCCCAGAATCTCGCCGCGGGCGTGCATGGGTATGACCAGCAAGCTGTGCATACCGAGCGAGATGATCTTGTCGAGCCGCCCCGGGTCGTGGTCCAGCCACGATCCTGGCGAGGTGTCCAGGAAGGGCTCCAGATAGGAGCGTCCGGTGGACAGGACCTCCAGGAAGGGCGAGCGCGGGGGGACGTAGACCGGATCGCCACGCGCCCAGAGCGATTCCGGGACGCCCTCGCGGATCGACGCCATGCCCGCGCGGTGAAAGGCCGGGACCGCGCCGGAGCCGGTCGTGCCGAGCCGGGCGAGGGGCTCGCCGCCGAATTCGGCCGCGTCCGCGAGGTCGACCGTCACGTAGTCCGCCATCGCGGGCACCAGGACGTCGGCCAGGTCCTGGGCGGTCTGCATGATGTCCAGGGTGGTGCCGATGTGGGTGCCCGCCCGGCTCAGCAGCGTGACCCGGTCCCGGGCCCGCCGTGAGGTGGTGACGTCGACGTTCGTGGAGCACACCCCGGGCTCGCCGTCCCGTGCGTTCTCCACCGGGTACACCGACAGCGCGTAGGTGTGGCGCCAGCGACGGTCCCGCTGGTCGAGTTCGCGGTCGATCACCGGTACACCGGTCTCCAGGACCTGCCGGAACAGCGCCGTGACCTGGTCGGTGTCCGCGTACAGCGGCGACTCCTCCAACGGCAGGCCCAGCCGTCGTGGCCAGGAGGGCCCGTACGTGCGTGCCAGGGCCGCGTTCAGCCACACCATGCGCAGTTCGGAGTCCCAGACCGCGGTGGGGAAGGGGCTGTTCTCCGCGACCGAGACCGCGGGCGTCGATTCCGCCGCTCCGAGCACCGAGACCAGCCAGTCCACCGTCCCGTCCGGTCCTGGAAGCGCGGACACCCGCAGACTCACCCGCATGGTCCGCCCGTCACGACGGCGCAGGAGCGTACGTCCCGACCACTCCCGGCCGAACCAGCTCGCGGCCTCACCGGGGGAGGCCGCCAGCCGCTCGGCCGGTCGACCCAGGATCTCCTCGGCCCGATGGCCGAGGAGGTGCTCCGCGGCGTCCGTCCACCGGGTCACCACACCGCTGCGACCGACGACCGCCAGCGCCGCGCCGGTGCTGCCGTACGCCGAACCGGCACCGGATACGGCGTCGAATTGGGGCACTTTCCTAAGCTAGTTCTGCCGTCTTGCGCCTGCAAAGCGACGTCCGGGCCGCCTCGGGCAGCGCCGCGAGGCGCCGCGGACCTGGGCGACAACCGGTAGTCGGGCGGTGACACCACGATCTCCGGTCTTTGCGCCGGCAGCTCCGCAGGCGCGGCCGCCGAGCGCGTTGGGCTCCGGCAGGAAAGAATGAGGGTTTCGGCGCCCGGAGAGGTGGTGGTGATGCCCGCTTGGCATCTGCGCGACTATCACGACGAGGATCTGGACCAGGCGATCCAGGTCTGGGACCAGAGCCGCCAGGCAGGTCAGGACAGCCGTGACCCGGTGTTCCCGGTCTCGGAGGTGATCGCCGCCGCGAAGGCGGGGCAGCCCGCTGTGGTCGCCGTCGTCGGTGACGAACTGGTCGGTATGGCCATGGCGCAGGCGCACGGCAAGCGAGGCTGGGTTCTCCTGATCGCCCTCGCCGCCCGGTGGCGTGAGCGCGGGATCGGCAGCGCTCTCCTGACCGAGCTGGAGCGGCGCCTGCGTGCCCTGGGCGTACGGCACGTCAGCGCGCTGCTGCCCGCGGGTGCCGCCGGGACCAAGGCCCTGGAGAACTCCGGCTACCGGTTCCGCGACGACCTGACCTTCTACGAGAAGGTCGAACCGCCCGGATCCGCCAACGCGGACGTCCTGGCGGCTCTGGGCGGGCGCGTACTGCCCGACGGCCTCTGGGACGCCATGGCCGGCATGAACCGGGAGAAACAGGTGATCGAACGCCGTGTCGTGCTGCCGTTGCAGGAGCCGTCCCTGGCCGACCGCTACGGTGTCGTCCCGCCCAAGGCGACCATCCTGTTCGGTCCGCCCGGCACCGGGAAGACGAGTTTCGCCAAGGCGGTGGCGTCCCGGCTCGACTGGCCGTTCGTGGAACTCTTTCCGTCGCGGCTGGCGGCCGACACGAGCGAGGGGTTGGCCACGGCGCTGCGCGAGGCTTTCGCGGAACTGGCCGAACTCGACTCGGTGCTGCTTTTCATCGACGAGGTGGAGGAGATCGCCGGTGCGCGTTCGGGCAAGGCGGTCGATCCCGGGCACGGGGTGACCAACGAGCTGCTCAAGCTCATCCCCGTCTTCCGCGAGCAGGACTCGCGGCTGCTGGTCTGCGCCACCAACTCGGTCCGCTCCCTCGACGCGGCCTTCCTGCGACCGGGCCGGTTCGACTACGTCATCCCCATCGGGCCGCCGGACCCTACCGCCCGCTCAGCTATCTGGGTGCGCTACCTCAGGGCTGCCACCGAGTCGATCGACGTCGCCCGACTGGTCGCGGCCAGTGAGTTGTTCACCCCGGCCGACATCGAGTTCGCGGCCCGCAAAGGTGCGCAGGCGGCCTTCGAGCGTGAGGTCACGGACCGCCAGGGCCTGCCGGCCACCACGGACGACTACATGACCGCCATCGCGGACACCCGGTCCACGCTGACGCCACGGCTGATCGAGGAGTTCACGCAGGACATAGAGAAATACAGCCGCCTCTGAACAGTCACCGTTCACCCGAAAGGAAATCCGCTAGCGGGCCTGGCGCAGCGTGAGAATGTACGTCGCGGTCAGCGCCACGGCACGGTCTTCGTCGTGCGACAGATCTGCGAGGGCACGAGTCGCCGTGCCGCCCGGGATGTCCGCGAGCGCCTGCGTCAGCCGACCACGCGCGGGCGCATCGACGGTGCCGAGGCCGAGGCAGTCGACGAGCATCGTGGCGATCTCGTCCGCCAACTCGGGATCACTCGCCAGCACGCCCAGCGCATCCGCCGCATCGACGTCGTTCACCTCCTCGACGATCATGTCGATGAGCGTCGGGACCGCGTCGGCCACCCCACGTGCCCCGAGCGCCGGTGCCGCACTCCTGCGGACCACGACGTCGGAGTGCGTGAGGGCGTCGTGCAGCACTGCGGTCGTCGCCTCGCGGTTCGGCATCTCGGCGATGGCCTGGACGGCACGCTTGCGCACCTCGGCCACCGGTGAGGTCAGGCCTTCCGCCAGCAGTGCCAGCCCGCCGTCGCCCGACTGCGCCAGAGCCCATCGAAGGGCTCCCGCCACGTTCGGGTCCGATTCGCTCAGCGCCGCCTCGGCCAGGGCTTCCACCTGCACCGGAACCCCTTCGACCGAGGACAGCGCCGCGCGCTGACGCTTCCCCGCGCTCTCCGACCCGAGGCCCTGCAGGAGTGCGACGGTCTTGAGGACGTCCTCCCAGCCGGCGGGGCCCGCGGCACCGATCCGGCTGAGTCGTGTGAGCAACTCCGTCTCGCTCGCGATGCGTTCCCGCGTCCGGCGGATCAGGTCGTCGACGAGCGCCGAGGGCTCGAAACCGGGATCGTCCAGCGCCCGCGCCACCTCACGCAGAGACAGTCCCAAGGACCTCAGGCTCTCGATGTGGAAGATCCGCCGGATGTCCTCGCCGGCGTACTCCCGGTAGCCGGCCTCGGTGCGCCCCGTCGGCCGCAGCAGGCCGAGCGACTCGTAGTGCCTGAGCATGCGCGCGCTGACCCCGGACCGTCGTGCCATCTCACCGATCAGCACTCCCTGTCACCCCTCCTGGTTGCTCGTGCCCAGGACCACGATGCGCTTCGCCTCCTCGATCGCGAATTCGAACCCGGCATCAGGGTCGCGCAACAGCCGTTCCGTCGCGATCGCATGCTGACGCACGTGGGGCACCGCATCCGTCATCGCGGCGCGCAGGGTCGGCACGACCACCTCGCCGAGCCCGATCAGTGCCCGGCTGAGACTCAACTGCGTCTCACGCCCGCCGCGCCCGAGTTGTGTCACCAGCACGCGGGCCAACCCGGCCTCCTCACCTTCGGGCACGAGCGCGACCGCCGCGCGCCAGGCGCTTCGCGCGACCTCGTCGTCGGCGTCGGTCAGAAGCGCCCGTGTGATCGCCGGCCACGCCTGCCGATCCCCGACCTTGGACAACGTGTGCAAGGCCTGACTTCGTGCCTGCGCGCGCTGCGAGCGGAGTTCCTGGACGAGCTTCGGGACCGTCAGTGCGGACGAGTGGCGGGTCAGTGCCCACGTGAGCATTTCGCGCACGTGGAACTCAGGCTCTAGCGCGCATCGTTCGACGAGCTTGTCGATGGACCGGGAGTCCGGTCTCGTACCGACCGCCAGTGCCGCCCGCAGCCGCACCGACGAGCTGTGGTTCTCCAGCCCGTGGAGAGCTCGCGTCGTGTACGTGTCCTCTTGCGGCATGGTCATCGGGACCACCTCCCGGGCCCCAGTGAAGGCCTTGTCACAGTGTCAAGGTCAAGCCGAAGCCTTCACTTCTGGCGGACCGCCCCGGCGTCCCTGACCGAAACCGATCCCTTCGCCTTCCTGGGAACCGCCCGGCCCAGCATCACCCCCTTGCCCGCTGACCTGCACGCCCCTGGCCGGCGGGACGGGGCTTCCTCCAGCAGTTCGCCGCCCGATCAGGCGCCCTCATGCCTTTGGGATCGGGCGGACGGCCCACGGGCGGCTGGGGCGTCCTGTTCGACGCGGATCACATGCCACCGCCCGACGTGCGCGTCCTGATGCGCACGCTCGCCTCCCTCGCCGGGCAGGCACTCGAACGTATCCGGCTTCAGCAGTCGCGACTGGATCTGGCTCGTGCTCTGCAGAACAGCATGCTTCCGCCCCCCACACCCTCGATAGCCGGCGTGGAGACCGCCGCACGATATGTCCCCGCACAGCGCGGCCTGGATGTCGGCGGCGACTGGTACGACTCCTTTCCGCTGGGCGACGGCTCGGTGGCGCTGGTCATCGGTGACGTGCAGGGACACGACGTCGACGCCGCCGCCGTCAGGGGGCAGGTCCGCACCTCGATCCGCGCGTTCGCGTCGCTGGAGGCGGACCCGGGCACCGTGCTGGCCCGCACCAACGGTCTCCTGGTGCAGATGGGGGTGTGCCCGCCTTCGTCAGTTGCGGCTTCCTGCGATACAGCCCTCAGAAGGGCCGTATCGACGCGGCGCGCGCAGGTCACATTCCCTTCGTGTGGGCACGCACCGACGGCTCCCATGGTGTGCGGGAGATAGACGGGGGTACCGTCCTCGGTGTCGTACCGGACGCGGAGTACCCCACCGTCGAGTTCACGCTGCCACGGAACGGCCTTCTCGTGCCGCTCACCGACGGCCTGGTGGAAGGGCCGACCCGCCCCATCGACGACGGCCTGGCCCACGTGGGAGTCCTGGCGGCTCAAGCTCTCCGAAGCCGCCTGGGCGTGGAGGAGACAGCCGACAGACTCATCACGTCCGCCCACACGGTGGGGCACAGTGATGATGCGGCTCTTCTCATTCTGCGGTGCCGCTGAGGCGGGGCGGGTCATCAAGTTGATGGTCGGCCCGGGCATGGCTTTCGGGCAGCAAGTCGGTGACGAGGACCGTTCCCGAGGCGGTCACCTTCGCCCACGGCGGCGATCGTGTCCAACTCGTGGACGCCTGGGCGGCTGCCGCGCCGATGAAAACCAACTCGGCGCAGGGCGTCCCGTGACCCTGGCCGACGTGGTGGGCCTGGGCCGTCATCTTCTCCGCCTTCGTCCCGCCCCCGCTGACGGGTCAGCCCCGCAGCGGACCGCACATCAGGTTGCCGGGATCGGCGGGGTCGGTGCTGGTCCAGAACTGCGTCCACAGTACGGCGAACTGAGCCCGCTCGAGGTAGCCGTCACCGTCGGCGTCGAGGTGGTCGAAGACGTCTGCGGTGTCGATGCTCCGGCCGTGCCAGGTGTCGATCAGCTTCCGGTGCTCCTTCTGGGAGATGTGTCCGTCGCCGTTCTCGTCCACGGCGTCGAAGATCGTGTCGGCGGTGGCCATGACGGCCTCCCGCATCGACGGCAACCGGTCCACGACGGTCATCAACTCGTCCATGTCGATCTTGGCGTCATCCGGAGTGTCCGAGGTGGCCGCCAGGCTCTCCCACCATCCCATCATCACACTCTCGACCCGCGCGGCCAGCTCTCCGCCCGCCCGCCGCACCGCGGGCAACCCACGCCAGCGGGCGGCGAGCGCCCGGAAGTCGCTCTCCTCCAGATAGCCGTTGCCGTCCGCGTCGAAGGCGTCGAACATCGCCTGGACTTTGATGCGTTGGAACTCACTGGCCACAAGCGCACCTCTCTCTGTTCTCGAAGCGCCGAGAAGAGACTGTCCGCGAGGGCCGTGCGACGAACGGCGCTCAGGTGCACGACGGCTCATGCACCGGCGTGCACCTTCGGTCGAGTGCATCGAGCGCTGGTTCACCCCGGCCCGACACGGTTGGCCGTACGCCTCGGCGTCACTTCGTGTCCCGCTCCGGCAGGGGTGAGTAGCGGGTGGGTCCTGGTGTGTGACCCTGTGGCGGGTAGTCGCAGTCCAGGCCGGCGATCTCGTAGTCGTCGCCTTGGTTCTGTTCCTGGTCGACGACAACTGCCCCGGTGCAGACCCGGCCGTGCTCGTCGGTGAACGTGACGATCTCGCTGTAGTCGGTCGGGGTGCCGCATCCGGTGAGCAGCAGCGCCGCCGCTCCGGCGCTCACCGCCACGCCAAGCCGGTAGTGCCGTTTCATCTCTTCCCCCATGCCTGCTTCGCCGTCCGACTTCGGTTGTCGCGTCTCATAACGTAGCCGTCCGGCGACGGTGAGGTCACCGGGCCTGACACAAGCCACCGCATGCCCTGCATCCGAGCCGCAGTGGGAACGGTTCGGCGTCCGCCGGCGTCGTCCCTCTCCGGGGCACGGTGCCTGCTGTGCCCCGGAGAGGGGAGACCGGGTGCATACCGCAGACTTCGCCAAGTGGACACGGCGGTTCGAGGACGAGCGCGAGCACAGACGGGCGCAGGGTGACCCGGAGTGGGGGCAGGGTACGACGCTGCATCCGGCGGTGTGGGCCAGCGTTCAGCGCTTCCAGGTCGGCGAGGACGGTGACGGCGACAACCTCGTCACCAAGGCGGACGAGGCCGGCGACCGCGACTACGCCCAGGCGGTCCGGCTCTTCGTCGCCGAGGAGCAGAACCACGCCCGTCTGCTCGCCGGGCTGCTGGCCGCGGGTGGTGTACCGACGTTGACCGGTCACTGGAGCGACACGGTCTTCGTCAAGCTGCGGCGCCTCATGGGCCTGCGCATGGAACTGCTGGTGCTGATGATCGCGGAAGTGGTGGCACTGCGTTACTACCGTGCCCTGCGCGACGGTACCGACGACTCACTCACCTCGGATGTGGCGGGCCGGATCCTCGCCGACGAGCAACGCCACGTCCCCTTCCACTGTGAGCGGCTGCACGCCTCCCTGGCGGAACTGCCCCGTCCCACGCGCCGCCCGGTGATGGCCCTGTGGCGATTCCTGCTGCTCGCGGTTTCCCTCGTCGTCGCCGCCGACCACGGTCCGGCGCTGCGACGACTCGGCGTCGGACGCCTGCGATTCGTGACGGATGTCGTGGCCTCGTCCCGCGCGGTCGTGTCCGCGGTGGTGGCCCCTCGCCCGGATGCCTGGGCGAGCGCGGACTGAGGCCGGGCGGCAGTTCAGGTGACCAGCGCTGAGCGACCTCGGCCCTTTCCCTCGGGGTCCGGGACGAGCGGCAGGCGAAACCCACAGGGTTGGGTGGCTCGTGCGGCCGGGTCGTGCGACATTACGATCGCGCGCATGCCAAGGCGCGAGACGAGCGGGGGAACCGGGGGCGGGACCGCCGCCGCATGGAGCGCCGACGTGGTGGACCACCGGCGCACGGTGGGGCAGTCGCCCTTCACATCGACCTGGTGCCCGAAGGACCCGCTGGCGCGCCGGGACGACCTACGGATCGTCGGTGGCGTCGGGTCGGTCAGCCGCGTCGACTCCACCGGGCGCACCCGCTGGACGCACCGGTGCGGCGGACGGCCCAATGCCGCCCATCTGTCCGGCGACCGCGTGCTCGTCACCACGGACTCCCTGGAGTACACGCCTGGGGGCCACCTCGGCCCGGCGCTGCTCCTCGACCTCGCGGACGGGCGGCTCGTCGCCGAGTTGCGCGGGCGGACTGCCGCGGCACGGGGAGACGGCCGCTTCGTGCTCGGACTGGAGGGCTATGACGTCTTCGACACCTGGGAGTACGACCGGGACGGCAGCGAGACCGACGCCTGGCGCTCCTACGGCCACTACGTCGTCGGCACCGGTCTGCGCGTCGTCGAGGCCGACCGCCAGCTGCCGACCGACGGTCGGGTCGTCCGGCTGCTGTCCGGCGGTGTCGTGGAACGCGGCCCGCGCCTGACCGATCCGCAGCCGCCCGAGCCACTGGTTCTGCGCGACGGTACGATCCTGGTCCTCGACGGCGCGGCGGTCCGCGCGGTGGGCCGCGGGCTCGACAGCACGGTCCTCGCCGAACTCACCGGGGCCACGGCGGACGTGGGTGGGCCGACGAGCCGGAAGCTGCGGTGGGACGGCGACCGGGTCGCCGCGGTCGTCTCCGTACCGCACGCGGACGAGCCGAGCCTCCACACGGTGGACACCTGGACACTCGCCCTCCATCACCGCACCTGAACCCGGCAGCGGTCCCGGCGTGCCGGTACGCGACCCCGACGCGGGAGCGTGTTGAGATCAGCGTCCGCTGCCGTGCGGGAGTGGTGCTCGTCGGTCACTGAGTCAGGCTTGTGGTGGTGAGGCGTCCTCGGTCCGCAATTCCCGTTCGCCTGCGGACGAGGTGACGGAGCCGGGCCGGCTCTTGTGGTGCCCCAGGTGGGCCAGTCGCTTACCGGGGTCGGGAAAGGTGGGGATGAGGTGTCGACCCCACGTGCCGTTGATCAGACCTGCGAACGACGCGTACCAAGCAATCGCGGCGGTGATGAAGCCGAAACTGCCGGCCACCTGAAAGAGCTCCTCGGACTGCGCGAAGTTCGCGGCAGTGAACAGAGTGAAGGTAATCGTCGCACTTGTGAACGCCGCCAGCAGGACGCCCGTGATGCGGAGCGTCGCAATCGTCAAGTAGAACGTGAGAACAGCCCACGGCAGGTTGAACAGCCCGTTGGCTATGTGAATTTGGTCGGGGGGCAGGTCGGGAAGGACGGCCATCCCGTATATCGCGAAGGCGACCCAGAAGGCGCCGTAGGAGCTGAATGCCGTGGCGCCGAACGTGCTGCCCTGTCTGAACTCGACAAGGCCCGCAATGAGCTGGATCAGGCCACCGAAGAAGAGCGCGACAGGAAATATCGCCGGAGTCAGTGAGGGGTCGACACCGACGTAGAAGAAGCTCAGCATGAACGTGGTGGTCCCGAATCCGGCCAGACCCAGCGGGGCGGCATCCGGCCTCGACACAGGACGAGTAGGCGCAGGCATGACAGTCTCCCGCCGTGAAGGTGTCCGGCCTGTCAGGCAACTCCGGGCAGCGCAGAAGACACCGCTCTCAACAAGAGCATGCGTTCGCGGGCCGCGACCGGCAACCGGAGAGCCCCGGTTCCGGCAACACCAGCCGGAACCGGGGCGGGGTGTCACGCGTGCAGCGTGACGGCCCGGCTGTTGTAGGCCTCCACCCGCAGCGCCGGATGCCGCGAGTCGAGTGCCCGGGACGGCCAGGACAGCTGGACGGTCCTCGACTCGCCGGGCAGCAGCCACAGATAGTTGTCGCTGTACAGCGTCGGCAGCACCCGGCGCCCGTCCGCCTCGTCGTCCAGCAGGGACAGCCGCACCATGGCTGCCACGGCCGGACCCTGGTTGCGTACGGTCGCCGTCAGCTCATGCCGGCTCTCCGAGCGGGAAACCCGCGTGATCGCTCCGGACAGTTTCACCTGCCGCGCCTCGTTCAGGGCACGCATCGCCGCCGGTTCGCGGTAGCGCCAGTAGGTGTTGCGGGACACCTCCCTGCCGCTCGCGTCCCGCAGGGTCAGCCGCATCAGGTGCAGGTCGGGCAGGTCGTCGGTCCAGCCGGCGTGGAAGGCCCGGGTCGTGGTGGCGCGTGCCACGTCCACCCGAGCCGTGCGGCTCCTGCCGAGCTCCCGGCCGGACAGGTCGTACAGGCGCGCGGTGACGGTGGCGTCCTTCAGATCCGCCGCCGTGTGATTGACCGCGATGACCCGCCAGTCCAGCGGATCGGCCTGGACGTGAAGCGGCTCGCAGGCCGAACGGGCGCCGTAGTAGGTGCCGTTGACGTCGAAGTCGTAGTCGTACGTCTGCCAGACGGTGCTGTGCCAGGCCGGGTGGGACATCCACAGCATCAGGCCGGTCGCGTTGTCCCAGAGGTTCGCGTTCCATGCCTCGAACATGGCTCGCGTGTTCTCGTAGTTGACGAACTGGGCCTTGCGGGCGAAGTCGTCGAGGTTCTCGACCTCGCCCAGGCGGCTCTCCACGGCGGCCTGGTAGGTCCGCGGCGCCTGGTTCCCGCGTTCGCTCCAGTCGTGGTAGTACCACGCTCCGCGAATGGGCCACTCCGGCTCGTCGCCCACCATGTTGCGCATGCTGGCCGCTGTGGAGACGACCGGCATCCCGATCTCGGTGTGGAAACCGAAGTCCTTGCTGCCGTACGTCATCGGGTCGAAGTACTTCTCCGGCTCCACCCAGCCGTAGGGTCCGCCGCCGGTGACGATCCCGCCGGCCGAGTTGTTCTGGTAGAGCAGACCGGGGACCTGATCCTCGACGGCTTCGCGCATCCCCTTGTCGATCTCGGCCGGGGGGTTGCCCTCGTTCGCTCCGCACCAGACGGCCACGCACGGATGGATCCGGTAGCGCAGTACGGTGTCGCGGGCGAGGGAGTTGAACGCCTCACGGTCCGGCGGATCCATGGCCCAGGCGTTGGGGAAGTCGTTCCACACCAGGATGCCGTGCCGGTCGCAGGCCGCGAAGAAGTCCTCCCGGTTGCTGGTGCCGACCCAGTTGCGGATCATGGTGAAGTTCATGTCGCGGTGCATCCGCACCGCCGCGTCCATGCGCTCCGGCGGCATTCTGCGCAGCAGCTCGTCCCAGCCCCAGTTGCCGCCGCGGGCCAGCACGCGCACGCCGTTGACGCTGATCTTCAGCGGGTCGGGGGTGTTCGAGACCGACTTGACGTCCGTCCACGTGTCGCCGTCTTCGGACACCTGGATCACGTACGTCTTCGGGTAGGCCGGCTCCCAGACGATCGCCACCCGGTCGACATGGTGCACGGCGCCCAGGTCCACCTGGATCCACTGGTTGTCCTCGTACTGCGACGACCACCGGGTGCCCGTGTCGCCGTCCGTGGCGTGCGCGGCCGGGTGGTCGGTCTCCTGCGTCGAAGCCGTCGCCGTCTTGTGCAGGGCGAGGTCGGTGCCGGGGTCGGTGCGGTCGACGACCGCCAGGGACCACAGCGAGTTGCCCCAGCTGGTGTTGCGCAGTCCGCAACTGATGCGGACGTAGCGGGCGCTGTGCCGGTCGAAGTCCTCGACCTGCAGGCTGGCGTTGCCGTTGTTGAACGGCAGCGGCACCGCGCCGTTGTCGACCGACATCACGTCGGTCCACTCGGAGCCGTCCGCGGACACCTGCACCACGAACGACTTGGCGTAGGCGCGCTCCCACGCGAGGTCGACCCGGTCGAAGGACTGAATGGAGCCCAGGTCGACGCTGATCCACTGGTCGTCCTCGTAGGCCGAGGACCACCGGGTGCCGGGGTCGCCGTCGGTGACGTTGGCCGGGCCGTGACCGTCCTCGTCGGCGCTGGAGGCGTCGGCCGGAGCGTGCAGGGCGAGGTCGGTGGTGGGCAGGGTGGCGTCGAACACCGACAGACCCCACAGGGAGCTGCCCCAGGAGGTGGCCCGGGTCAGGCACTTGATGCGGACGTGCCGCGCCCGCTGCCGCTCGAAGGTCAGGGACTGCGTGGAGGAGTTCTCGGACGCGGAGAACGGCAGCGGCACGTGGTACTCGTAGCCGAACTGGCGGATGCCGAAGCGGGTGGTGCGCCGGTCGCTCTCCTCGCCGTCGACCGCCACGGTGAGCGTCAGATCGTGCAGGTCGGGCTCGCCCAGGCCGTTGGGCCACCACAGCCTGGGCTTGTGCAGCCGCAGTTGCCGGAAGGCGTCGGGGGCGAAGACGACGTCGAGGCTCCGGCCGGCGGGCACGGTGACGACCCGCGACACCCGGACGCCGCCGAAGACCGCGGTGACCGTCGCCCTGTGGTCGGTGGAGTCGGCGTTGCGCACGGGGACGACCACCGTCAGCTCGGCGACCGACACGTCCGGCAGATCGGGCAGCAGGGTGTCGACACGGGGGTCGCCGATCACGACGTGCCCCGTGGACCTCAGCCGGACATGGTTCCAGATGCCCGCCGCGCGGTCCCGGACGGCCGGCATCCAGTCCCAGCCGGAAGACGCCAGATAGGTGGGGGAGTTGAGGTTCATCTGGGGGGCGCCCGCGTCCACCCAGGCCTCACCCAGCGGGCCCTTGTCGCCCGGGCTGCCGGGCACGGGCATCGGCGAGATCTTCACCGCGAGCGCGTTGGCGCCGTCTTCGGAGATCAGTCCGGTCACGTCGTACGAGGCACGGGCGAAGGGGTACGTCAGGTCCCCGACACGGCTGCCGTTGAGCCACACGTCCGCCTGGTGGTTGACGCCGTCGAACTCCAGCCAGATCCGTCGGCCGGATCCGGTACGCAGCCCCCTCGGCAGCTCGAAGTCCCGCTTGTACCACCAGGAATGACGCGACAGGGCTTCGGGGATGTGCAGGTTGTTGAGCCCTGTCACGGGATCGGGCAGCTTGCCCTGCTCCACCAGTGAGCCCAGGACCGTGCCCGGCACCGTGGCGGGCAGCCACCGGCTCGTGTCGACGGACGGCTCGGACAGCCCGGCGCCGTCCTGGCCGGCCCAGTCGTCAAGGGTGAGCCGCCAGCCCGACTCCACCGGTACCGTGCCGTCGTCGGACACGGTCAGCCGGGGTGCCTTCCCGTGCTGGGTGCCCCACTCGGTCCAGCCCGACGCCGAGGGGCGCCTTCCCTTGGCGGTGCCGTACACCTCGAAGCCGTTGAGCCCCAGCGGCAGGGGACTGGAGCGCTTGAGCGAGGTCATGCGGATCCAGCGCGCCGACACCCGGCGGGGAAGCTGGACGTCGACCTCGCCTCCGGTGCCGGCGGTGGTGCGATACACGCTCGTCCACGACTCACGGTCCAGCGAGGTCTCCAGTACGAAGTGCAGCGCGTAGGCGGACTGGATCTCCTTGCCCGTGGTGCCGCTGTGCGGGTTTCCGCTGGTGGGCGGAGTGAACACCGGGTCGGAGGCGTCCGCCTCGAAGATGAGGCGAATACGGTCGACCTCGCACACGGCCTGGAGGTCGACGGCGATCCACTGCGGGTCGCCGTCCTCGGCGCGCCAGCCGCTGCCTCGGACGCCACGGGCGCTGAGCCGGTCCACCACGAAGGAGCCGGGCGTGGGGGCGTAGGCCGTCGAGGAGACGGAAACGGGCCGGTGAAGGGCGAGTTCGGCCGGTGAAGCCGGTGCGCCCGGTGCGGCGACGGGAGCTGCCGCGGCGGGCGTGGTGGTGAACGCGGCTCCAGGGCCCAGCCAGGCCAGCAGAGCGGATCCCGTGGTGACGATGGACCGCCGCGAAGGATGACGCGGCGTACCCGACTGATCTGTCATGAACTTGAAGTCCCATCGAAAAAAAGAACCGCCGGCAGCGCGACCGGACATGCCCCCCGCGCCCCCTGCCCCGAACGGCATGACAACGTTGCCAAAGGTTCTGGTGGGTTACGCCTCCGTGTCAAGGGCCGTGCTGAGATTGCTGTTGGGGGTGGGGCGGCTGACGTGGCTGTCGTTCAGACGCTTCGCCCGGCGGGCGAGCGGGCCGCGTCATACCGCGTAGCATCCGGCGGGCGGTGCGGCGCACGCCTGCGCCACGGCGGGCCATCGGCACCGGGAGCGCGACGGGCGACAACTGGAAGCGACCCAGGATGACGGGTGGCCGCTGATGAAATGCGTTCGGGTGGTACCGCTCGACGACCTCTGTGGTTTCGAACTCGACCCACGGCCCCGCGGGGACGTCCTTCGCGAATTCGCCGAGCGGCTCCCGGCCGGGCCCGGGATCGGGCGACGGACGGATCGCATGACGACTCTTCGTCGAGCTGGACCTCGGCCGGGCAAAAGGAAACTCGACGAGGGGCTTACTGCGGGTGCTGCCGCATGGGGTTGGCGTCAGCCATGATATCGCGCTCACCCGGGGATCGGTTCTCGTTGTCGAGGGGTGATCTGATCGCGCGACGGTGCGTGAGCTGACGGGAACTCGCTGACCGAGTCCCCCGAGGCGGATGAGGCGGCGTTCGACCGAGTGGCGTTGGCGGTGGATTTACCAGTCGCCTCAGGGATTCCCCCACCGTATCGGCCTGGATTGTGCCGGTGCCGGTGCCCTGTTCGGCCGGGCGGGGGACCTCTCCGCTCCAGAGGTACCCCGCCCGGCCGGGGCGCGCGCCGACCTCCGTCCCCACGGTGCGGCGCGAGCAGGCCGGTCGTCCCGTCGCCCGTCGGACGGCGCGGCCTGGTCTTGAGGTGAGTCCTGGCTGGTCAGGCCGGGACTGTCGGATCCATTCGCACTGCGGAGATGTCGATGATCAGCGACATCCTGTCGTCGACGAGTGCGAGTCCTGGTCCGGTCGGCGCATTCCAGGTGAGCCCCCAGTCGGACTGGCTCAGGGTGGCTTTGCCTCTGAACCCGACCCGGTACTTCCCCCGCCCGTCTTGCGCGGCCCCGCCGAACTCCAGGTGGACAGGGACCGGTAGTTCGACGTCTCTAATCCTGAGGTTTCCGTCGAGGCGGAAGCCTTCGTCACCTGCGCCGGTGATTCCGATCGACTGGAACGTCATCAAGGGGTACGTGGAGGAGTCGAAGAATGCGGGGCCCTTGAGGTGCGCGTTCCTCTCTCGATCACGTGTGTCGAGGCTTTCGGTCTGGATGCTCATGTACGCCGCGCTACGGAAAAGGTGCGTTCCGCCGAGCTTGAGGATCCCTTCGAAGGAGTTGAACCTCCCGCGGACGTCGAAGAAGACGGCATGCCGGACGGAGAACCCGATCACACTGTGTACCGGGTCGATGATGTAGACACCTTTCGGCGCGTTGAACGGGCTCGCGAGGGAGAGCCTGTTCCGGCTGCGGTCTTTGAGCATGTCGGGTGCTTCTTTCGGTCTGTAACTCTCCGAATTCCCCTCTTCGACCTGCACGAGGGGGATCCTCCCGGAGACGTGCTTGGAGCATCCTTCAACGTCGTCTTCACCAAGAGAGACCAGGCAGCGACCAAACTTGTGACACGCGGCCGGATGGAATGTCGAGCTGTGACCTTCGGCCAGGTCGGTGACTCCCATGAGATGCCCATGTCACAGATCCACCGCGTGTCCGGTCATCACTGAGAGGTGACAGGTCCAGGTCCGGCCAGGGTAGGCCTCCCGTGGGCGAAGAAGCCGGGCGGTGGAGCGGTGGAGCGCTGTGGAGCAAGTGGAGTGAGGTGATTGACCATGAACGAAGAGAGCGTGCTGCATCCGGGTCTGATCGTCCCGGTCGGGCACGTCGAGCCCGTGGCGAGGCGCATTCGGGGGGAGATCGACGGCCGCGTCGTCTTCGACACCCGGCGTGCGCTGTACGTATGGGAGTGGCCCGCGTATCCCCAGTTCAGCATCCCGGCCGAGGATCTGGTCGGGGGCGTGCTCACCGACGACGACCATGCCGAGGAGCGCGGCGCCTGGCCCGCCCGGCGGCACTCCCTGCACGTCGGATCCCAGGTCCGCGGCGGTGCTGCGTGGGTCTGGGACGACGGCGCTCCGGAGCCCCTGCGCGGTACGGTCCGTTTCGAGTGGGACGCGCTGGACGCCTGGTTCGAGGAGGACGAGCCGGTCTTCGTGCACCCCAGGAGCCCGTACTCCCGGGTGGACGCGCTGCGTTCCTCCAGCAGTGTCCGTGTGGAGGTGGACGGGGTCGTACTGGCGGACGCGCCGTACTGCGTGAAGCTGTTCGAGACCGGCCTGCCGACCCGCTACTACCTTGACCGACTGCACGTCGACCTGACCCGGCTGCGCCCGACGGAAACGGTGACCAGCTGCCCGTACAAGGGGACGACGAGCGGTTACTGGTCGTTCGACAGTGAGGTCGCCACCCACGAGGACATCGCCTGGGCCTACGACTTCCCGACGGCTCACGCCCAACGGATCGCGGGCATGATCGCGTTCTACAACGAGCACGTCGACCTGTACGTGGACGGCACGCTGCTGCCGCGCTCCACCGAGCCACCGCCGGCAGGAGCGAGCGGTCCTGCGCGTTGACCGTGCGACATCACCTGCACGCCCCTGGAAGGGCACCCGGCCACCTCTTCGTGCCACCGGCTTGACCGAAAGGGTGAATGTGCCGGTGGCACGGCGTGTCGCTGCCGCGTCGCCCGCACGCTTCGTTCGGGAACGGGAGCGGGGTTCTGGCAACCCCGGAACCGGTACGAGGGCGACAGCAGGGGGCGGATGTGGTGGGGCGGCAGCGACCTGCTTCGTTGCGGGACAGGGCGCGCTATCTCTTCGACAGGACTCTGGCGCGCAGCACGGGCGCGCTGATGGGCTGGCTGGCCGCGTGCTGCCTTGCCGTCGTCCTGCCGGTGAGCGCGCTGATGGTGTGGACCGACCCCGCGGCACCGCGGACCCTGGCCGGACGGCTCACCGCCGTGTGGCGCACCAGCGCGGAGACCCTGCGTCTGGGCGGTGTCACGGGCGCGCCGCTGCGGATGCTGCTGGCGGGGCTGCTCGGGCTCATCGCGCTGCTGTGCGTGTCCACGCTGATCGGCGTCATCACCACCGGGCTCGGCGACCGACTCGCGGAGTTGCGCCGCGGCCGCTCCACGGTGCTGGAACAGGATCACGCGGTGGTACTCGGCTGGTCCGACCAGGCGTTCACGGTCATCGCCGAGACGGTCGCGGCCGCGGCGGGCCGCCGGCGGGGCGTGGTCGCCGTGCTGGCCGAGCATGACACCGCCGAGATGGAGGCGGCCCTCACCGCCGTCCTCGGCGTCGTCGGCAAGGCCCGGCTGGTCTGCCGCACCGGCTCACCGGCGGACCCCCAGGCGCTGGCGCTCGTCACACCTGCCGCGGCCCGTTCGGTGCTGGTGCTGCCGTCCGAGGACGCCGGCGCCGACGTGGAGGTCGTCCGCGTCCTGATGGCTCTGCGGGCCCTGCTCGGAGCGCAGACGGGGCCGCCGGTGGTCGCGGCGGTGCGCGACGACCGGTTCCTGCCGGCCGCGCGGCTGGCGGCCGGGCCACGGGGCACGGTGCTGGAGACGGACCTGACCACCGCGCGTCTGCTGGTGCAGTCGGCGCGGCGCCCCGGGCTGTCCGCGGCGCTGGGTGACCTCCTCGACTTCGCCGGTGCTGAGTTCCACGTCGTGGACGTCCCGGAACTGACGGGAGGCTCGTACGCCGACATCGCACTGCGCTTCGAGGCGTGCTGCGTCGTCGGGTTCCTGCGGGCGGGCGGCCGGTCCGCCGTCACTCCCGCACCGGGCACCCTCCTCGAGGCCGGAGACCGGCTCGTGGTCGTGGCGTGCGACGAGCGGGCGGACCCGCCGGTCGACTGCCGCGAGCACGTCGACGCTTCGCTCGTGGTGGCCCCCGCGTCATCGGCCGCCGGCCCCGACGCGGGTGCTGCTGCTCGGCTGGAACCGCCGAGCACCTCTGCTCATCGACATCCTGCGCCGAACCTCACCGCCGGGATCCGTCGTGGACGTCGTCACCGACCCGGACTGCGGACCGACCGCGGGCCCGGCGGAAGACCTGGAGGACGCGGAGTCGCCCCGGAGCGGTCCCGCCTCCGAACGGTTGACGGTGAACCGTCACACAGGGGACCTGGCACGCCCCGAGTTCCTGCGCGTCCTGGACGTGTTCGGCTACGACAGTGTCGTCGTCCTCGGCCCCGACGAGGGCACGGGTACGGAGCGGCCCGACGACCGGACCCTGCTGACGCTTCTGATGCTGCGGGCCTGGGAGGAGGAATCGGGCCGTGCCCTGCCCGTCGTGGCGGAGCTGCGCGACCCCCGCAGCCGGGCGCTGGCCCCGCTCGGCCCGGCGTCCGACGCCGTAATCCGCGGCGAACTGACCGCACTGCTGATGGCGCAGATCTCCCACAGCCCGGAGCTGGCGGCGGTGTTCGACGAGATCTTTGCCGCCAGGGGAGGCGCACTGGCTCTTCGCCCGGCGCCGCACTACGTCAGGCCCGGTGCGGAGACGCCCTTCGCGACGGTCGTCGCGGCAGCCCTGGAGCGCGGGGAGTGCGCCCTCGGATACCGCGCCCCCGCACAGCCCGGCTCGCCGTCGCACGGTCTGCGTCTTTGTCCCGGCAAGTCGCAACGGCGGGTGTGGGACAGCCAGGACGAGATCTTGGTGCTGACGTCCGGCTCCGCCGCGGCCGGCGTCACGGAGGACGGACCCGGACTGCCCGGCATGCGAGGGGAAGCCGCCGGTTCCGGAAAGCCGGGCACGAAGGGGCGGGCCGTACAGGAATCCGACCCACGTGAGCCCCGATCGCGCGATCCCAGGGATCGCCGGGGCGCGGACCCCGACCGTGAAGGGGGCGGATCACCGACTGCCGCCCCGCAGACCTGACGGGCTCCGCGCGGCCGCGCGTCCGGCGCACCGGCGCGGCACTGCACACCTGGCCTTCCCGGCGACCGGCGGGCCCTAGGGAAGGCGACCGCCCGCTCGGGCGCCGTCGTCCTCGGCCGGCGGCCAGGAGCGCGGCATGGCGCTGGCCCCCGCGTCCGTCCTGACTGTCGACGACGTGTGGCACGTGGCGGGATGCGCGGCACGGGCAGCAAGGTGACGGTGGCGGAAGAGGTCCCCTGGCGGGCCGGCAGGGCGGGATTCACGCCGGCGCCCACTACTAGGCCGCCAAGGCCGGCGTCCTGGTGCTCACCAAGGTGTTCGCCAGGGAGCCGGCGGCGCACGGCGTGACGGTCAACGCCGTCGCACCGGCCGCCGTCCTCACGCCTGTGGCGGACGAACTGGGCGCGGTGGCGAAGTCGGGGGTGGCCCTGGCTGTCCCCGTCGGACGGATGGGCAGACCGACGGAGGTCACCGCCCTCGTGGAGTTCCCGGTGAGCGAGGAGGGCGGCTACGCCACGGGCGCCACCTTCGACATCGACGGCGGTACCCACATGCGCTGATCGCGGGGCGGATCCACCGGGCCGCTCGCGCCGGTCCCGGTCCTCGGCGAGCACGAGACCTCAGGCCACCCCGTCTCCCGACGCCAGACCTCCGGCCGCCGCCGGGGGCGTGCTCGCTTCCTCGCGGGCGCGGATGACCCTGATCACGGTGTCCGTGGTGCGCTCCAAGTGGCTGCGGCGGTCGGGCAGTCGGGCCTTCGAGCTGATGTAACTGAGCGGTCCGACGTGGGTGGCCGGGTCGAGACGGTGCACGGTGACCTTCCCGGCGCGCAGGGCCCGGTTCCAGCTGCTGTAACGGCACAACGGCCAGCGTTGCGGGAAGATCCAGGTGCCGGCCCGCTCGATCCGGTCGTTCGCGCTGGTGAGCCGATACAGGTGCTCTGCGCGGGTGATGTCGTTGGCGCCGTTGTGGAATCCGCCGATCGTGAGCAGCAGGAGCGGGGCGCGCAACGTGGTGTGCAGTTCGTCGACGGCACCGGTGGCGACCTGGGCGCCGCCGCTGTAGCTGAGCAGCACCACCGGGACGCCGCTGCGCGGCTGGTAGCCGGCGAGCCGGAGCTGTGTGGCGATCTGACCGCCGACGGCGCGGTTGTACAGGGGCCGATACCGGCGGTCCGCGGCGACGAAGATCTGCATCACGTTGTGCAGGAACAACAGCAGGCCGGCGTGGCGGCGCAGCCACGCCCACACCGGCCGGTCGGCGAGCGGGTGCGCCAACGGCGAGTACGGCTGCACCTGTCCCAGGACCCGCAGCTCCGGCGCCTTGGTGAGCAGGGCCCTGACCAGTTCGCCGCCGTCCCGGCTGTCGCGGATGCGGCGTTTGCCGATGCCGTCCAGGTAGACCAGGTACGCGGCCGGAGGGGCGTCGGGGGACGCGCCCCGCGCGTAGGGGGTGCCGTCCGGGAGTTCGGCGGTCGGCGTCCGCCAGCCGGCGCCGTACACCAGCACCTCGTAGCGGGCGAGCAGCGCCTCGGCGATCAGGGCGACACCGATTCCACCGCCGGCCCAGAGCAGCAGTTCGTTCACGCGACCGCCTCCGGCGTCCGGGGCGCGCTGAGCCGTGCGACCAGCCGCCGGACGGCTTCCACGGCGAGTCCGAGTCCGACTCCGGCGACGGCCAGGCACTCGGCGGCTCTCCACCAGTCGAGGCCGGTCGCCGCGGCGAAGGGTCCTGTCAGCGTCACCGCGACCCCTACGAGGAGCAGCAGGTGGAACAACGGTCCGAGCAAGGGGAACGCGAGTACGGCAGCGAAGAGGAGCGGCGCAACCAGGCCGGGGGTCCACAACAGGCCGTCGACCGGCGCCGGAGCGGGCAGCATGAGGTCGGCCAGGGTCCACGCGGTCAGCGGCCACAGCGCGAACACGACCGCCTCGACGACGCCACCCGTCATCAGCAGGCTGATCAAATGGGTCCGCGACACGCCAGGGCGGCGTACCGCCAGGGGCACGAGGCGCCCGGCGGCCTCCGAGACTCCGGCGAGCAGCAGCAGGATGACGACGACGGGTGACATCACTCGGCCCCGCTGTGACGGATCAAGGGCAGCCGTAGCCGGAGCCGGCGGCCGACCGGGCCGGACACCCGCAGATGGCGCTCGAGTTCGTCGGCGGCACGCCGGTAGCCGCCCGCGTCGTGCTGGGCCGTCCGCAAGGTGGCCGCGGCCGCCCGGAACCGGGGTTCGTCGAGCAGACGCCGGGCGAGGGCGCGTACGGAGTCCTCGGTGACGTCGTGGTTGCGGAGCGACAGACCGGCGCCGAGCTCGGCCACGCGACGGGCCACCAGCGGTTGGTCGGCGCCTTGGGGAACCACCAGCATCGGTACCCCGGCGTAAAGGGCCTCGTTGACGCTGTTCATGCCGCCGTGTGTGACGAACAGGGCCGCCCGGTCCAGCACCTGGAGCTGCGGCACGGAGCGACGGGCGATCACATGGGTGGGCAACGGGCCGAGCGCGGCGGGATCGGTGTGCCCGGTGGAGACGATCACGGTGCCGCCCAGCGGGGCGAGCGCGGTGGCGAAAGCGCGCAGCGTCCTAGGACCGGCGTCGAACAACGTGCCGAGCGACGCGTACAGCACGGGGTCGCGCAGGTGCTGGAGGGGGAAGGACGGGTCGGTCGGCCGGGCGCCGATGCTGGGTCCGACGAAGTGGTAGGAGGCGTCGATGTCCTCGGTGCCGGGCTGGAACGCTCGCGAGGTGTAGACCAGGTTGAGGGCCTGACGGAGGTTTCCCAGGTCCAGCGGGGGCAGTGTCCTGGTGTCGTAGCGGCGGCGTAGCTCCAGACGTGCGCGAAGGTAGCCCCGCACGTTGCGGGTGTGCGCCGCCGCGGAGGCCAGCAGCGCCCACGAGGCGCTGGTGGGGCTGGGCACACTCCGGTTGTACGCGAACGTCGTGAACGACGACGCGGCCGGCACGCCGAGCTCGCGGGCGGCGATCGCTCCCCACGGACAGGCGTTGTCGTGGACGATCAGGTCGGGCCGGATGCCGCGCAGGTCGGTCAGAACGGTGGGGAGCAACTGGACGGTCGTCCGGGCGAGCGCCTCCATCAGCGTGACCGGCATCGGCGGGTCGGGCATCGCCTGGGCGCCCCCGGGACAGAGGTACACCGCCGCGCCGGCGGCCTCCATCTCCGCTTGGAATGCGGGCCAGGTGTGGTAGGTGACGCGGTGGCCGCGCCGGACGAGTTCGGCGACGATCGGCAACGTCGGGTTGATGTGGCCGTGCATGCCGATGTTGAGGAAGGCGAGGGTGCTCACTGACCGCCTCCCCGGACGAAGGGGGGCGGCGGCTCGCCGGGGCCGACTGGAGGCCCGGCTGGACCGTTCCGTGCACCGCCCGGGCTGGTGGGTGCCGCGGGCGGGTGGGTCGATGTCGGGCCCGGATGGTTCGATGCCGCGCCTGGGTGGGGCGCTCCCGCCGCGCCCGGGTCGATGAATACCGCCCCGCCCGGGCCGGCCGATGCTGTGACGGGGGCGTCGACCCGGTACAGGCCCGGCCCGTCGATGCGGAGACCGTCCAGGAAGTGCCCCGCCGTCCGCGCCGCGGTGCTGATCAGCCGCTGGGTATGGCCGAAATCCCAGGGGGACGGCCACGTCTCGATGCCGGTCGGCAGCAGCACGGTCGGGATGTGCCGGGACACCTCGTGCAGGTCGCGCTGGATCTGATGGTGCAACAGCAGCAGGCCGGCCCGGGCCGCGATGGCGCTCGCACGCCGACGCGGGATGTCCGGGCTCAAGGGCGAGCTCTCCGGCCCGGCGGACAGCACCACGACGCTGGCCGCCCCGGCCTGCAGGGCCGCAAGGACCGGAACGTAGGCGATCACGCCGCCGTCGACGAGGGTGCGGCCCTCGCGGTCCACCGGGGGCAGCATCCCGGGGATCGCCGTGCTGGCCAGCAGCGCGGACTGGAGGTCCCCGTGGTCGAGCAACGCCGGAGCGCCGGTGGCGAGGTCCATGGCCACCGCGGTGAACGGGACCGCCAGGTCCTCGATCCGGGAGGGCAGCCCGGACCCGGCGATCAGCCGACGCAGGCCCCGGTCGTTGAAGAGGCTCACCCGTGACGACGCGTAGCCGAACGGGTACACGTCGCGGCGACGCAACTGCGACCACACGTTGTCGAGCCACGGAGCGGCCTTGTCGGGGTGCGCCGCCGCGATGGCGCCGTTGAGGGCACCCACCGAGGTGCCCACGATCATGTCCGGGGCGAAGCCGCGCTGCTCCAGCGCGTACCCGACACCCACATGCGCCGCCCCGAGGACGCCACCGGCGGCCACCACCGCCGCCACGGGCCGCGGCAGGCCGCTCAGGCCCACCGGCACCGAGTCCGTGTCGGTGGGGTGTTCCGAATCCGGAGGCGTCCCTTGGTCGCCGCTCTCCGTGTCACCGGCACCGAGAGTGTGGTGTACCCATGGTGCCGGTCTCTGGTCACGTGGAAGCCTCATGTCACTTCACGCACCTATTGGATTCGTGCACCAGCCAGAAGCCGGGCGGAGCCCTGATCGCCGGACGCGAATTTCTCCGCCCCGTATCCCTACAAAAGGGTATTCCCCGATTCGGTGACCGCGCTCGCCCGGGCCGCTCGTCACGGCGCGGGCGAGTTCCTCGGTGCGCCTGGCCCTTACGCAAGGCGGCTGCGCATGCCGAGTGCGTGCTTGTCGCCTGACCAGCGGCGGGATAGCGTGCTCGCGGCGTCTCCTGCGCGCCCGACCCCTGGACCGAGTGCTCACGCCACCCGGCGCTGCGGGGGCAAAGGTGATCTTCGTGTCGTCGTAGGTGTGGCTTCCTTCGTTGTGTGTCTTCCCTTCCGGGTGACGGTGACGGTCTGCGTGAGGGCTCGTGCCGGCCACCCCGAGAGGATGGGCAGTGACGGAGCAGCGAGGGTTCAAGAAGCTGGTGCGTGAGCGGATGGCTCGCACCGGGGAGTCGTACACCACGGCCCGCCGTCATGCGCTGGCCAAGGCGGCCAGGGCGCAGGTGTCCGTGAGGGGCGACGGACTGGTGTATGCCGAGTTCGGTACCGACCAGCATCACGAGGCGTCCCTGATCCGGCATGCGCTCGGCAGCGTCCACGACGAGGCGCTGGTCGCCGGTCTGGCCGGAGGCGTCGGCTTCATGTACTTCGTCTTCGAGTACCAGAACCTGCCGCCGCTGCTGACGATCGTGGCCCAGCACCATCCGGAGCCGTGGGTCCAGACGGCCCTCGACCGGCTGCGCGTGCCGTACGACGTCCAGCACAGCGGCAAGCCCCAGTGGGCCAAGCTGCGCAAGGCCCTGGACGCGGGCCGTCCGGTGTTCTGCGCCGTGGACAAGTCACGGCTGCCCTGGCACGGGATGGAGCCGGGGTTCGGCTCCGACGCCTACACGGTCGTCGTCGCCGGTCACGACGGCGACACCTTCTGCGTCGACGACGAGGCCGCTGCCCCGCATGCCATCGCAGCCGAGGAGTTCGGCGCCGCCTGGTCCGCCTACAAGAAGGGGCGCCACCAGATGATCGTGCCGACCGGGCCGGCCACCGGGGTTCCCGATGTCGACGGTGCGATCGCCGCCACCGTCGGGCATCTCGCTGGGCCGGTCCTCGGCAACAAGTTCGACGTCAACTTCGGATTCTCCGGGATGGGGAAGCTCGCGGCCCAGCTGCGCGACACGAGGACGAAGACGGGGTGGGAGCGGCGCTTCGGGGGGCCGGTGCCCTTCTTCCACGGGGTGCGCAGGCTGTATGAGTGCCTGGAGATGGAGTACACGGCGCCGGGGGCGACTCGGCCGCTGTATGCCGACTTCCTGGACCTTTTCGGCCGGTCCGATGCCGCGGCCCTGTTCCGTGAGTCGGCCCGCGGCTGGGAGCGCGTGGCTTCCCTCGCGCTGGAGACCGTGTCCGGCCTGGGCGCGTACACGGAGATCTGCGAGCGGCGGATGCAGGTGATCATGGCCCGTGGCGAGGAAGCCAGGGAAGAGATCCGGGCTCTCGGCGCGCGTGCCGACGCGCTTGCCGAGGAGTACGGGGCGCCCGACGCCGAACAGCGCAGGGACCTGTTCGACGAGCTCGCCGGCATCGTCGAGGCCAGTACGGCACTCGAACGACAAGCCGTCGAACTGCTCTGACTCCGGGCACCCTCCGGTGCGGATGGCCCCGGCACGGTGGCGGGGGCGGCCGCGCCTCGCGAGACCGCATGGCGTCAGCTGATGCCGAGGAGTGCTACCTGGTGCCATGCGGTTGCGGTTCGGCTCATTCCGGTGCCATGGAGGTGCCACGTGGCGCCATCCGCCGTCATTTTGCGCATCTCAAGGTGGGAGAGCGCGCTTGGCGCCATGGTGGCGCGGATCGCATCCCTCACGTTTCCGCAGGTGAGAGCCGCTGCCGTGACGCGAATCCGTAGCAGGCGCCGTTCAGGCTTGCGCGTGATGCCACGGTGGTGCCATCATGGCGTCATGGACTTGACCCCGTATGTCGACACCCTTCGCCGTGAGCTTGCGGTGGCCGCCGAGGCCGGTGGGGAGGACGCCCGCGAACTGGCCGAGAGACTGACCGCTCCTCTGGAGTCGGCGACGCGTCTGGTCATGCTGCACGTGCTTTCCGCCGCGATGGACGAGATCACCCGCGAGCTGGCCCCCGGCTCGGTGGATGTGCGGCTGCGCGGGCTGGATCCCGACTTCGTGGTGACGCCGCCGCCCACCGGCAGCGGCGCGCCCGCGGAGCCGGCCATGTCGGTGGAGGCGTTCAAGGCCTCGCCCCCGGCCGACGGCGACGAGGGCGGCACCGCACGCATCAATCTGCGTCTGCCGGGCCACCTCAAGGCGCGCGCCGAGGAGGCCGCAGCCCGCGAGGGCCTGTCGGTCAACGCGTGGCTCGTGCGAGCCGTGTCGGCCGCGGTCGAGGGTGGCGCTCGGCCCCCCGCGCCGCAGAAGGCCCAGACCATCGGGCAGAGCTTCACGGGCTGGGTGCGCTGACCCCACACCCGCCCGCACCACTTCACCGCCCGCACTTCAACCCGGGCACCTCATCTCACCACTTCACCTCACCACTTCACCCACACCACGTCCCACCAGCCGGGACGGCCCAAGGACTCAAGAGGACGGGACAGCCATGCCTACTTTCGACACTCCCGAACCGGTCGCGGCCACGGCGCATGTGGAAGCCGGTTCCATCCAGTTCATCGCAGGCGACCGCCATGACACCGTCGTCGACGTGCAGCCCCGCGACCCGAAGAAGGACCTGGACGTGCGGGCGGCCGGCCAGACCGAGGTCACGTACGCGAGTGGTGCACTGACCGTCAGGACACCCAAGTCCAACCTGTTCGGCCGCACCGGCACCGTCGACGTGACGGTCGAACTGCCCACGGGCTCACGTGTCGACATGACCGGCGCCTGGGCACAGGTGCTCGGCGAGGGCCGGCTCGGCGAGGTCCGTGTGAAGACCTCCTCCGGCGACGTCCGCCTTGATGCGACCGGCCCGCTGAAGCTGACCGCGTCGCACGGCTCGATCACGGTGGACCGCGTCGAGGGCATGGCCGAGATCGTCACCAGCTCCGGCAGCCTGCGCGTCGGGCACGTCGACGGTCCGGCCGTACTGAAGAACTCGCACGGCACCACGACCGTCGGCGCCGCGACCGGCGAACTCCGTGTGAGCGGCGCGAACGGCGACATCGACATCGCGCGCGCCGAGGACTCGGTCACCGCGAAAACCGCCCACGGCACCCTGCGGGTGGGCGAAGTGACCCGTGGAACCGTCCAATTGGAGACCTCCTACGGCTCCATCGAGGTCGGCATCCGCGAGGGTACGGCCGCTTGGCTCGACGTCAACTCGGGGTCGGGCCAGGTGCGTAACACGCTCACCGCGTCGGAGACGCCGCAGGAGAGCGAGGACACCGTCGAGGTCCGCGCGCGCACCCGGCACGGCAACATCGACATCCGCCGCGCCAAGGCCTGACCCGCTCCACCTCCTCACAGCCCAGGCCATTTCACGCTCACCACCCCTTCGAACGGGAGGGCTCCATGCCTTCTTCTGTCATGCCCACGTCCAGACGAGGCGACGGTCACCCGTCCCCGGTCGCTGTCTCCGCCGTCGGTCTGCGCAAGTCGTACGGCGACAAGACCGTCCTCGACGGCATCGACCTGCGCATCCCGGCCGGTTCCGTGTTCGCGCTGCTCGGCCCGAACGGCGCCGGCAAGACCACCGCCGTGAAGATCCTCTCCACCCTCGTCACCGCCGACGGCGGACAGGCACAGGTCGCGGGCCACGACCTCGCCACCGAGCCCCAGGCCGTGCGGGCGGCGATCGGCGTCACCGGGCAGTTCTCCGCCGTCGACGGACTGATCACCGGCGAGGAGAACATGCTCCTGATGGCCGACCTGCACCATCTCTCCAAGCGCGAAGGGCGGCGCGTGGCCGCCGAGTTGCTGGAGCGGTTCGACCTCACCGAGGCCGCGAGGAAGCCGGCCTCCACCTACTCCGGCGGCATGAAGCGCCGCCTCGACATCGCCATGACGCTGGTCGGCGACCCGCGGATCATCTTCCTCGACGAACCGACCACCGGACTGGACCCACGCTCCCGCCACAACATGTGGGGCATCATTCGCGAACTCGTCACGGGCGGCGTCACCGTCCTCCTCACCACCCAGTACCTGGAGGAGGCCGACGAGCTCGCCGACCGGATCGCCGTCCTCGACGACGGGAAGATCGCGGCCGAAGGGAGCGCCGAGGAGCTGAAGAGGCTCATTCCCGGCGGACACGTCCGGCTCCGGTTCACCGACCCGGCCGCCTACCGGTCCGCCGCTTCCGCGCTGCGCGAGGTCACCCGGGACGACGAGTCCCTCACCCTGCAGATCCCCAGCGACGGCAGCCAGCGCGAGCTGCGCTCCCTGCTCGACTGGCTGGACGCCGCCGGCGTCGAGGCGGACGAGCTGACCGTGCACACCCCCGACCTCGACGACGTGTTCTTCGCCCTCACCGGCGGCGGCAACGTGCCGAGCCGGCCCGACAAGCCCAAGGAGGAAGCCCGATGAGCTCCCTTGCCCTCGCCGTGCGCGACTCGTCCACCATGCTGCGCCGCAACCTCCTGCACGCGCGCCGCTATCCGTCCCTCACCCTGAACCTTCTGCTCACCCCGGTCATGCTGCTCCTGCTCTTCGTCTACATCTTCGGCGACGTGATGAGCGCCGGCATCGAGGGTGGCGGCGCTGATCGGTCCGAGTACCTCGCGTACCTCGTGCCGGGCATCCTGCTGCTGACCATCGGTGGCACCACGATCGGCAGCGCGGTGTCCGTCTCCACGGACATGACCGAGGGCATCATCGCCCGCTTCAGGACGATGGCGATCCATCGAGGGTCGGTGCTCATCGGGCATGTCGTCGGCAGTGTGCTGCAGTGCGTGATGAGCGTGGTCCTCGTCGGGGCCGTCGCCGTGGCCATCGGATTCCGGTCCCACGACGCCACCGCTCTGGAATGGATCCTGGCCCTCGGACTGCTGACGCTCGTCTCCCTGGCACTCACCTGGATCGCGGTCGGTATGGGCTTGTCCAGTCCCAACGCCGAAGCCGCCAGCAACAACGCCTTGCCGCTGATGATCCTGCCGCTCCTGTCCAGTGCCTTCGTACCGGTCGACGCGATGCCGGGCTGGTTCCAGCCGATCGCCGAGTACCAGCCGTTCACGTCGGCCATCGAGACCCTGCGCGGCCTCCTGCTCGGCAGCGAGATCGGCAACAACGGATGGCTGACGGTGCTCTGGTGCGCGGGACTGGCCGTGCTCGGCTACGCCTGGTCCAAGTCACTGTTCGACCGCGACCCGAAGTAGCGGTCGGCATCCCTCGGGACCGAGGCCGGCGGCCCGCCCCCGGGCTGCGTACTCCGGCGGACACCGCGTCGGCGTACGCGGCCCGGCCGGCGTTCGCCGGGTCGCGCGGTTGCAGAGCCATTCCCGGGCTGGTGGCGCCGCGCCACGCGGGAAGTGGTGCCGCTGCCCGACCGCGCTCGCCGTCGACTGGAGGAGGGCGAGCGCCGAGACCGGCGGGGCCCGGTACGCGACGCGCGAGATCGGCCGGCGGCCTGGGCACCGGACGTAGCCGCAGCGGGTGCCGCCAGGCCCAGGCGTGTGCCGCAGGATGGTCGCGCAGTTCGCCGAGTGCGGCGGGTTTTGGAGCGGGGGTGCCGAGGGGGCAGCCGCCGGGTCCTGTGGGTCCATGAGGTGGTGTGACGCCGTGAAGCGGGCGGCCGCCGGATCGTGGCCCGTGCCGCGGGCGTCGGCATCCTCGAGGACGCCCACCCTGAGCCCGTGCACCGAGCGTGACGCTTCTCGCAGCCGGGCGCGAGCCACGTACAGCGGCCGCACATCCCCAGCGGCCCTGGACCGAAGGTCCGACAGACCGCGTCGCAGCGCTCGCCGCCTCCGTCGGCCGGTCTTACAGTGAGCTACATCGCGCCAGCGTGGCTGATTCCCTCACCCTGCCGCACGGCCTGGAGGGCGCATGACCCATATCAAGGTGCACGTCGACGGCACGACCTACGAGGACGACGTGGAGCCCCGTCTCCTCCTCGCCCACTACCTGCGCGACCGCCTCGGCCTCACCGGCACCCCGATCGGCTGCGACACCTCGAACTGCGGCACCTGCACCGTCGACCTGGACGGAGCAACCGTCAAGAGCTGCTCGGTGCTGGCCGTGCAGGCGGACGGCGGCGAGGTGACCACGATCCAGGGGCTGGCGAAGGACGGCGAGTGGACGGCGCTGCAACAGGCCTTCCACGAGCACCACGGACTGCAGTGCGGGTACTGCACGCCCGGGATGATCATGGCGGCGCGGGACCTGCTGCGCGAGAACCCGCTCCCCACCCCGAGCGACGTACGGCAGGCACTGGAGGGCAACCTGTGCCGCTGCACCGGCTACCAGAACATCGTCCGCGCGGTGCTCGCCGCGGCCGGACAGGAGGCCACTTCCGGACAACAGACCCTCTCAGGGCATGAGGCCACCTCCGCAGCGCAGGGCACCTCCGGAGGGCAGCTCACCAAGGAGGCCCCGGCATGACCGATCAGGCCGTGGAACGCGAACAGCGCGAGGTCGGCCGCTCCCGCCTGCGCAAGGAGGACGCCCGGCTGATCACCGGCCAGACCAACTGGACCGACAACATCCAGGTGGCGGGCATGCTGCACCTGGCCGTCCTGCGCAGCCCCATGGCCCACGCCCGCATCACCCGCGTCGACGTCGCCCCCGCACTCGAACGGCCCGGTGTCGTGGCCGTCTTCAGCGGTGCGGACCTCGCCGACGGCCTGGGCTCACTGCCCTGTGCCTGGCCGGTGACCGAGGACATCGTGCTTCCCGACCATCCGCCCATCGCGGTCGACGAGGTCCGCCACGCCGGGGACCCGGTGGCGGTCGTCGTCGCCCGCGACCGGTACGCGGCCGCCGACGCGCTGGAGGCCGTCGAGGTCGACTACGAGCCGCTGCCCCCGGTACTGGACCTGGAGGACGCGCTCGCGGAAGGCACCCCCCTGGTGCACGCGGACAAGGGCACCAACCGTTGCTACACCTGGCCGCTCGCCACCGGAGAGAGCTTCGACGCGGTGCGGGAGCGCGCCGAGGTGACCCTCAAGCGCCGCTACCACCAGCAGCGGCTGATCCCCAACGCGATGGAACCCCGCGCTGTGGTCGTCACGCCGCTGGCCGCCTCGGGCGAGTACACGGTCTACTCGGCGACCCAGGTCCCGCACATCCTGCGGATCATGCTCGCGACCGTCACCGGCGTCCCCGAGCACAAGCTGCGGGTCGTCGCCCCGGACGTGGGCGGCGGCTTCGGTTCCAAGCTCCAGGTGTACGGCGAGGAGGCGCTCGCCCTCGCGGTGGCACGCCGGCTCGGCCGCCCGGTGAAGTGGACCGAGTCCCGCTCCGAGGGCTACCTCGCCACCCACCACGGCCGCGGCATGATCCAGGACATCGAGATCGCCGCCACCCGCGAGGGGAAACTGCTCGGCCTGAAGGTGGACCTGCTGGCCGACATGGGCGCCTACCTGATGCTCGTCACCCCGGGCATCCCGATCCTCGGCGCCTTCATGTACCCGGGGATCTACAAGATGGACGCCTACGACTTCACCTGCACGGGCGTCTTCACCACCCGCACCCCGACCGACGCCTATCGCGGCGCCGGCCGCCCCGAGGCCACGTACGCCATCGAACGCATCATGGACGAGCTGGCCGTCGAACTCGGCCTGGACCCGATCGAGGTGCGGCGCCGGAACTGGATCCGGCACGAGGAGTTCCCGTACACCACGATCGCCGGACTCACCTACGACAGCGGCGACTACGAGGCGGCGACCGAGAAGGCGCTCGCCCTGTTCGGTTACGACGACCTGCGCGCCGAGCAGCGCGCGCGCAACGCACGCGGCGACACCGTACGCCTCGGCATCGGCGTGTCGACGTTCACGGAGATGTGCGGTCTCGCGCCGAGCCGGGTGCTGCGTGACCTCAGGTACGCCGCCGGCGGCTGGGAGGCGGCCAGCATCCGCATGCTGCCCACCGGCAAGGTCGAGGTCGTCACCGGCACCAGCCCGCACGGGCAGGGCCACGAGACCTGCTGGAGCCAGATCGCGGCGGACGTGCTGGGTGTGCCCTTCGAGGACATCGAGGTGCTGCACGGCGACACCAAGACGGCGCCCCAGGGCATGGACACCTACGGCTCCCGGTCACTGGCCGTCGGCGGTGAGGCCGTGCACCGGGCCGCCGTCAAGGTGGTCGACAAGGCGCGCAAGGTCGCCGCGCACCTGCTGGAGGCGAGCGAGCAGGACCTGGAGTTCAACGCCGGCGTGTTCTCCGTCAAGGGCTCCCCGGAAGCGCGCAGGAGCATCCAGGAGATCGCCTTCGAGGCGTTCACCTCGCACGATCTGCCGGACGGGGTCGAGCCGTCCATCAACGCCGAGACGGTGGTCGATCCGGAGAACTTCTCCTTCCCGCACGGCACCCACCTGTGCGCGGTCGAGGTCGACACGGAGACCGGCAGGACGCAGATTCGCAGCTACGTCTGTGTCGACGACATCGGCACGGTCGTCAACCCGATGATCGTCGAAGGCCAGGTGCACGGCGGGCTCGCCCAGGGCATCGCGCAGGCCCTGTTCGAGGAAGCCGTCTACGACGACGAGGGCAACCTCGTCTCCGGCACCATGGCGGACTACCTCGTCCCCTCGGCGGCGGACCTGCCGGACTTCATCACCGACCGGACCCAGACCCCGGCCGTGGACAACTCCATGGGCGTCAAGGGCGTCGGCGAGGCCGGGACGATCGCGTCGACGCCCGCCGTCGTGAACGCCGTGGTCGACGCGTTGCGGCCGCTGGGTGTGCCGGACGTACGGATGCCCTGTTCGCCGCACCGCGTGTGGCAGGCCATCCAGGCGGCGCGGTCCGGCGACGCCGGCGCGGCCGAGCCGGCGGTCACGGGCCCCGCGCAGTCCGGCCAGTCCGGGCAGGCGGCCCGGTCCGGCGACATCGGTCAGTACGGCGACATCGGTGCGTCCGGCCCGTCGGGTGAGGAAGGTCCGCGATGATTCCTCCTGTGTTCGACTACGCCCGTCCCGGCAGCGTGGACGAAGCGGTGCGCACGCTCACCGACGCCGGCGAGGACGGCAAGGTGCTGGCCGGCGGGCAGAGCCTGCTGCCGCTGCTGCGGATGCGGCTGGCCTTCCCCGAACTCGTCGTGGACGTCGGCCGGATCCCGGAGCTGCGCGGCGTCCGGGAGGACGGCGACACGCTCGTCATCGGCGCCATGACCACCCACCACGAGGTGCTCCACGACCCGCTGGTACGTCGCCACGCCGGTCTGCTGGCTCAGGTGACGGCCACGGTGGCCGATCCGGCCGTGCGGCACCGGGGCACCTTCGGCGGCTCCCTCGCGCACGCCGACCCGGCCGCGGACCTGCCCGCCCTGGCCCTGGCCCTGGACGCCGACCTGGTCGTGGCAGGCCCTCGCGGTCGGCGCACGGTGGCGGCCCGGGACTTCTTCGTCGACTACCTCCAGACGGCACTGGAACCCGACGAGCTCCTGGTGGAGGTGCGGATCCCGAAGACGGACGGCTGGGCCTTCCACTACGAGAAGTTCCATCCGGTCGCCCAGTCCTGGCCCATCGTCGGTGTCGCGGCGCTGGTGCGGTGCGACGACGGGCACATCACCCAGGCGCGCGTCGGTCTGGCCAACATGGGCTCGACCCCGCTGCGGGCCACGACCGCCGAGGAGACGCTGACCGGGGCCAACGGACCCGAAGCCGTCGCCAGGGCGGCCGAGGCGGCGGCCGAGGGCACCCGGCCCTCGCAGGACCTGGCGGCCGGGCCCGAGTACAGGCGGCACCTCGCGCGGGTGCTGACCCGCCGGGCGGTGCTGACCGCCACCGGTTGGGAGTGAGCGCCGATCACCGGCATGGACGACCCGGAGAAGGTGCGGGCCCGCTTGGAGGAGACCGGGTACCTCGTCGACGAAGGGCTGGCCGTCACGTGTTTCCTGGCCCTGAAGATGCACCGGCCGCTGTTCTGCGAAGGTGACGCGGGCGTCGGCAAGACGGCGCTCGCGACCGCCCTCGCCAAGGCGCTCGACGCGCCGCTCATCCGCCTCCAGTGCCATGAGGGCATCGACGCCTCCCAGGCCCTGTACGACTGGGACTTCCCACGCCAACTGCTGCACCTGCGGGTCGCGGAGGCGTCGGGCGTCACCGATGCCGACCGCCTCGAGAGCGAGCTGTACGACCGGCGTTTCCTCATCGCCCGGCCGCTGCTGCACGCCCTGCAGACGCACCCCTCGGTGCTGCTGGTCGACGAGATCGACCGGGCCGACGACGAGTTCGAGGCGTTCCTGCTGGAACTGCTGTCCGAGTACTCGGTCACCATCCCGGAACTCGGCACCCTGAGGGCAAAGGAGCCGCCGGTCGTCGTCCTCACCTCGAACCGGACCCGGGAGGTGCACGACGCGCTGAAGCGGCGGTGCCTCTACCACTGGTTCGAGCACCCCTCCTTCGACCGCGAACTGGCCATAGTGCGGCGCCGGCTCCCCGACGTGTCGGCGCGGCTGGCCGAACAGGTCACCGCATTGGTGCAGGCGCTGCGGGGCGCGGACCTCATCAAACCTCCCGGGGTTGCCGAGACGATCGACTGGGCCCAGGCCCTGGCCGCACTGGGAGCGGACGAGGTGGACGCGGAACTCGCCGTGACCACGTTGGGATCGGTCCTGAAGTACCGGGAGGACACGGACCGGGCCCGCAACCTCGATCTCGCGGCCGCTCTGGCGGCCCGGGGAGTGTGACGTCGATGCGCGCGGAGGTGGGTGGCGCGGGGACATCGTCGGCTGGGACGGATGCCGCACAGTCCGGGGCGCGGACGGTCGCCGCACCCACATCGGATGCCGCATCGCCCGGATCAGGTGCCCCGTCGCCCGGGGCGGATGCCGTGCTGCTCGGTTTCGTACGGGCGCTGAGGGCGGCCGGGCTCGATGCCGGTAGCGAAAGGCTGTACGCGTTCCTGCGTGCCGTGGACGTGCTGCGGCCCGGGATGAGGGCGGACGTGTACTGGGCGGGCCGGGCGACGCTGTGCGGCGGGCACGACGACCTGGAGCGGTACGACCGTGTCTTCGCCGCCTACTTCGACGCACGCGTCGCATCCGGCCGCCGCCCGGCACGAACCGCCCTCCCGCCCCGGCCTCGACTCGCCACGCGGCAGACGACCACCGCACCGCGCACCACGCGGGACGACAGGCCCTCCGGCCCGCCCACGGCGACGCTCGCCAGCTCCGCCGAGGTGCTGCGGCATCGCGACATCGCCGAACTGAACGCGGCCGAACGCGCCCAGCTGCGGCGCCTGCTCGCCGCTCTCGCGCTGCACGGGCAGACGCGGCGCTCGGCCCGGCGGCGGCCCGCACGGCGCGGCGACATCGACCCGCGCCGCACGGTACGGCAGTGGCTGCGACGCGGCGGTGAACCGGCCCCGCTGCAACGGAACGCACGCGTGGAGCGGCCCCGCCGGGTCGTGCTGCTCGTCGATGTGAGCGGCTCGATGGCGCCGTACGCCGACGCCCTGCTGCGGTTCGCCCACGCGGCGGTGCGCGGTGGCCGTACCGAGGTGTTCACCGTCGGTACCCGCCTGACGCGGACGACCCGCGAACTGTCGCACCGCGACCCGGACCTCGCGATGGCGGCCCTTGCCGAGGCCGTGCCGGACTGGCGCGGCGGCACCCGGCTGGGCGAGATGCTGCGCGAGTTCCTCAACCGCTGGGGGCAGCGGGGCATGGCACGCGGAGCGGTCGTCGTACTCCTGTCGGACGGCTGGGAGCGCGGTGATCCGGAACTGCTCGGTGCGCAGATGCGCCGCCTGCACGCGCTGGCCCATCAGGTGGTCTGGGCGAACCCGCGCAAGGCCCGCCCCGGTTACGCCCCCCTGGCCGCCGGGATGGCCGCGGCCCTGCCCAGCGTCGACGCCTTCGTCGAGGGACACAGCCTCGCGGCACTGCAACACCTCGCGGCGGTGGTCCGCGGAGCGTCGGACGGCACGGCAGCCGCGAAGGGAGCGCAGCATGCGTGAGCGCCTCCCGGAGACCGAGTTCGCCCCCATCCCGGCCGAACCGTCCCGACCGCGCCCATCCACCCCGCCGCCCTCCGAGCCGAGGAGCACGTCATGGAACTGCAGCACGAGTTCACCGTCCCCGTCCCGGTCGACGAGGCCTGGCGGGCGCTCCTAGACATCGAACGAGTGGCGCCGTGTCTGCCCGGCGCGACGGTGGAGGAGTACGACGGCACGACCGTGACCGGCTCGGTGAAGGTCAAGGTCGGCCCCATCACCGTGACGTACCGCGGCACCGCGGTGTTCGAGGAGCAGGATGAGCCGGCGCACCGGATGGTACTGGTCGCGAGCGGCAGGGAGACCCGCGGCCAGGGCACGGCCAGGGCGACACTCACCGGCGTACTGAGCGCACGCGACGACGGCACGGCCGTGTCGGTGCGGACCGATCTGACGGTGACGGGGCGCCCGGCGCAGTTCGGCCGCGGTGTGCTGGCGGAGGTGGGCGACCGGCTGGTCGGACAGTTCGCCGCGTGCCTGGCCGACCGGCTGGCCGAACCTGCCGCGGCCACAGAGCGGGAACAGGCCCGGCCGGACGAGGCGGCACCACTCGTCCGGCCCGAACCCGAGCCGCTCGACCTGTTGCGCACGGCCGGGCTACCCGTGGTCAAACGAGCGGCCGCCGCGGCGGCGGCACTCGCTGCCCTCGCACTGATCGCCACGCGGCTCCGACGCCGCGGGCGAGGAAGGCGCCGCCGCCCACGCCGGTGACGCCGGAGCGCCCGGTGCCGCCGGGATTCGTTCAGGCGCCGACGGCGGCGCGTCCGGCGGCGTAGATACGGGCCTGCTCGGCGATGCGGCGGCCGAGGTGCTCGGCGGTCGCTATGTCCGCCTTGTGGACTTCATCGGGGGCGTGGTCGGTGTGGGTCTGGGCGCCCGCGCCCAGGTAGAAGCCGAGGCGGTTGAGATCGTCCTCGGAGGCGGTGGTGCTGTTCCAGCCGGGGTGCAGGCCGAGGTTGACCCAGGTCATGCCGTGCTGGGCGGCCAGGATGCTGAAGTACTGGAGGGTGTGCAGCTTGTCGCCGCTCTTGGCACCGGAGTTGCTGAATCCGGCGGCGAGCTTGTCCTTCCACGAGTGGACGGCCCAGCGCTTGGAGGTGGTCTCCGCGAACTGGTGGAAGGCACCGGAAGCCGTGCCCATGTAGGTCGGCGAACCGAAGACGATCGCGTCCGACGCGTCGAGCAGCTCCCACTGCTCGTCGGTGATCTCGTCGACCTTGATCACGTGGGCTACGGCGCCGGCCTCCACGGCGCCTTCGCGCACGGCCTCGGCGAGGACGGTGGTGTGGCCGTAGCCGGAGTGGTAGGCGATCGCGACGATAGGGGTGCTCATGAACGTCTTCTCCTGGCAATGGGTTGACCGGCTCCCGCTGGGAGCCCGGAGGCCGACGGTCACCAGGCCTGGTGGCCTGAGGTCGACCCGTACCCAGTAGGACCGGACAGCCTCCGTATCCGTGACACGGAGAGTCCGGTGTCCGCGCCCGCGTCGGCTCAGGCGGGGAAGGTGAAGAGGCGGTACTCGGACACCGTGGTGAAGCCGAAGCGCCGGTACAGCAGTTCGCCCGCGGGGCTCGCCACCAGCGCCGCGGACCGCATCCCGCGTTCCCCTCCCACCCGGAGCGCCGCGGCGGTCAGCGCCGCGCCGATGCCGCGCCGGCGATACGCCTCGGTCACGTGCACGAGGAAGATCCCCGCTGTCTGGTGCGCCGCGATCACCACCGTGGACCCGACCATCCGGCCGTCGAGCACCGCTGCCAGGCGGACGATGTCCGCGTTGTCCCCGTGTCGGGACTCGATGCGCACCATGCGGGCCTCCAGGCCGGGCACGATGCCCATCGACGTCCGGTACGTCCGGACGAGATGCGCCAGCCGGTCCCCGTCCTGGACCGTCTCGACCCGCAGGCCGGCCGGCGCAGTAGGTGTCGGAACCCACCGACATCACATGGGCGCCACTGCTCCTGCCGTGCGGATCCGTCACCGACCTGACGGACTGGGCGTCGCCTTCCACGGCCACGGTGACCTTGCCGCCAGGTTGCGGGCGTTGCGCGGACCGGGCCCACGAGGCGAGCGGCAGCACGGTAGGACGGCCGGGGACGGCTGGAGCCGGGCCTGACCCCGGCCACGGGAAGCGGGCGCGCCGGAACCCGGCGGCAGGTGGCGACGCGACAGGAGGGGCCCAGCCCCAGCACCACCTCGGTCACCTGCACCGCACCCCCTCTTGTTTGACGAGCCAAGCTTTTTGGGTGAGTATTTGCTGCGTCAAGCAATAGACTGTCCGCACGAGACCGGACGTCCCGGGAGCCAGTAGGAGGAGTCCATGACGGCCACAGCGTTCGAACTGGGGCTGAACTCGTTCGGAGAGGTCGCCACGGACGGCGAGGGCCGCCCCCTGAGCGACGCCGAGACCGTTCGCCTGCTGATCGAGGAGGCCAAGCTCGCGGAATCGGTGGGGATCGACGTGTTCAGCGTCGGCGAGCACTACCGCGCGGGCCACAACGACAGCGCCACGCCCGTCCTGCTCGCCGCGATCGCGACCGCGACGGAACGCATCCGGCTCGGCACCTCGGTGACCGTCCTGAGCACCAACGACCCCGTGCGGCTCTACCACGAGTTCTCCACGCTGGACGCCGCCTCGAACGGCCGCGCCCAGCTCGTGCTGGGGCGGGCATCGGCCACCGAGTCGTTCCCGCTGTTCGGCCACGACCTCGCCGACTACGAGGAACTGTTCGAGGAGAAGCTCGACCTGTTCATGCGTCTTCAGAGGGAGGAGACGGTGACCTGGTCGGGAAAGTTCCGGCCGCCGCTCGTCGAGCAGCGACTGCGTCCCCGCATGCCGCCCGGTGGCGTCCCCACCTGGATCGGCGTGGGCGGCAGCCCGAACTCCGTGGTCCGCGCGGCCCGCTATGGCCTCCCCCTCATGCTGGCCGTCATCGGTGGCCGCCCCCAGCGCTTCGCCGGCCACGTGGAGCTCTACCACCGCACGCTCGAACAGCTCGGGCACACCAGGCAACCCGTAGCCCAGCACTCCCTGGGGCTCGTCGCCGACACCGACGAGGAGGCGATCGAGACCTGGTGGCAGTACTGGCAGCCGGTCGTCGCCGCCCTCGCGGAGGAGCGCGGCTTCTACAGGCCGACCCGTGAGCGGTACCTGGCGGAAGTAGGCAAGGGCGCGCTGTTCGTCGGCTCCCCCGAGACCGTCGCACGCAAGATCGCCACGATGGCCCGCGATCTGCGTCTCAGCCGTTTCGACCTCAAGTACGACGTCATGAACCTCCCCCGCGAAGCCCGCGCCCGCACGATCGAGCTGCTGGGCAGCGAAGTCGCCCCGCGGGTGCGGCAGCTGCTCACGAAGGAACCCAGCCATGTCTGATCTCGTATTCGGTCTCGACACGTTCGGCGATGTGCCGGTGGACGACTCAGGGACCCCGGTGTCCGACGCGCGGGCCATCCGGCAGGTCCTCGACGAGGCCGTTCTCGCGGAGGAGACCGGCGTCGACGTCCTCGCGCTCGGTGAACACCACCGCCCGGAGTTCGCGATCTCCTCTCCGGAAACCGTGCTCGCCGGCATCGCCACACGCACCAGCCGTATCCGGCTCTCGTCCGGTGTGACCGTGCTGAGTTCGGACGATCCGGTCCGTGTGTTCCAGCGGTTCTCGACGTTGGACGCGCTCTCGAACGGCCGGGCCGAGGTCATCCTCGGGCGCGGCTCCTTCACCGAGTCGTTCCCCCTCTTCGGATACGACCTGAGCGACTACGACGTGCTGTTCGAGGAGAAGATCGAGCTCTTCGCCAAGCTGCTGGAGGAGAAGCCCGTCACCTGGAGCGGCACCAAGCGGGCTCCGCTCGAGAACGCGGACGTCTTCCCCAAGACCGAATCCGGGCGCCTGAGCACCTGGGTCGGTGTCGGCGGCTCACCTCAGTCGGTCATCCGCACCGCGCGCTACGGCTTCCCGCTCATGATCGCCGTCATCGGCGGCAGCCCGGAGCGTTTCGCGCCCTACATCGACCTCTACCAGCGAGCCACCGAGAAGTTCGGCACCACCGCCCACCCGGTCGCCATGCACTCGCCCGGCTTCATCGCCGACACGGACGAGGAGGCCCGCGAGTTGCACTGGCCGCACTACAAGGTCATCCGTGACCGCATCGGCGCGCTGCGGGGCTGGCCGCCGATCCGCAAGGAGGAGTACGAGGCCGAGATCGAGCACGGTTCGCTCTACCTCGGTTCGCCCGAGACCGTCGCCCGCAAGATGGCCCGTGCGATCAAGTCGCTCGGCGTCGGCCGTTTCGACCTCATCTACACCACCGGAGCCCAGTCGATCAGCGCCCGTCGGCGCACGGTCGAGTTGTACGGCACCAAGGTGCTCCCGATGGTCCGCGACATCCTCGCGGGCTGACACCAAGCCCCAGGAACGGAGAACACATGGACGACACCACCACCGACGCCGCCGTGCGCACGGTCGGCATCCTGGGCGCCGGGAAGGTCGGCACCGTGCTGGCACGACTGGCCCTGGCAGCCGGCTACCGCGTGCTCATCGCCGGATCAGGTGACCCGGCCAAGATCGAGCTCACCGTCGAAGTCCTCACCCCCGGCGCCGTCCCGGTCACCGCGGCGGCCGCGGCGCAGGCGGATGCCGTCATCCTGGCGCTCCCGCTCGGCAAGTACCGCACCGTTCCGGCCGAGGAACTGCGGGGCAAGCTCGTCATCGACGCCATGAACTACTGGTGGGAGGTCGACGGCATCCGCGACGACCTCACCGACCCGCTCACCTCGTCGAGCGAGATCGTGCAGGCGTATCTGTCCGGAGCCCGCGTGGTCAAGGCGTTCAACCACATGGGCTACCACGATCTCGAGGACGGCGCCCAGTCCGCGGGTACGCCGGGGCGCAAGGCGATCGCCATCGCCGGCGACGATCCGTTCGACCTCGCCACCGTCGCGGACCTCGTGACCGCCCTCGGCTTCGACCCCGTCATGGCGGGTCCCCTCGCCGAAGGAGTACGGCTTGAACCGGGAACCGAGCCTTTCGGCGCGTACGTCGGTGCCGGGGAACTGCGCGCGATGCTCAGCCGCTTCCCGGAATCGGAGCGCGGACGGGCGGTGATCAGCGCGAGGGCTGCCGCGTCGGCACCGGGCGACCGAGCGGCCTGACCCCGCGAGTGCTGTGCCTGGTAACTCGCGCCCTGAGGGCATCGGGCCGGGCTGCGCGGGGCCGCGCCGCAGGCGCGTGATGTCGGGAAGGTGCGCCTCTCCTTCGGCGGCACAGGACGCCGCCGTGGTGCGCCCGAGGCTCGGCCCGGACAAGCACCCCGACTTCCTCTCGCCGGCGGACTCCACCGTGGAGAAGACGAGCGAGGCCGACGACCCCGAGGTCCACGCGCGTCCGCGGGCCCTCAAGACGGCGTACGACCCGGAGAAACAGGCTGCGGGTGAACCACAACATCCCGCCCCTGCGGGCCGCCTGGATCCAGGCGGCCCGAGCCCGTGCGATCGCCCGGACACCGGTGCCGCGATTCCGGCTGGACCCCGTAAGTGGCCCGGTTCACATGGCGTGAGAGCGGTGTCGCCGACACGATGGGTGGGCCCTGTCCGGCAGGCTGAAGGGATCAAGGATGTTCCGCAAGGTGCTGGTTGCCAACCGTGGCGAGATCGCGATTCGTGCGTTCCGCGCGGGATACGAGCTGGGCGCGCGCACCGTCGCCGTCTTCCCGCACGAGGACCGCAACTCTTTGCACCGGCTCAAGGCCGACGAGGCGTACGAGATCGGACAGCCAGGGCATCCGGTGCGGGCCTATCTCTCCGTGGAGGAGATCGTCCGCGCGGCGCGCCGTGCGGGAGCGGACGCCGTGTACCCGGGCTACGGATTCCTGTCCGAGAACCCGGATCTGGCCCGGGCGTGCGAAGAGGCCGGCATCACGTTCGTCGGACCGAGCGCGGACATCCTGGAGCTGACCGGGAACAAGGCGCGCGCGGTGGCTGCCGCGCGGGAGGCCGGCGTACCGGTGCTGGGTTCCTCGGAGCCGTCCACCGACGTGGACGCACTCGTCCGCGCCGCCGAGGACGTCGGCTTCCCCGTGTTCGTCAAGGCGGTCGCGGGCGGCGGCGGGCGCGGTATGCGCCGCGTCGAGGAACCCGCGCAGCTGCGCGAGGCCATCGAGGCGGCGTCCCGCGAGGCCGCGTCCGCGTTCGGCGACTCCACGGTCTTCCTGGAGAAGGCCGTCGTCGAGCCCCGCCACATCGAGGTGCAGATCCTCGCCGACGGGCAGGGCAACGTCATTCACCTGTTCGAACGGGACTGCTCCGTACAGCGTCGCCACCAGAAGGTGATCGAGCTGGCGCCCGCGCCGAACCTCGACCCGGAACTGCGCGACCGGATCTGTGCCGACGCCGTGCGCTTCGCCCGGCAGATCGGCTACCGCAACGCCGGCACCGTGGAGTTCCTGCTCGACCGCGACGGCAACCACGTCTTCATCGAGATGAACCCACGCATCCAGGTCGAGCACACGGTGACCGAGGAGGTCACGGACGTCGACCTGGTGCAGGCGCAGCTGCGCATCGCCGCCGGCGAGACCCTCGCCGACCTCGACCTCGACCAGGACACCGTCACCCTGCGCGGCGCCGCGCTGCAGTGCCGGATCACCACCGAGGACCCGGCCAACGGCTTCCGCCCGGACACCGGACAGATCAGCGCCTACCGCTCGCCGGGCGGCTCGGGCATCCGTCTCGACGGTGGTACCACCCACGCCGGTACGGAGATCAGCGCGCACTTCGACTCGATGCTGGTGAAACTCACCTGCCGTGGGCGGGACTTCAGCACCGCGGTGGGACGTGCCCGGCGCGCCGTGGCCGAGTTCCGCATCCGCGGTGTGGCCACCAACATCCCCTTCCTGCAGGCCGTGCTCGACGACCCCGACTTCCAGGCCGGCCGGGTCACCACGTCGTTCATCGAACAGCGCCCGCATCTGCTCACCGCCCGGCACTCCGCCGACCGTGGCACGAAGCTGCTGACCTACCTCGCCGACGTCACGGTCAACAAGCCGCACGGCGAACGGCCCGACCTGATCGACCCGTTGACCAAGCTGCCCGCGCTCCCGCCCGGCGAACCGCCGGCCGGGTCCCGGCAGCGGCTCGCCGAACTCGGCCCCGAGGGCTTCGCCGGCTGGCTGCGCGCGTCACCGACCATCGGCGTCACCGACACCACGTTCCGCGACGCCCATCAGTCGCTGCTCGCCACCCGGGTACGCACCAAGGACCTGCTCGCCGTCGCCCCGGTGGTGGCACGCACGATGCCCCAGTTGCTCTCCCTGGAATGCTGGGGCGGCGCGACCTACGACGTCGCCCTGCGCTTCCTCGCCGAGGACCCGTGGGAGCGCCTGGCGGCCCTGCGGGAGGCCGCCCCGAACATCTGCCTCCAGATGCTGCTGCGCGGCCGCAACACCGTGGGCTACACGCCGTATCCCACCGAGGTGACCGACGCGTTCGTGCAGGAGGCGGCCGCCACCGGCATCGACATCTTCCGCATCTTCGACGCCCTCAACGACGTCGGCCAGATGCGGCCCGCCATCGACGCCGTACGGGAGACCGGGACGGCCGTCGCGGAGGTGGCCCTGTGCTACACCTCCGACCTGTCCGACCCCGCCGAGCGGCTCTACACCCTGGACTACTACCTGCGCCTGGCCGAGCAGATCGTGAACGCGGGTGCCCACGTGCTGGCCGTCAAGGACATGGCCGGTCTGCTGCGGGCGCCGGCCGCGGCGAAGCTGGTGTCCGCCCTGCGCCGCGAGTTCGACCTGCCGGTCCACCTGCACACCCACGACACCGCGGGCGGCCAGCTCGCCACCTACCTCGCCGCCGTCCAGGCCGGTGCCGACGCGGTGGACGGGGCGGTGGCGTCCATGGCCGGTACGACATCGCAGCCGTCGCTGTCCGCGATCGTGGCCGCGACGGACCACTCGGAGCGACCGACGGGCCTGGACCTCCAGGCCGTCGGCGACCTGGAGCCGTACTGGGAGAGCGTCCGCAAGGTCTACGCCCCCTTCGAGGCGGGTCTGGCCTCGCCGACCGGCCGCGTCTACCACCACGAGATTCCCGGCGGGCAGCTCTCCAACCTGCGCACCCAGGCGGTCGCGCTGGGCCTGGGCGACCGCTTCGAGGACATCGAGGCGATGTACGCCGCCGCGGACCGGATGCTCGGCCGCCTGGTCAAGGTCACACCTTCGTCGAAGGTGGTCGGTGACCTGGCGCTTCACCTGGTGGGCGCGGGTGTGTCCCCGGACCACTTCGAGGCGGAGCCCGACAGGTTCGACATCCCCGACTCCGTCATCGGCTTCCTGCGCGGCGAGCTGGGCACTCCGCCCGGCGGCTGGCCCGAGCCGTTCCGCACCAGGGCCCTGCGGGGGCGTGCCGAGGCCAAGCCGGTGGGGGAGCTGAGCGCCGACGACCGGGACGGACTGGCGAAGGACCGGCGGGCGACCCTCAACCGGCTGCTGTTCCCGGGACCGACCCGGGAGTTCGAGGCGCACCGCGACTCCTACGGTGACACCAGCGTGCTGGACAGCAAGGCCTTCTTCTACGGACTGCGCCCGGGCAAGGAGTACGCCGTCGACCTGGAGCGGGGTGTGCGGCTGCTGATCGAGTTGCAGGCCGTCGGTGACGCGGACGAGCGGGGGATGCGCACCGTGATGTCGTCCCTGAACGGCCAGCTGCGGCCGATCCAGGTGCGCGACAGGGCGGCCGCCTCGGACGTCCCCGCCACCGAGAAGGCCGACCGGATGAACCCCGGCCACGTCGCGGCTCCGTTCGCCGGCGTGGTGACCCTCACCGTCGCCGAAGGAGACGAGGTGGAGTCCGGGGCCACGGTGGCCACCATCGAGGCGATGAAGATGGAAGCGGCGATCACCGCCGCGAAGTCCGGACGGGTGGCGCGACTGGCCATCAATCGCATCCAGCAGGTCGAGGGCGGCGATCTGCTCGTCGAACTCGCCTGAGCCGACAGCCGACAGCGGGTGCGCCGTCACCGCATGCCGTCCCGCCCCGCGCAGAAAGCCACTTGCGCGGGGCGGACGGGGGGCGGGTGCGTGGGCCACTCCATGGTCCCGCCTGCCCCGGTCACCCGCCGTTCTGTGACCCTTCTCCACCGCTGCGAGGCCGAGGCCGTCCATCTGCTGCCGGTCGGGTGCGCTGCCGCTCGTGGCGGAGCGCGGCGCCCGTGGCCACCGCGCCGATCCCCTCCCACACGCCCACGCCGAGGAAGCCGGCCGGGGCGCGGCCGCCGATCACCGCGAGCGTGAAGACCGTGCAGGTCAGCAGGCGAAAGGGCACGGTCCAGCGGAAGAACGGCTTCCAGTCGGAGAGCGCGGCGAGGACGTAGTACGCGCCCATGTTGAGCGCTGCCATGGAGGAGGCGGTCACGAAGACCAGCGTGTGATCTTCCTGCGCGCGGGAGCCCGCCACGGGCGTGAATCCCATGATCTTCAGGAGGGAATCCGGGGCGATGAGCCCCACTGCACCCATGACGGCGGCGAGGACACCGAACACGGCCATGGTCCAGCCGGACGGGGAGCGGGGCAGGAGTCGCACGAAGTCCTCCGAAGGACAGGGGAGTTGGGTCTCGGACACCACCTGCATACCGTGCGCTGCCGGTGCGCGGACAGTCCAGGGTGTGCGGGGGAGGTGAGGCCGTGGCTCATCTGGCCCACCCGCCGGAATAGCCGCATCCACTCCGGCGTTGCGCGCGAGAGTACGAGCGGTCGAACCCGGAAGGTCCTGTCATGAGAATCGGCATCATCGGCGCCGGCAACATCGGCGGCAACCTCACCCGAAGCCTCACCGCCCTCGGTCACGACGTCTTCGTGGCCAACTCACGCGGCCCCCACACCCTGAAGGAACTGGCCGAGGAGACCGGTGCCACCCCTGTCCCGGCGGAGGAGGCAGCCCTTGACGCCGAGATCGTCGTCGTCACGGTCCCGATGAAGGCCGTCCCGGCTCTCGCGCCCGGCATCCTCGACGGAGCGGCCGAAGGCGTCGCGGTCATCGACACCGGCAACTACTACCCCAAGCAGCGTGACGGCCGGATCGCCGCGATCGAGGACGAGGGCCTGACCGAGAGCCGCTGGACCGAACGCCGGATCGGGCACCCCGTGATCAAGGCCTTCAACGGCACCTTCGCCCAGGACATCCTGGAGCGCGCCCTCCCCGCGGGCGCTCCCGACCGTATGGCGCTGCCGGTGGCCGGCGACGACGAGGCGGCCAAGCGCAAGGTGATGGCCCTGATCGACGAGATCGGCTTCGACACGGTCGATGCCGGCGGGCTCGATGATTCCTGGCGCCAGCAGCCCGGCACCCCGGTCTACGGCCTGCGCGCCGGCGTCGCGGAGGTCACCAAGGCCCTGGCGGCCGCCGCACCGGGGCGCACGCCGGAGTTCCGCGCCGAACAGGGCGCCGAGTAGACGTGAGAGCGGACCCTGACCGTATGGACGGGTCAGGATCCGCTCAACTGCACGATGGGCAGCCCTGCTGACTTCCGCTCAGCGGCGGGTCAGAGCCTCGCGGAGCACGTCGTACACGTACGTGTTGGCGTGCTTGCCGGTGAAGCGGTCGGACAGAGGTCCGGCCGCGGTCACGGGAACGTCCACACCGGTGTGGCCGGAGGTGGTCCAGTCGATGGAGAAGTTCTTCTGGCTGCCGCGGATGGTGAAGGGGCCGTCCTCGGCGGAGATGCCCTCGCCGGACTCGTCGCCGGCGTCCGTCTCCTCGACGGCCAGACCGCCGGTCTCGTGGTCGCCGGTGACGACCAGCAGGGTGTCGGGGTGGGTGGCGACGTAGGCACGGGCGACGGCCACCGCCTTCTCCAGCTCCTGCATGGACTGCAGGACGCGGGCGCCGTTGTTGGAGTGCGCGAACTCGTCGGTGGCCTCCTCCTCGACCATGAGGAAGAAGCCCTTCTTGTTCTTCTCCAGCGTGCTCAGGGCCTTGCCGGTCATGGTGGATAGACCGACCACGGGGCTGTAGACATCGCCCTGACCCTCGGCACGCTGCTGGAACATCTCCTCGTTGGCGAACAGACCGAGGAGCTTGCCGCCCTTGGCGCGGCTGAGCTGGTCGCCGTCGGAGACGTAGGAGTAACCGGCCTTCTGGGCCTTCTTGATCAGGTTGCCCTTGGTGCCCTTGCTCGCCTCGGAGGGGTCCTCGGCGGGCTGGTCCTTGAAGGCGCCGGGGCTGCCCGCGGGCAGCCACCAGTCCTCGCCGCCGCCCAGGATGACGTCGGGCTTGCTGACCTCGATGTACTGACGGGCGATCTCGTCCTGCGCCGAACGGTTGGCGGTGTTCGCGAAGAACGCCGCCGGCGACGCGTCGGTCACCTGCGCGGTGGTGACCAGGCCGGTGGCCTTGCCGGCGGCCTTGGCCTGCCGGCCGAGGGCGGCCAGCGGGTTGCCGTCCACATCGACGCTGATCGCGCCGTTGTAGGTCTTCTCACCCGTGGCCCACGCGGACGCCGCGGCGGCCGAGTCGGTGACGACGGCCTTCGGGTCGTCCGGCTCGGTGGTCAGCTGGCCCGAGGCGGGCAGCTTGTCCATCGCGAGCTGGCCGTTGAGGCCGGTCAGGTGGAGACGGGCCGCCTGGCGCATGGCGGCGCCCATGCCGTCGCCGTTGATGAAGATGACGTTCTTGACGGTGGGCGACTTCGACTTGGCCGCGGCGTGCGGAGCCGAAGCCGACGCGCCCAGCGTCGGGTTGACCACCATCGTCACCACGGCAGCGGCGATGGCGGTGGCCGCAGGAGCGGCGAACCGCCGCGCTCCACGAGCGTCCAGGGACACAAGATCCTCCATTGATGTCTTTTCTTGGTGCTTGACAGCGAACGTAAGGATCTTTGATGGGAGATCGACCAAGAACGGATGGCCGGTGCACGAAGAGTCCTTCAGGGACAGGTAAAGACCAGCGGCCAACTTGTCCGGACAGGATGAGTGAGGAAGGCCCCCTTTTCCCGCCTTCTCTCTGCGCGCGCAGGCTGGATGCGAAGCGCCTCCACACCGTCGTCGTCACAGGTCATCGACCCGGTGCCCGGCATGCCGTCGTCAGATCGAGGACTTGAGGGGGCCGGTGGGCGGCGCAGGTCGGCTTCCTTCAGTGCGCGCTGCCACGCCGACCGGGATCCTGCGGATGCCCAGCCGACGGATCACTCGACGGTCACAGGCCCCTCACGTTGGCGTTCGCCGTGACGTCGTAGACCAGGGTGACGGTGCGCCGGCCTCCCGGAGGCAGCGGGACGTTCCAGCGGACGATGCCGTCCGCGTCGACCTCGTCGGGTGCGGGGGAACAGGCCTTGCCACGCAGGCTCACCTCCACCGCCGAGGTCTCCGGGACGGGGACGCGCTCGCGGACGACCACCACGTGTTCGTCGTGCTCGGCGGGTGCCGAGAAGCGGGAGAGGTGGAGCCGGACGGTGCGGGTGAGGACGGTCCGCTGGGCGAGGCCCGCCGTGTCACGGGTCTCCTCGGTCTCCCGCAGGACCCGGTGGTCGTCACGGCTGCCGAAGGCAAGCTCGACGGGGGCGCCGGGGGCGGTGAAGTCCAGAGTGCCGCGACCGCTGAACCCGCTGCCGCTGACGAAGTCCACGGGCCCGGCGAGCAGTGCGTGTCCGGAGCGGTTGTCGAACCGCACGATCTGAGCGACCAGCGGGGACAGCTCGGGCGAACAGGTGTACTGGCTGCTGGCGGCGGTCGTGAAGGACGAGAGCGGCACGCGGTGGGCCCGTCCGTCCGACGGCACGGAGACCGGGGCGCCGCACTGCAGGACGCGGACCTCACCGCCGTCGTCGACCCCGGGCGGTCCCTGCACGGGGGAGGGGCCGAGATCCGTGATCTCTTCCTCGCGCAGCTCGACGTGGACGGTGCGGCGCTCGGCGGGGGAGCGGTCCTGGAGTGTCAGCCTGTCCTCTTCGAGCCGGGGAGGCTGGGTGGCCCGCGCGGAGCGGGCCGTCGACAGGGTCAGGCGTACGTTCGACCAGTCCTCGCCGGTGCGCTGCCAGACCACCGCGTCCGTGTCCAGCGTGAGCGAGTCACCGTCGCGTACGGCACGGTAGGCGGGCCGCCACAGGGCGCAGGGGACGAGGTGGGTCAGACGGAGCCTGGCCGGGCCGGCACCGTCCGCCCGGACGGTCAGTTCGATGTGGCCGACCAGCTCTGCGGGTTCCGTCTCGGCGAGCCGCAGGGCTCGCTGGGTGTCGGAGAGTTCGGCGGCCAGCTCGGTCAGCCGGGCGTTCACCGCGCGTAGCTGCTCGCCGCAGGTGTCGCGTTCGCCGTCGACTCGGTCCAGTTCGCGGTTCCAGCGGGCCTGCTCGGCTTCTCCGCGGCCGGCACCCTGGCCGATCTCGCGCAGCAGATCGGTGGCGAGCCGGCCGAGGAGGTCGACGCGGGCGTGCAGGCGCTCGCGTCGCTGTTCCAGCGCACGCTGTTCCTCTTCGAGGGCGCTCACGCGGTGGCGCAGGGCGGAGTCGTCGGCGGCGGGGCCCGGTCCCCGCGGTGTCCATGCGCGTACGACCCTCGCGTCGAGCACGGCCGCCGGGTGATCGGCGGCGAGCTCGGCGTGCAGGCTGCGGTCGACGGCCAGGGCGCTGACCGGCCCGAGACGCAGCCGCTGGGTGCCGGCTTCCAGGTCGAGCACGACGGTGCGCTCGACCTGTGCCCGGTCCTCCAGGCAGGTGACGGCGGTGACGGGGACGGGGATCGGTTCGGGGCTCGTGGACATCAGGGGTCAGCTCCTGCGGTTGCCGCCGGTCAGGGCCTTGCCGGCCGGGATGCGGATGACGTAACCGCCGTCGAGGGCGGCGGTGGCGCGGGCCGGCAGCTCGATCCGCCACAGGCGGGTGCCCGGCGTGTGCCGCTCGGCCGCCGCGCCGCCCTCCGCCGGGGCCGTCCAGTCGGCCTTCTCCTCGATCCGCACGTCCGCGTCGGAGCTGACCGGTACCCGTTCGCGCACTTCCACGGTGACGCCGACCGTGAGCCGGTTGGCCAGCTCCACGTGGACGTGGTGGTCGAGCACGGTCACGTTGTTGCGCAGGCCCGAGGTCGACTCGTGCAGGCTCGCTCGGCGAGTGACCTTGATGGCCTCCTCGGGGCCGAGGCCCACCCGGCACACACCGCCGGGAGCGAGGGTGGGCAGTGAGGTGGTCACCAGGAAGTCCCCGTCCGCCGCGACCTCCAGCGGTCCGGCCAGCAGTGCCTGATCGGTGTCGTTGGCGAGCACCAGGGTCGCGTGGACGGCCTCCTCCACCGACGGGACGCACAGGTACTCGGTACGCAGACCGACCGGCACCTCGCCGACGGTGACGGTGTGCCACGTGCCGTCCGAGGGGATGTCGGCGCGGGCGGCGGCGTCGTAGCGGTGGTCGAAGGAACCGGCCGACTCGCGGGGACGTACGGCGTTCGCCGGCAGGGGCAGCGCGGCCGTCCTCTCGGCACGTCGGCGGTGCTCGGAGGTCACCGGGTCGAAGGCCGCGTCCGGGAACAGCCGTCCCCGGCGCTCCTCCTGCGCGTCGGGTCCGCACAGGACCAGTGCCGCGTAGTCGAGGTCGGCACCGCTCGGCCGCGGAGTCCCTGCCGGGGGAGCCGCGGGCGCGGGGGGTGCGAGCTGAGGGGCGGGCGGCGGTGGCGGCGCCGCCCGGCCGGGGGCCGCCGGGGCCATCGCGGGGGCTGCCGGGGCGGTGCCCGGGGC
>NZ_JBHWJQ010000025.1:24935-117565 GCF_042731435.1 Streptomyces sp. NPDC059861 | reverse complement strand
GTCCCGAGATCATCACTCGAACCGCGCGAATCACGCATCAACGACGACAGCGTCTGCGCACCCATGTCGAACTTCATACCGAACTCGCCTCCCCCTAGGACCGCTGGGCGAACCGTCCCGATGCGCCCCATGATTCTCAGCCATCTCTATCAACTCAGCGGTTGCCTCTGCAATCGGAGTGTCCATCGCTCACAGAAGCACCACACTTCGGACCGTCCTCGGCTACGGCCTGAGCGGCGACCGCGCCCGGGCCGTAGCAGGGTAAGGGGGAGAGCCAGGGGCGGGGCGGCCCGCAGGCCCACCGCCTGGTCGGCGGAGGCTCAGGCCTTGCCCACCCCCGGCAGATCCAGCTTCGGCGCCTTCAGCGTGTTGCGCTGCGCCTCCGCCGCCATCTCCTGATCACCGTTCAGATAGGCCGTGGTGGCATCGACCACGCCCTGCAACGACTTGCCCGCCCGGGCCGCCACGAACTGCAGGTCCTTCGAGGCGCGCTCCGCGTACTGCGACAACGCCAGCGCGACCAGACCACCCTGCGCCTTCTCGCCGCCCTCACCACCACCCTCCGCGGAAATGGTGCCCGCACTCGAAGCCGCCGACGTCAGATTCTCACCGAACGACTTCCCGTACTTCTCGAAATTCGACGCGGTCTCCCCCGTCGTCTTCAGCACACCCGAAATACCCTGCGGCTTCAGATCCCACCCGGGCACCACAAACCCCCGTCCTCAGCGACCGGACACCCGACTCAGCCGATGTTGTCCACCGCGGACTTCGCCCGCTGCAACGTCGACTGCGCCGTCCCGTCGTTCTTCTCCAGCGTCGTCTTCAGCAACTGGATGATGTTCCGCACCTCCTGCGAGGCACGGTTCCAGCGCTGCTCCTTGCCGTGGTACTCATCCGCCACACCATCAGCCGTGAAGTCCGCCATCGCCGCCTTGACCTGACGGTCACGCGCACCGATGACCTCCTCCAGCCGGCCGATCACCGTCTGGATGTTCCCCTGCGCGTCCGTCGACGCACCCATGTCATACGAACGACGATCCGAACCAGCAGCCATCACACACCACTCCCCGTCAAGTGAAACGAATCGGACGAACCTGTCCCGACAGATCGGACGACGGCGGCCTAACGGAAGCGCGCGGCGTCGAAGTTGGCGGCACCCATCTGCTGCCGCGCGTTGTCGCCCTGCTCCTGATCACCCGAGCTGAACGCCGACTCCATACCCGACTGGCCACCCAGGATCGCCGACAGCGAACCGTTGAGCTCACTCGTGATCTCATCCGCGCGCGCCTTGAACTGGTCGAACATCGCCCGGCCCGTGCCGTTGAACTTGCCCTCCAACGGCTGCGCCGCCTGCACCAACTGCCGGATCAGCGTCCCGAGGTCGTCGCTGGAACCGCGCGAATCACGCATCAACGACGACAGCGTCTGCGCACCCATGTCGAACTTCATGCAGAACTCGCCTCCCCCATCTCGTGTCCTGGTTGTCCCATCGTACGTAACTCATCTCTACCAACACCCCGATCGCTCACGCAATCGAGAGGAGACGGCAGTTACAGAGGAGGCACAAAGCCATGACCAACCGCCCGCGCGGGCGGTCAGGGCGCGGCGGAGTGGGCCGTCGGGCCTTCGCGGCAGATCAGCAGGAGGGCGCGGTCGTCGTTGACGTCCTTCGCGACCGCCTCGATGAGGTGCCAGGCGGCACCCTGGAAGCCGGCGGAGACATAGCGGTCGGCCTCGCCGGTGAGGCGGTCGATGCCCTCGACGATGTCGCGGTCGGAGGTCTCCACCAGGCCGTCGGTGAAGAGCATCAGCACGTCGCCCGCCCGGAGCGAGCCCTTCACGGGGTCGAACTGGGCGCCGTCGTACACCCCCAGCAGCGGGCCCTCGGCTACCTTCTCCTCCCAGCGGCCACTGCCCGCGCTGAGCTGCAGCCCGGGCGGACGGCCCGCGGAGTACAGCTCGTAGTCGCCGGTGTCGAGGTCGAGCACGAGGTGGATGGAGGTCGCGAAGCCCTCCTGCCAGTCCTGGCGCAGCAGATAGCCGTTCGCGGCGGGCAGGAAGGCGTGCGGGGGCAGGCTGCCGAGGAGGCCGCCGAAGGCGCCCGACAGCAGCAGGGCGCGCGAGCCGGCGTCCATTCCCTTGCCGGAGACGTCCGTGAGGACGACCTCCAGGGTCCGGCCGCCGTTCGTGCGGGCCGCGACCACGAAGTCGCCCGAGAAGGACTGGCCGCCCGCCGGCCGCAGCGCCATCTCGCGGTGCCAGCCCTGCGGCAGCTTCGGCAGCTTGCTCTGCACCCGGATGCGTTCGCGCAGGTCGAACAGCATCGTGCCGCCGCGCCGCCAGGGCACGCCGACGCGGCTGCGGAACTGGGCGATCAGCAGGCCGAAGAAGCCGCACGCGGCGACGACGAGGACGACCCCGGGCGTCACCCGCGACGGGCCCTCCGTGTAGGGGCCGAGCTGTATCGACTCCACGATCAGGGCCGTGGCGGCCGCCGCGTACAGACCGAGCAGGCTGGCCGGGCGCAGCAGCAGGCCACCGGCGACGATCGGCAGGACCAGGACGGCCGGTGAGCACCACACCGAGTTGGCGAGCGTACCGGCGGTGATGAGGGGAATGGTGAGCAGGAGACCGGCCAGCGCGACCCAGTCGGAGCCGTCGCCGCGGAAGTAGTCGACGGCGCTTCTGCGCAGGCCGACGCGGACCCGGTGCCACCGCATCTTCAACCGGGCCGTGAACGTCTCGGCCGCCGTGCGCGGCTCTCGTCCTGCTGCCATTAGTTCGGGACCCTATCCATCGGACCAGCCGCTTGGCACGGGAGGTCCTCCTTGTCCCCCGTCCGGGGCTCGACTCCACAGTGAACTTCACGGAAGGCCGGCCCGCCGCCGTCCCGGGGAAGTCGGGGGAAATTCCCTCGCCGGTCCCGCGGTGCCCTGGTAGGCATGGCCTCATGGCAACTGACTTCCTGACCGGCTCGGACACCGGGCCGCGGGTGCTGCGACGGGACGACTGGGATTCCTGGTACGACACTCTGATCCGCGCCTTCGGCGGGGTGCCGGAGTCCACCGAGGAGCGGAAGCTGTGGAACGCGCTCACCGAGCTCGACCGTTCGCTGGGTGCTTGGGAGGGCGACGCGTGCGTGGGGACGGCGGGGGCGTTCTCGTTCCGGCTGACCGTGCCCGGTGGGGCCTCGGTGCCCACGGCGGGCGTGACGATGGTCGGGGTGGCGGCCACGCACCGCCGGCGCGGGGTGCTGACGTCCCTGATGCGGCGGCAGTTGGACGACGTACGCTCCTGGGGTGAGCCGCTGGCGGTGCTCACGGCGTCCGAGCCGGCGATCTACGGCCGGTTCGGGTACGGCGCCGCGACCTTCGCGCTCAGCGCGGAGATCGACACCGGCCGGGTGGGGCTGTCGGTCCCGGCCGCCGCCGATGACGTACGGCTGCGGTACGCGGCGCCCGCCGATGTCCTCGACGTGTGTGAGGAGGTCTACGCCCGGCTGGTGCCGTCGCGGCCCGGGATGCTGGCGCGGCGCCCGGGGTGGGAGCGGCTGGGGGTGCTCGACCCGGAGAGCGAGCGGGACGGGGCGTCGCCGTTGCAGTGTGTCGTCGCCCACCGGGATGGCGAGGTCACGGGGTACGCGCGGTTCCGGGTCAAGCTCGGGTGGGGGGAGGCCGGGCACAACGGCACGGTGGTGCTGGAGGACCTGGCGGGACTCGATCCGGCGACGGAGGGCGCGTTGTGGCGGTTCCTGTTCGGGATCGACCTGACGACGACCCTGTCCGTGCGGGGGCGGCCGGCCGACGAGGGGTGGCAGTACCAGGTGTCCGACATCCGGCGGTGCCGGACGCGGTCGCGGGACTCGCTGTACGTGCGGCTGGTGGACCTCAAGGCCGCGCTGGAGGCCCGTACGTATCAGGCGCCGGTGGACGTCGTGTTCGAGGTGGAGGACGACTTCTGCCCCTGGAACGCGGGACGCTGGCGACTGTCGGGGGACCCCAAGGGCGCGTCGTGCGCGCGTACGGCGGACGCGGCCGACCTCGCCCTGTCGGTACGGGAGCTGGGGGCCGCGTATCTCGGTGGGGTGAGCCTCGGTGCGCTGGCGGCGGCCGGGCGGGTGCGGGAGCTTCGGACCGGGGCGCTCACGGAGGCCGCGGTGGGCTTCGGAAGCACCGTGGCGCCCTGGCTGCCGCACGGTTTCTGAGGGGCCGGGGCCCGGGTCAGCCGCGCTGGCAGCCGGGGCACCAGAAGAGGTTGCGGGCGGCGAGGCCGGCGGTGCGGATCTCGCCGTCACAGATGTGGCAGGGCTGCTGGGCCCGGCGGTAGACGTAGACCTCTCCGCCGTGGTCGTCGACGCGGGGTGGGCGGCCCATGGCCTCGGGGGTGTGCTCGGGGCGGACCGTGTCGATGCGGTTGTGGCGCACGCCCTCGCGCATGAGGTCGGCGAGGTCGCCCCAGATCGCGTCCCACTCGGTGGGCGTGATGTCCCTTCCCGGGCGGTACGGGTCGATCCGGTGCCGGAAGAGGACCTCGGCGCGGTAGACGTTGCCGACTCCGGCGATGACCGTCTGATCCATCAGGAGTGCCGCGATCGTGCTGCGGCTGCGGGAGATCCGCCCGTAGGCGGCGCCGGGGTCGGCGTCGTCGCGCAGCGGGTCGGGGCCGAGGCGGTCGTGTATCGCCCGCTTCTCCTCGGCGGTGATGAGGGCGCAGGTGGTCGGTCCGCGCAGGTCGACGTATCCGGTGTCGCCCGCGAGGCGCAGGCGGACCGTGTCGGTGGGCGGCGGGGCGGGGGCGTCACCGAAGGCGACCTTGCCGAACAGGCCCAGGTGGATGTGGACCCAGTCGGCGTCACGGAACCGCAGGAAGAGGTGCTTGCCGTGGGCCTCGGTCGCCGTCAGGACGGCCCCGTCCAGGAGGGCCGCGGCGTCGGAGAACTTGCCCTGGGGGCTGGTGACCCGGGGGGCCGTGCCGGAGAAGCGGGCGGCGTAGTCGTGCGCCAGCCGGTGAATCGTGTGCCCCTCTGGCACGGTCCGCGGTTCCTTCCAGCCCCCGGGGGGCGGTCTCGGTGCTGCCGCCTCAGTCCTGCTGCGGGTGGTGCGCCGGGATCGGCGGCAGCTCGCGCGTGGTCTCGTACGCGGCCAGCATCGCGATACGGCGGGCGTGGCGCTCCTCGCCGGTGAACGGCGTGTTCAGGAACGTCTCGGCGAGCTTCGTCGCCTCCTCCCGCGAGTGCATGCGGGCGCCGATGGCGACGACGTTCGCGTCGTTGTGCTCGCGGCCGAGCGACGCCGTCTCCTCGCTCCAGGCGAGAACGGCACGGACGCCCTTGACCTTGTTCGCGGCGATCTGCTCGCCGTTGCCGGAGCCGCCGATGACGATGCCGAGGGCGCCGGGGTCGGCGACGGTGCGCTCCGCGGCGCGGAGGCAGAACGGCGGGTAGTCGTCCTGGGCGTCGTAGACGTGAGGGCCGCAGTCGACGGGCTCATGGCCGGCCGCCTTGAGCCACTCGACGAGATGGTTCTTCAGTTCGAAGCCGGCATGGTCGGAGCCGAGGTACACGCGCATGGGACGAGTGTGACATGCGTCGGGCAGGGCAGCAGGGCCGGGTGGCTGGACCGCGAAGTGTGAGCAACGCCACCGAACCTCAGGAAATCCTCAAGTAACGATCCGGAATCAAAGGTTCAAGAATCCGTTCACCTCCGATTCACTGGTCCGACTCGTACGCCGCTCGTACGGGAAATTGCTCACCCGGCGCAAAGGAAATCCGTCCCATGACTTCGCAGCCGACCCTGACGAAGGCCGGAAGCGGCCCCGGAGGCAACGGCGGAACCGGCGATCCCGGTTCCGGATCCGGTCTCCAGGCAGGGCTCAAGAACCGTCATCTGTCGATGATCGCCATCGGCGGTGTCATCGGCGCCGGACTCTTCGTGGGGTCCTCCTCCGGCATCGCCACCGCCGGTCCCGGCATCCTTCTCTCCTACGCTCTCGTCGGCACGCTCGTGGTGCTGGTGATGCGCATGCTCGGTGAGATGTCGGCCGCCAACCCGACCTCGGGTTCGTTCTCGGCGCACGCCGACCGGGCGCTCGGCAGCTGGGCCGGGTTCTCCATCGGATGGCTGTACTGGTTCTTCTGGGTGGTCGTGCTGGCGGTCGAGGCGACCGCCGGTGCGGTGATCCTGGAGGGCTGGATCCCGGCCGTACCGCAGTGGGCCTGGGCGCTGATCGTGATGGTGGTGCTGACCGCCACCAACCTCGTCTCCGTCGGGTCCTACGGAGAGTTCGAGTTCTGGTTCGCGGGGATCAAGGTCGTCGCGATCGCCGCGTTCATCGTCATCGGCGGTCTTGCCGTCTTCGGCCTGCTCCCGGGCGTGGACAGCGACCAGGCGGGGCTGGGGAACCTGACCGAACACGGCGGCTTCCTGCCCCACGGGCCGGGCGCGATCCTCACCGGTGTGCTGCTCGTCGTCTTCTCCTTCATGGGCAGCGAGATCGCCACCCTGGCCGCCGGCGAGTCCGAGAACCCGCAGCAGGCCGTCACCAAGGCCACCAACAGCATCATCTGGCGTGTCGCCGTCTTCTACCTCGGCTCGATCTTCGTCGTGGTGACCCTGCTCCCGTGGGACAGCAAGTCCATCGCCGACGACGGCTCGTACGTCGCCGCGCTCAACTCCCTCGGCATCCCGCATGCCGGTCAGATCATGAACTTCATCGTGCTGACCTCGGTGCTGTCCTGTCTCAACTCCGGCCTCTACACCGCCTCACGCATGGCCTTCTCGCTCGGCCAGCGCGGTGACGCGCCGAAGCCCTTCGCCCGGACGACCGGCCGGGGTGTGCCGCGGACGGCGATCCTCGTGTCCGTCGTCTTCGGCTTCGTGGCCGTGTTCTTCAACTACAAGTTCCCGGACTCGGTCTTCCTCTTCCTGGTCAACTCCTCCGGTGCCGTCGCTCTGTTCGTCTGGCTGGTGATCTGCTTCTCCCAGCTGCGGATGCGGAAGATCATCCAGCGCGAGGCGCCCGAGAAGCTGGTCGTGCGGATGTGGCTGTACCCGTACCTGACCTGGGCGACCGCCGCGCTCATCGTCTTCGTGCTCGGCTACATGCTGACCGACACCGAACACGACGGACGCAAGACCGTGCTGCTGTCGCTGCTCGTCGCCGCCCTGGTGCTCGCCGTCGCCGTGGTCCGGCAGCGGGTCGGGAAGCGCAAGCCCGTCGAGTCCACCGCGCAGCCCGCCGAGGTGCGCGACTAGGCACCACCATCCCTGGGAGAGCTTCACGCCGCTGTGCCCTCACAGCGGCGTGAAGCTCTCCTTCACGTCTTCGTAGACCGCCAGCGCCCCGCCCTCTCCCGCCGGCTGGTACCAGGTGTTGACCTGGTACGACTTCCCCCTCGCGTCGAAGCCCAGCAACCGGGCGTGCCAGGGAGCACCGTCCAGCGTGAAGGTGTACTCCCAGATCACCGCCGGATAGCCGCGGAACGTCGTCTCCTCCAGCCGGATCTTGCGATAGTCCCGCCCCTGGTGGGCGTTGCGTTCCGAGGTGCGCCAGCTCTCCATGAGGTCCCCCCGGGCCAGGGATGACTTGGCGACCAGTTCCTGGGTGCCCTCGGGTGAGGTGTAGTGCACCTCCGCCCCCGTCTTCACGTCCCGCCGCCAGCCCTCGGGCGTCACCCACGCGTACCCGCCGGGCTCCTCCCGGGCACCCGGGGGCAGGCTCGGCGGCCGGGACGTACCCGCGACCGTGGGCGAGGTGGAGGCGGGGGCGGAGCCGGCGTGGGCGGCGTCGGCCGGCGTCGACACCGACGGCCTGTCGTCCGCCCGGGTGCCGTCCGGCGTCTCCGCCGCCGCCCACACGATCCCGGCCACCGCGGCGGCCGTGAGGACACCGGCCGCGGCGGCCACCGCCGTCCGTGCCGTCCGGCGCCCGGCCGGCCCGGACGGCGCCGCGGGTCCTGGCAGTTCGCTCCCCGACGGCCTCTTCGCGGCTCCGGGCGCCGGGCGCCGCTCGGTCACGGCCTGTGCCCGCACCAGGGAGACACCGCCTCCCGGCCGGGCCCGTTCGGGCGGCGGGGGCTTCACGAGCCCCGGCGTCGGCTGCTCCCGCGCCTGCACCGGTTCCGCCACCGCAAGGGTCGGCGTGGGCCCCGGCGCGGCGACCGCGCGCAGCGCCGCCTCCACCTCGTCGAGGCCCGGCCGGACATCCGGCTCCTTACGGAGCAGCGCGCCCAGCACCTCCCTCAACGGCCCGGTCGATGCCGGGAGTCCGGGCTCCTCATAGAGCACCGCGTGCAGCGTCGCCAGCGTCGTGTTCCGGGAGAAGGGGGACTGACCGGCCAGTGCCGCCGACAGCGTCGCCCCGAGCGACCAGACGTCCGACGGTGGCCCCTGCGGGCGCCCGGAGATCCGCTCGGGGGCCATGTAGTCGGGCGAGCCGACCAGCATCCCGGCCATGGTCAGCGCCTTGGCGTCCTGGATCGCCGCGATGCCGAAGTCGGTGAGCACGACCCGGCGGCCGGCCGCCTCGACGAGCACGTTGCCCGGCTTGATGTCCCGGTGCAGCACCCCCCGCGCGTGCACCTCGCGCAGCGCCTCCACCAGCCCCAGCCCGATCCGCGCCGCCTCGCCAGGGCCGAGCGGCCCGTCCTCGGCCATGATCCGTTCCAGGGAACGCCCGGCCACCAGTTCCATGACGATCCACAGGCGTTCGCCCTCGTCCACGACGTCGTAGACCCGGACGACGTGGGGATGGTCGATCCGCGCGGTGGCCCGCGCCTCGCGCAGTGTGCGTTCGCGGCGGGTACGGGCGTCCTCGGCGTCCAGGCCGTCGATGCGCATTTCCTTGACGGCGACCGGCCGGTCGAGCATTTCGTCGGCGGCTCGCCACACCCGCCCCATTCCCCCCTGCCCAATGCTTTCGGCCAACCGATAGCGCCCTGCCACCAGTAGCCCTGGAACACCGGAACTTCGCGTATTCCCCGGCAATTCGCTGCACTCCCCTCAACGACGCCCCAATAGCCACACGTCAGGCCGTACCAGCATAGTGCGGAGAAATCTTGTGGTACCTCTTCAAGTACTGCGAATTCAGGCGCAGGCAAGGGGGACGAACATGCGTTCAAGTCGGAGGACGACCATCACCGGATCGCTGGTGGCGGCATCTTTCTCGGCCGTTCTGATCCTTTCCGGCACGGCCGGGGCGGACGACCAGGGACCGGGAAGCGACAAGGGGGGAAAGGCCGTCGACAAGGCGCCCGCGGGGGTGGAACTGACCACGCTCCTGCCGGAGAAGATCTCGGTCCACAACGATTCGGAGGAAACGGCGATCACCGCCACGGTCAAGAACGGGGGGACGCAGGACAGCGGTCCGATCAGGCTTCTGGTCGTCGGTTTCGACGGACTGACGGTCACGAATGTCGAGGGCTGCGCCGCAATACCGGAAGGCGACCTGCCGGAGGGTTCCAACAGCGGTTTCGCCTGCGCGCTGGACGATCTGGCGGCGGGTACGTCGAAGTCGTACGACGTCGACGCGACCTACGACCTGAGCAAGACCGGAAAGATCTGTCTGCCCGTCCAGAACAGCGACGGCGGCAAGACGTTCTGGCAGCAGGGCCCGGTCCCGTTCGGTACGACGAACCCGGCACCGAACGCCCCGGCCACGCCCCTGCTGCTCGGCACCGACAACAAGCCGGTGGCACCGGGCGGCGACGAACTGCCGAGGACCGGCCCCGCCCGTGACGTCCTGCCGCTCGGCACGGCCGGCGTCACGCTGGTCGCGGCAGGGGCCGCGGGAGCGTGGTGGTCCCGGCGGCGACCGGTGTAGCGGCGGCGCGGGATCACCGGCTCGTCAGCGCCTGCCGATGAGCTTCCACGCGGCCGGCAGCAGGCCCATCGCCAGCGCCGCCTTGAGCGCGTCCCCGATCAGGAACGGCGTGAGCCCGGCCGCGATCGCGGCGGAGGCGGACATGCCGGTGGCGAAGGCCAGGTACGGGACGCCGACGGCGTAGATGATCGCCTCACCCAGCAGCATCGCGCCCGCCGTCCGCCACGGGGAGCGGTCGGCGCCCCGGCGGGCCAGCGCGCCGACGGCGGTGGCGGCCAGCAGCAGGCCGATGACGTAACCGAAGGACGGGGCGCCGGCGCCGGAGCCGCCCTCCGCGAACCACGGCATGCCGACGACGCCGGCGAGCGCGTACAGCGCCAGGGAGAGGAAGCCGCGTCCGGCGCCGAGCGCAGTGCCGACGAGCAGCGCCGCGAAGGTCTGGCCGGTGACCGGCACCGGGGTGCCCGGGATCGGCACGGCGAGCTGCGCGGCGAGGCCGGTGAGCACGGCGCCACCGACGACGAGCGCGACGTCGCGGACGCGGGAGGCGGGAAGCAGGTCGGCGAGGACCTGGCCCGGGCGGGCGGGGGCGGCGGCAGCGGTGCTCATGGGGACTCCGCGAGTGAGGGCGGTTCGGGACACCGTGACGCTAACCCAGGGCACCGGGGCCGACCACCGTCCCCGCCCGACAAAGGGACGCGCGTGACTGTGGTGGGCTCCTTACAAAGAGTGGTGATTACACGCGCGTCGGCGTGATACCGGTCACTGAGGTGAAGCCGTGTGGCTCACGCCCGGGGCGTGGGGGCGACTCTGTAGGGTCTCGCCAAATGGGCGGCCCCGGGAGAACACTGACCCGGCCTTTACACTCCGTGTGATTGTCCCCCTTATCCCCTCACGTACTGGACGAGCCGCGCCCATGTCCCGCACCACCCCTGTTCAGGCTCCGCCAGAGGCGGACGCGTCCCTGTCCCACGGACTCAAGCAGCGCCACCTGTCGATGATCGCCCTGGGCGGCGTGATCGGCGCCGGGCTGTTCGTCGGCTCCGGCGCGGGCATCGCCGCCGCCGGTCCGTCGATCGTCGTCGCCTATGTCATCTCCGGCCTCCTGGTGATGCTGGTGATGCGGATGCTGGGCGAGATGTCGGCGGCGTATCCGTCCTCGGGGTCCTTCTCCGCGCATGCCGAGCGGGCGATCGGGCCGTGGGCAGGGTTCACCGCGGGCTGGGCGTTCTGGGTGCTGCTGTGCACGGCCGTCGGGCTGGAGGGCATCGGCGCCGCCAAGATCGTCAGCGGCTGGCTGCCGGGGACGCCGGAGTGGGCGTGGGTGGCACTGTTCATGCTGGTGTTCTGCGGCGCGAACCTCGCGGCCGTGAAGAACTTCGGTGAGTTCGAGTTCTGGTTCGCCGCCTTGAAGGTCGGGGCGATCGCGCTGTTCCTGGTGCTCGGCGTGCTGGCGATCGCGGGCGTCCTTCCCGGCACGGACTCTCCCGGCACGAGCAATCTGACGGACTTCATGCCGGGCGGCGGCGAGGGGCTGGTGATCGGCCTGCTCGCCTCGGTGTTCGCATACGGCGGCCTGGAGACGGTCACCATCGCGGCGGCCGAGTCGGAGGACCCGGTCAAGGGCGTGGCGAGCGCGGTCCGCACGGCGATGTGGCGCATCGGGCTGTTCTACATCGGCTCGATGGCGGTCGTCGTCACCCTCGTGCCGTGGGACTCGAAGGAGGTCGTCGAGAGCGGCCCGTACGTCGCCACCCTGGACACGCTCGGCATCCCGGGCGCCGGGCAGCTGATGAACGTGGTCGTGCTGGTCGCGCTGCTGAGTGCGATGAACGCCAACATCTACGGCGCCTCGCGCATCGGATACTCGCTGGTGCGCCGCGGCCAGGGGCCGAAGGCGCTGGGCCGGGTGTCGGGCGGGGTGCCGCGGATCGCGGTGCTGGCGTCCTGCGTCTTCGGCTTCGTGTGCGTGGTGCTCAGCTACTGGCGGCCGGACGACGTCTTCCCCTGGCTGCTGAACATGATCGGCGCGGTGATCCTCGTCGTCTGGATCTTCATCGCCGTCTCCCAGCTGCGGCTGCGCCGCCGGCTGGAGCGGGAGGCGCCGGGGAAGCTGGTCGTGCGGATGTGGGCGTTCCCGGTGCTGACCTGGGTGGCGCTGGCGGGCATGGCGGCGATCTTCGTCCTGATGGCCCGGGAGCCCGAGACACGCGTGCAGTTGTACTCGACGGGCGCCATGACCCTCGTGCTGGCGGCCGTCGGCTACGGCTGGCAGCGGGCGCGCGCCCGGCGCTGACGCCGCCGCATCCCCCGGAAGGCCCCCACGTTCACGCGTGGGGGCCTTCTTGTTGCTAGGTTGTAGTTGCAAGCCGATTGCAATAAGAGCTCGGAGGGGACCCCTCATGCCCGTCTACACGCTGCCTGAACTGCCGTACGACTACTCCGCACTCGCCCCCGTGATCAGCCCGGAGATCATCGAGCTGCACCACGACAAGCACCACGCGGCGTACGTGAAGGGCGCGAACGACACGCTGGAGCAGCTCGCCGAGGCGCGCGACAAGGAGTCGTGGGGCTCGATCAACGGCCTGGAGAAGAACCTGGCCTTCCATCTCTCCGGGCACATCCTGCACTCGATCTACTGGCACAACATGACCGGAGACGGCGGCGGCGAGCCCCTGGAGACGGACGGCGTCGGCGAGCTGGCGGGCGCGATCGCCGAGTCCTTCGGCTCCTTCGCGAAGTTCAAGGCCCAGCTGTCCAAGGCGGCGGCGACCACCCAGGGCTCCGGCTGGGGCGTCCTCGCCCACGAGCCGCTGAGCGGCCGGTTGATCGTCGAGCAGGTCTACGACCACCAGGGCAACGTCGGCCAGGGCGCCACGCCGATCCTGGTCTTCGACGCCTGGGAGCACGCGTTCTATCTCCAGTACAAGAACCAGAAGGTCGACTTCATCGAGGCCATGTGGCAGGTGGTCAACTGGCGGGACGTGGCCAGGCGCCACGAGGCCGCCAAGTCCCGCGCGGACGTCCTGCTGCTGACCCCCTGAGCCCTCCCTGATCGTCCTGCCTCGTGATCGTCTTCTCACCTTTCACGTCGGCAGGCGGAAAGACGAAAGCCCCCGCGAGGACGTGACTCGCGGGGGCTTTCGGCAGTCGGCGGCGTTCGGGGCCATGGTGGCGGGTCGAAAGACTCGGCCGAGCCCGGCGACTCCCAGGAACCCTAGAGGTTGCTGAAGTCCGGGCCCTTGGTACGGGTGCGCTTGATCTCGTAGAAGCCCGGGACCGAGGCCACGGCGAGGGTGCCGTCCCAGAGGCGGGCGGCCTCCTCGCCCTGGGGGGCGGGGGTGACGACCGGGCCGAAGAACGCGACCTCCTCGCCACCGGGGCCGGGGACCGAGATGACGGGAGTGCCGACCTCCTGGCCGACCTTGTCGATGCCCTCCTGGTGGGAGGCGCGCAGCTCGGACTCGTAAGGGGTGGAGTCCCAGTGCTCCATCAGGGACTCGGGCAGGCCGACGTCCTTCAGGGCGGCGGCGACGGCCTCCTTCTCCGGGCCCTGTCCCTGGTTGTGGATGCGGGTGCCGAGCGCGGTGTAGAGATCACCGAGCACCTCGGGGCCGTGCTCCTGCCGGGCCGCGATGACGACGCGAACCGGCCCCCACGCCTTGGTGGCGAGCATCTCGCGGTACTCCTCGGGGAGTTGGTCCAGCTTGTCCTCGTTCAGCACCGCGAGGCTCATCAGGTGCCAGCGGACCTCGATGTCGCGGACCTTCTCCACCTCCAGAACCCAGCGGGAGGTCATCCAGGCCCAGGGGCACAGCGGGTCGAACCAGAAGTCGACGGGGGTCTTGTCCGACATGTCTCTCCTCATGAGGAAGTGAATCTCCCGGGGAACTCCCGCAGAACACCGCCACGCGCCGGACCATTCCCGGCTGCCCCCCGTCAGCAGCACATGGGAGGATCGGTCCTGTTCAGCAGTGTCCGACGAACCCGCGTCCGACGAACCCGAGGGAGTGCCGCCCGTGCCCGGTGAGAATCTGACCCGTGACGAGGCCCGGGAGCGGGCCGCCCTGCTGTCCGTCGACGGGTACGACGTGTCGCTCGACGTGCGCTCCGCGCTCGGCGAGGCGTCCGGCGAGGGGCCGCGGACCTTCCGCTCGGTCACCACGATCAGGTTCCGCTGCGCCGAGCCGGGCGCGGCGAGCTTCGTGGACCTGATCGCGCCGCACGTCACCGCGGTCTCGCTGAACGGCCGGGACCTCGACCCCAGCGAGGTCTTCGACGGCTCCCGGATCCTGCTGGAGGACCTCGCCGCCGACAACGAGCTGATCGTCGACGCGCTGTGCGCCTACTCCCGTACCGGCGAGGGCCTGCACCGCTTCGTCGACCCCGAGGACGGCGAGGTGTACCTGTACACCCAGTACGAGCCGGCCGACGCCCGCCGGGTCTTCGCCGGGTTCGAGCAGCCCGACCTCAAGGCGCCCTTCCGCTTCGAGGTGCGGGCGCCGGAGGGCTGGACGGTGTGGAGCAACGGGGCCGGGCAACTCGCCGACGGAACCTGGCGGTTCGCCGAGACCAAGCCGATCGCCACGTACATCACCTGCATCGCGGCGGGCCCCTACCACTACGTCACGGACTCCTACACGCGTGAGTTCGACGACGGCACGGCGCTGGAGATCCCGCTCGGCGCGCTGTGCCGCAAGGGCCTCGCGCCCTACTTCGACACCGACGAGATCTTCCGGCTCACCAAGCAGGGCCTGGACTTCTTCCACGACCACTTCGACTACCCGTACCCGTTCGGGAAGTACGACCAGGCCTTCGTGCCCGAGTACAACCTCGGCGGGATGGAGAACCCGGGCCTGGTGACCTTCCAGGAGGAGTACCTCTTCCGGGGGAAGGTCACGCAGACCTCGTACGAGCACCGCGCCACGGTGATCCTGCACGAGATGGCGCACATGTGGTTCGGCGACCTGGTCACCATGGAGTGGTGGGACGACCTGTGGCTGAAGGAGTCGTTCGCCGACTTCATGGGCTCCTTCTCGCTGGTCCGCGCCACCCGCTTCACGGACGGCTGGATCGCCTTCGCCAACCGCCGCAAGTCCTGGGCCTACCGCGCCGACCAGCTCCCCTCGACGCACCCCGTCACCGCCGACATCCGCGACCTGCAGGACGCGAAGCTGAACTTCGACGGCATCACCTACGCCAAGGGCGCGAGCGTCCTCAAGCAGCTCATGGCGTACGTCGGCGAGGAGGCGTTCCTGGAGGGCGTGCGGCGCTACTTCAAGCGGCACGCGTACGGCAACACGCGCCTCGGCGACCTGCTGTCGGTGCTGGAGGAGACCAGCGGGCGGGACATGGGCGCCTGGTCGCGGGCCTGGCTCCAGACGGCCGGCGTCAACTCGCTCACCCCTCAGGTGCTGCTGGACGCGCGGGGCCGCGTCGAGGAGCTCGCCGTGCTGCAGGAGGCGCCCGAGTCGCACCCCGAGCTGCGCCCGCACCGGGTGCGGATCGGACTGTACCGCCGTACGGCGGGCGGGGCGCTGGAGCGGTACGCCACCCAGGAGACGGACGTCGACGGGCCACGCACAGTGGTGACGGAGCTGGCCGGTGCCGAGGCGCCGGAGCTGGTCCTGGTCAACGACGACGACCTCACGTACTGCAAGATCCGCTTCGACGAGACCTCGCTCGCCACCCTCAAGGAGGCGCTGGGCGAGCTGACCGACCCGCTGGCCCGCGCCCTGTGCTGGTCGGCGCTGTGGAACATGACCCGGGACGCGCTGCTGCCCGCGCGGGACTTCACCGACCTGGTGCTGCGGTTCGCGGGGCGCGAGTCGGACATCGGCGTGCTCCAGATGCTGCACTCCTGGACGGAGTCGGCGCTGATCCACTACGCGGCGCCGAAGTGGCGGTCCACCGGTGAGGAACTGCTCGCGGAGGGCGCGCTGCGGGAGCTGCGGGCGGCCGGGCCGGGCAGCGAGCAGCAGCTGGCCTGGGCGCGTTTCTTCGCGTCGCTGGCGTCCGGCGCGGAGCACCTGCGGCTGCTCCAGGGACTGCTGGACGGCACGGAGCGGATCGACGGGCTGGCGGTGGACCAGGAGCTGCGCTGGGCGTTCCTGGAGCCGCTCGCCGCGCACGGGGCCGCCGACGAGCAGGCGCTGGCCGCGGAGCTGGCCCGGGACGACACCGCGTCCGGCCGGCGCCGCCAGGTCCGCTGCCTGGCCGCCCGCCCCTCGGCGGCCGTCAAGGCGCAGGCGTGGGCGCAGGTCGTGGAGTCGGACGCGCTGTCCAACGCCCTCGTCGAGGCGACGATCGCGGGCTTCGGCCAGCCGTCCCAGCGCGAGCTCCTGGAGCCGTACGCCGAGAAGTACTTCGCGGTGATCGAGCGGGTGTGGCAGGAGCGGTCGATCCAGATCGCGATGCACGTGGTGCGGGGCATGTTCCCCGGGCTGCGCGCGAGCGAGGAGACGCTGACGGCGGCGGACGCCTGGCTGGCGGCCCACGAGGACGCCGCCCCGGCTCTGCGCCGCCTGGTCCTGGAGGCCCGGGACGACCTGGCACGGGGCCTGCGCGGACAGGCGTGCGACGCGGCGGCGAACGGCTGACCAGTAGCTTTGGCCTGAGCTTGGGCCGTTGGTCACCGTTACGAAATTCAGGCAACAATAGCCGTAACCCCTGATCCACACCCGAACGGACCAGGGGTTTTGGCTGCTCTCTCGGCATCCGAACATGCGTCCTTTAGTGCGAGCTTGTCGGGATTTGTCGACGGGCGTGTAACAGCGGTTAAAGGGCGGATCAGCCGCGGGAATCCCCGGGTCATGAACCACAACACCCCACTCTCCCCCCGCCCCCTGCACCACCTGTCCGACGGCCGGCGCCGCGTCATGACGGCCGCTCAGCTGCGCGCGCACGGCGTCTCGGCCGCCGAGACCAACGAGCAGTGCAAGTCGGGCGGCCCCTGGCAGGAACTCCTCCCGGGCGTCCACCTGCTCCACCCCGGCCCGCCGACCAGCGAGGAGCGACTGCACGCGGTGCTGATGTACGCGGCCCGGGAGTCCTCTTCCGGGGTCCCGGCCCAGCCCGGCGCCGAGGACGAGCAACGCCCGCTGTACCCGGAGGCGATGATCACCGGCCTCGCCGCGCTGAACCTGCACGGCTTCGCCGCCGTCCCCCCGCTGCCCGCCCTGGACCACATCGACGTGCTGGTCCCCCGGCTGCGCCGGCTGCGCTCGACGGGCTGCGCCCGCCTGCTGCGCACCTCCGCGCTGCCCACGCCGCAGCACCGCACGGGCCTGCCGGTCGCGCCGGTGCCGCGGGCCCTGGCCGACGCGGTGGCCGACCTCGCGGACGCGGGTGCGGTGCGCCGGCTGCTCACCGAGGCGGTGCGCGGCGGGCACTGCGAACCCGCCGCGGTCGTGCGGGAGTTGAACCAGGCCAGGCTGCTGAGCCGCCCGCACGTCGTGGACGCCGTGGACTCGCTGCTGGCGGAGGGGCGGGCGATCGCGGAGGACCGGCTGTACCGCATGATCCGGGAGTTCGGCCTGCCCGACCCGGTGTGGAACGTCGACCTGCGCCTGCCCGGCGGCCCGCACCTCGGGGGCCTGGACGCCTACTGGCCGGAGCACGCGGTGGCGGTGGAGCTGGACACCCGGGCGCCCCGCCAAGGCCATCGGCAGGAGGACGACGCCCTGTGGTCGGAGTACGCCCGCAAGCGTGAGCACCTGGAGCGACTGGGCATCACGGTCGTGTACATCACGCCCAAGAAGCTGCGGGACGCGATGGAGCAGCAGGCGACGGTCGTGCGCACGGCGCTGATGGCGTCGGCGGACCGGGACCCGGCGGCGTATGTGGTGGTGCTGCCCCGGTAGTGACGGACCGGGGCCCGGCATCAGGAGGGGAGAGGAGGGGCCGTCCGGCAGCGACGCCGGGCGGCCCCTCCTCATGTCACGGCAGGGCGGAGCATGTCAGCGCGTCTCAAGGCGCGTTCCGGCTCCGCGGTCGCCGCAGAACTCCGCCTCGATCACGGCGTCGGCGTCGCCCGCCCAGTCGCCGTTGAAGTTGAAGGCGAGGGAGTGCCGGGCGTCGGGGGTGGTGACCGCCTCGGACGAGGAGCCGTGTATGCCGCCGCCGTGACCCCAGACGTGGACACCGCAGGACAGCTTCCGGTCCATCAGGCCCAGTCCGTAGGCGGCGTTCGGGGCGCCGTCGATCCGGACCGTCGTCTTCATCGCCTTCAGCTGCCGTGGCGGCAGCAGCTTGCCGCCGAGCAGTGCCCGGTAGAAGCGGTTGAGGTCCGACGAGTCGGAGATCATCTCGCCGGCGGCGTACGCCATGGAGGGGTTGAGCCTTGTGACGTCGTACGTCGGCCCGGTCGCCGTCTGCGCCAGCTTGCCGTACGCGCGGCTGCTGGGCTGCGGGACGGCGGCCCGCGTGCCGGGCACCGACGTGGCGTGCAGGTGCAGGGGCTCGATGATCCGGTCGCGGATCTCCGCGCCGTACTGACGTCCGGTCGCCTTCTCGATCACCATGCCGGCGAGGACGTAGTTGGTGTTGGAGTAGCTCCACGAGGTGCCCGGAGCGAAGTCGGGCTCGTGGGCCATCGCGACCGCCACCAACTCGGCCGGCTTCTTCGTGTCGTAGCGGTGCGCGAGGAAGCCGTCCTTCAGGAAGTACGTGCGGCCGAACTCCTCGTCCGAGGTGTAGTCGAAGACGCCGCTGGTGTGGTTGAGCAGTTGGCGGAGGGCGATCTTCCGGCCGTCGTGGCCGTTGCCCCGAACCGCGCCCGGCAGCCACTTCTCCACCGTGTCGTCCAGCGACAGCCGGCCCTCCGCGTCCAGCTGGAGCAGCACCGTCGCCACGAAGGTCTTGGTGATGCTGCCCACCCGGTACCGGTCGGCCGCCGAACGCGGCTGGCCGGTGCGGAGGTTGCCCACGCCCTCGGTCGCCCGCCAGGTGCGGTGCCCGTCCTTCACGGTGGCCGTCACACCGGGCACGCCGTCCCGCACGGCGGCTCGCATCGCCTCGCGGGTCGCCTCGTGGCCGCCGGTGGTGGGGGCCGCCAGGGCCGCGCCGGCCAGGGCTGCCGACAGCGCCACGGCCGTCGCCGCCACCAGGGTCACTCGTCCGTTCATGTCTTCCCCCATCTGATCCCCTCGGATCCTTTTCGGATCACAACACAGTCGGAGAAAGAAACCGTGGGCACCGCGTGAAGGTTGCTGAAGGGCGTCCCGGTTGGGCGGGTTTCAGCCCTTCTTGAGGACCAGCTCGGTGTTGCGGTCGCGCGCCCCGCCCACCAGGTCCGTGCGGGCTCCCGGGGCGTTGAAGGACAGCTCGCGGCAGAGGGAGGCCAGGCCGCCCCGGGAGACCGGAATTGAGGGCGGCCAGCTCGTCACGGACGACGCGGCTCCAGCCGGGGCCGTCGCGGAGCCGGCGGAAGCCGGAGCAGCTGCGGGACGCGGCGACGCCGGCGACGGTGGTGCCACGCGTGCAGGGGGCGAGCGGCGTGCCCGGCGCCCGACGGGAGGACGCGATGCGCCCCTCGTCGCCGGGCGCCGGGGTGGCGGGAGCGGCCTCGCTGTCGGTGGGGCGCAGGGCGTGGCCGGCGCCGGCGGAGAGGGACACCGCTCCGGTGGCGGCCAGGACCGTCCGGCGGTGCACCGTCCGTCCGGCGGCGCCGGACGCGGCGGGTTCGCCGGAGGCGGCGACAGAGCGTGTGCGCGACATGCGCGGATCTCCCCGAGTGCGAGGCGTCGGTGGTGGTCGCGGACGGTCGCCGTGCGGCGATCTCCCGCCCGCTCACGGATCGTTGACAGCGGGAATGACCTGCGTGTCGACGCGGGGGCAACGGGCAGCGCCGATCACCGCACGGCGATCTTGGACCACCCTGCGCGCCCACGGCGGCTCGCCGGACGGCCGGGGGGCCGTCACCGGGAGTTCATCCGGCGGGACACGCGGCGGAAGCACGACGGGGCGGCGCACCCCGTCCTACGCCAGGTCGACGCGCCCCGCGGCCGGGCGTTCCCGCCACAGCCGCAGGCCCAGATCGACCAGGCCGATACGACGCAGGGCCGGTACGGCGTCGAGGTCGTGCCAGGCGGCCATGTCGGTGGAACCGCCGATCTCGTGGCACAGTTCGCCGCCGACCACGGTCCCCTCGTAGACCAGGCGTACGCCGTGGTGGTCGGTCGCCCGGCGGAAGCGGGGGCCCGGGAAGGTGCGGTGGAGGGAGTTGACGCCGAGGATGCCGGTGACCTCGATGCGGTAGCCGGTCTCCTCGCGCACTTCCCGGCGGACGGTGTCGTAGGGATCCTCGCCGTGCTCCATGCCGCCGCCGGGCAGCACCCACTCCGGTGTCCCGTCGGGGGCCGGGGAGCGGGCGAGCAGCACCTGGCCGTCGCGGACGCATATGGCGTAGGCCGCCACCCTCAACTTCTTGCGCACGAGGGGACGCTATCCCGTCGGACCGGGAATGCCGCCCCCGCCCGAAATGTTCCGCTCACCCCCTCTACCCCTCAATGCGCATCGCGGGTTTTCCCCATTCATCCATTTCGATTCGGTCAAGCCTCGCCAAACTTCCCATTGTTGCGTAAGGCTGAGCGGTCGTCCGGGACCGGATTCCGGACTGTCTCGTTCCTTAACCAACAAGGGATGCCGATGATCACCCCCCAGAGCGAACCGATACCGGGCGCGAGACGCGTGGCCCGGATCGCCGTGGCCGCCGGCCTCGTCGCCGCGCTGGCCGCGGCCGGGCCGATACCCGTGGCGCTCGCCGCGGACCAGGCGCCCTCGGCCGCCGACCCCGGCGTGAAGTCCGCGCACGACAAGCTCGGTTCCGGCGACGCGGAGCTGCTCGCCGAGGCCAAGGCCGACGGCGCCAAGAGCGTCACCATGATGGTGGCCACCGCGCCCGGCCGGACCGAGCAGGTCGCCGAGCAGCTCGACTCGGTCGACGGCGGTCTCGTGGGCCGTACGTACGACAAGCTGGGCTACGTCCGGGCCACCGTGCCCACCGGCAAGGCGGACGCGGCCATCGCCGCCGCCGCCAAGCTGTCCTCCGTGCACGGCATCGACCTGCGCGAGGAGATACCCCTGGACGACCCGCGGCCGAACGCGGGCGGCGCGCACGGCGGCAACGCCGCCGGCAGCTATCCCGCGCCCGGGAAGAACACCCCGGCCGAGAACCCGTACAACCCTTCCTTCGAGACCGGTGCCGTCGACTTCGTCGAGGACCACCCGAAGGCGGACGGCCGCGGCGTCACCATCGGCATCCTCGACTCGGGCGTGGACCTCGGCCACCCGGCGCTGCAGAAGACGACCACCGGTGAGCGGAAGATCGTCGACTGGGTGACCGCCACGGACCCGGTCGTCGACGCCGACGGCACCTGGCGCCGGATGACCACCGCGGTCAGCGGCCCGACCTTCGCCATCACCACGCCCACGCTCGGCACCGAGACGTTCAAGGCGTCCGAGGGCTCGTACAAGTTCAACTACTTCTCCGAGTCCGCCACCACCGGTGGCGACATGGCCGGTGATCTGAACCGCGACGGCGACACCACGGACGTCTGGGGCGTCCTGTACGACGCCGCCTCCGGCACCGCGCGCGTCGACCTGGACGACGACCTCGACTTCACCGACGAGGCCGCGATGAAGCCGTACAAGGACGGCTTCCAGATCGGCTGGTTCGGCACGGACGACCCGGCGACCGCGATCGCCGAGCGGATCCCGTTCGTCGTCGAGATCCGCAAGGACGTCGTCTACAACGCGGCCGGCGCCAAGGCCGACTACGTCAGCATCGGCGTCATCGAGGGCTCGCACGGCTCGCACGTGGCCGGCATCACCGCCGCCAACGGCCTGTTCGGCGGCCGGATGAACGGCGCCGCCCCCGGCGCCAAGCTGGTCTCCTCCCGGGCCTGCACCTGGTCCGGCGGCTGCACCAACGTGGCCCTCACGGAGGGCATGATCGACCTGGTCGTCAACCGGGGCGTCGACATCGTCAACATGTCGATCGGCGGCCTCCCGGCGCTGAACGACGGCAACAACGCGCGCGCCGAGCTGTACACGCGCCTGATCGACGAGTACGGCGTCCAGCTGGTGATCTCCGCGGGCAACTCCGGCCCCGGCGCCAACACCATCGGCGACCCGTCCCTCGCCGACAAGGTGATCTCGGTGGGCGCGACCGTCTCCAGGGAGACCTGGGCCGCCAACTACGGCTCGAAGGTGGAGAAGCGGTACGCCATGATGCCGTTCTCCTCGCGCGGCCCGCGTGAGGACGGCGGCTTCACGCCGACGCTCTCCGCGCCCGGCGCCGCGATCAACACCACGCAGACCTGGTCGCCCGGCGGCCCGGTCGCCGAGGCCGGCTACAGCCTGCCGCCCGGCTACTCCATGCTCCAGGGCACCTCGATGGCCTCCCCGCAGGCGACCGGGGCCGCCGCCCTGCTGCTGTCCGCCGCGAAGCAGACGGGCATCGGCCTCACCCCGGCGACCCTGCGCACGGCGCTGACCTCGACCGCCGACCACATCGAGGGTGTGCAGGCGTACGAGGAGGGCGCGGGCCTGATGAACATCGGGGACGCCTGGGACTCGATCCGCGACGACGCCACCGCGCACACGTACGAGGTCAAGGCGCCGGTCGACACCGCGATCGACCAGTTCCTCAAGACCCCCGGCCACGGCACCGGCCTCTACGACCGTGAGGGCGGCCTGAAGGCCGGCCAGAAGAAGACGTACGACGTCACCATCACCCGTACGTCCGGCCCCGACAGGGCGATCCGGCACGAGCTGCACTTCGAGAACAACACGGGCGGCACCTTCCGCATCGCCGGTTCCGACGAGGTGAGGCTCCCGCTGAACCAGCCGGTCACCGTCAAGGTGCAGGCCGCGCCGAAGTCCGCCGGGCTGAAGAGCGCGATCCTGGAGCTCGACGACCCGCGCACCGAGGGCATCGACAAGCTGGTCCTCAACACGGTCGTCGTCGCGCAGCCGCTGAAGTACGACTACACCGCGTCCGGTTCGGTGCAGCGCAACAGCAGCACCTCCTACTTCGTGACCGTGCCCGAGGGCGCCAAGTCGCTGGAGGTCGCGCTCGGCGGGCTGAAGGACAAGAGCCAGACCCGGTTCATCGCCATCCACCCGTACGGCGTCCCGTCCGACCCGACGTCGACGATCAACTGCTACCCGAACTACACGAACCCGGCCAACACCTGCCGTCCCGACGTGCGGTCGTACGCCGACCCGCAGCCGGGCGTCTGGGAGATCGAGGTCGAGTCGCGCCGTACGTCGCCGCTGCTCGACAACCCGTACAAGCTGGACGTCACCGTGCTCGGCGCGGCCTTCGACCCGGAGACCGTGACCGTGCCCGAGGCCAAGGTCGGCGTGCCGGCCGCCGCCTCCTGGAAGGTGACCAACGGCTACGCCGCGATCGACGGCAAGCTGGTCGGCGGGCCGCTCGGCTCGTCCAGGACCGACCGCCCGACGATCGAGCAGGGTGAGACGCAGACCAGCACGGTCGAGGTGCCCGCGGGCGCCACCTCCCTGGACGTCGCCATCGGCGGCGTCTCGGACGCGGGGGCCGACCTGGACCTGACGGTCTACGACAGCACCGGCGCGGTCGTCGGCCAGGCCGCCGACGGCGACTCCGAGGAAGCGGTCTCCATCGCCTCCCCGAAGGCCGGCACGTACACCGTCGAGGTCGTCGGCTACGCCGTGCCGGCCGGCTCCACCGCGTACGACTACCGGGACGTCTTCTTCTCCGCCGCCCTCGGCAGCGTGAGCGTGGAGGGCTCGGCGCCGGTGAAGCTCGGCACGGGCGCCTCGGCGACCGTCTCCGGCAACGTCGTCGCCGCCGCGGCCGCGCCCGAGGGACGTGAGTTCTTCGGCCAGGTGCGGCTGGTCAACGCGCGCGGTACCGCCGCGGGCATCGGCAACGTGAAGATCGAGAAGGTCACGCCGTAAGTCGTCGGTACGGCTGAGGGGCGGGCGTCCGTGCGGGCGCCCGCCCCTTCTTCTACTCCGCCTGCTCGCAGGGTGTGGTGCCGGCCCGTGACAGCGTCTCGGTGAGCAGCGGGCGCTGGCCGGCGATCGCGTCCCGGCCGACCAGCCAGAAGTCGGGGGACGCGGCACCGCGGCGGACGGCGACGAGGACCTCCACCCCCTCGTCGAGGCCGGCGCTGGTGGGGATCACGAACGTGACCTCGCCCGGGCTCTTCGCCGGTTTGTAGGAGCGGGTCACGTCGAGCGTGACGCGTTCCTGGCCGGTGCCGGGGACCGGCCGGGCCTTCGTCACCTCGCCCTCGGCGACCAGGCGGGTGCAGGCGAGGTACTCGACGGAGCCGAGCGGGCCCACGGTCTTGGAGTCGGACTGGGCGCTGTCGGCGCTCGCCCCGGACGTCTCCGCAGCCCCACTACCTGCCTCGACGAGCAGCCAGCCCAGGCCCGCCACCATCGCCCCGGCGGCCGCCACCCCGACCGCGCCGAGGGCGAGGGCCGGGAATCGGCGGCGCTGCGGGGGCACCCGGACGGGCGCCGGGGCCTTCGCGGGTTGCTCCGGCTCCTGCGTCAGCGCCGCGCCGAGGATGCCCAGCTGTTCGCGCAGCAGCGCCACGTCCGCAGCCGCCGACCGGTGCTCGGCCATGAAGGCGGTGTCGGCGCGGGCCGCGTCGGTCAGCGGCTCGTCCGTGAGGACGGCCATCAACGGGTCCACGCGGGCGGACTCGTCGCCGCGGCCGTCGTAGCCGCCGTGTTCGACGGTCACGTCACACCACCTCGTCCTCGTGCAGGCGGGCGCGCAGGGCCCGGACCGCCGTGTGCAGCCTGCTCTTGACCGTGCCCTCCGGGACGCCGAGCTCCTCGGCGATGGAACGCACCGGCAGGTCGGCGTAGAACCTCAGGACCAGGACCTGACGCTGGGCGTCGGGCAGTTCGTCCAGGCCCTGGGCGACCGCGAGGGACAGCAGGCTGGTGTCCTCGCCGGAGGGGTGCTCCAGCTGGCGCAGCGAGGCCAGGCGTTCACCGATCCGCTCCTGCCGTCGCTTGGCGCGGTGCCAGTCCATGGCGAGGTTGGAGGCGACGACCGCCGCCCAGGCCGAGACGTCACGCGGTGCCTCACGGCCGCTCGCGGCCCGCTCCAGCAGCCGCAGCCGTACCTGCTGCACCCCGTCCGGCAGGTCCGCCTGCGGCACTCCGCCCAGCGCGAGCACCGCCCGCACCCGGCGTTCCTGGGCCGCGTCCAAGGGGTCGCCGACATCACCGCGCCCGTCGCCCCCCTGGCCGCGGCGCGCTCTTCCGCGCAGCACAGCCACCCCTCTCCTTGCCGCGTTTCCCCTAAGACGCCCGGACGGGCCGAAACGTTCGACCGGGTTTCGGGGCAGGCATCAGTGGCGTAGGTCATAGAGGCCGTGTCCCACCAGGCGGGCACAAGCCCAAAGGATTGGACACAGGGGCCCAGGTGCCCCGCATGATGGAAAGGCCCCGGTCAGGGCAGGGGCGCCCGCAAACCACGCAAAGGAGTCGTCGTGAGGGTCGGAATCGTCGGAGCCACCGGTCAGGTCGGCACGGTCATGCGCAGGATCCTCACGGAGCGCGACTTCCCGGTGACGGAGCTGCGGCTGTTCGCCTCGGCGCGCTCGGCGGGGACGGTCCTGGACGGCGTGACGGTGGAGGACGCCGCCACGGCCGACTACACCGGCCTGGACATCGTCCTGTTCTCCGCGGGCGGCTCGACCTCCAAGGCGCTGGCCGAGAAGGTCGCCGGGCAGGGCGCGGTCGTGATCGACAACTCCTCCGCCTGGCGTCGGGACCCCGAGGTGCCCCTGGTGGTGTCCGAGGTGAACCCGCACGCGATCGCGAGCCGCCCCAAGGGCATCATCGCCAACCCGAACTGCACGACGATGGCCGCGATGCCGGTGCTGCAGCCGCTGCACGAGGAGGCGGGTCTCGAAGCGCTCGTCGTCGCCACCTACCAGGCGGTGTCCGGCTCCGGTCTCGCCGGTGTGGACGAGCTGTTCGAGCAGGTCAAGAAGGTTGGCGAGGACGCGCCGAAGCTCACGCACGACGGCTCCGCGGCGCAATTCCCGGCGCCGGGCAAGTACGTCGCGCCGATCGCGTACAACGTGCTGCCGATGGCCGGCTCGGTCGTGGACGACGGCCTGAACGAGACCGACGAGGAGCAGAAGCTCCGCAACGAGTCCCGCAAGATCCTGGAGATCCCCGGGCTGAAGGTCTCCGGCACCTGTGTCCGCGTCCCGGTCTTCACCGGCCACTCGCTGCAGATCAACGCCCGCTTCGCCCGCCCGATCAGCGCCGAGCGCGCCAAGGAGCTGCTCGCCGCCGCCCCCGGCGTGGCCCTGGCGGAGGTCCCGACCCCGCTCCAGGCCGCCGGTCAGGACCCGTCGTACGTCGGCCGCATCCGCCAGGACGAGACCGTGGACCACGGCATCGCCCTGTTCGTCTCCAACGACAACCTGCGCAAGGGCGCGGCGCTGAACGCGGTACAGATCGCGGAACTGGTGGCGGCCGAGCTGTCCACCAAGGCGGCGGGCTAGCCCCCACCCCGGGTACCACCGCCTACCGGTGCCTGCGGACCTCGTAGAGGAAGCAGCCGTACTCGACGGCCCGGATGTGGACGAGTGCCACCTCCGGGTCGTCGAACGCGTTCGTGAGCGCCGCCTCGAAGTCGTCCTCGACCAGGCGGCCGCCCAGGATGCGCCCCTCGTCCGAGTAGCGGCGCAGCGTGCGGTGCGCGTTCGTGAAGGGCAGGCCGTCGCCCCGCGGCCCCCCGCATTCCTCCGCATGGATGAAGACGGGGCCCTGTTCGTCGTAGGCCCCCGGATCGGCGCCGGTCGCCGCCGCCCAGCGGCGCAGCGGCGCGTAGGAGACCAGGGCGATCCTCTCGCCGGGCGCGCTGCGGCGCAGGCAGCAGCGCAGCGGCGCCCCGCCCTCCTCGTCCGTCACGGCGACCGTCCCGCGTCCCGCGTCGTCGGCGGCGCGCAGCTCCTCGAGGGCCGGTTCTTCGATGGCGCGTGCGAAGTACGTCGTCATGGACCCAGGCTCGCGCGCCGCCGCCCCGCCCACCGGCGGGAAACGGACATCGCCATCCGCGCAGGTCGCGTGGAAGGATGGCGCAACCGACACATAACGAGGAGATGACCGCGTGCCTGGCACAAACCTGACTCGCGAAGAGGCGCAGCAGCGGGCGAAGCTGCTCACCGTTGACTCGTACGAGATCGATCTCGACCTGTCCGGGGCGCAGGAGGGCGGCACCTTCCGGTCCGTGACCACCGTCCGGTTCGACGTCGTCGAGAACGGGGCCGAGTCCTTCATCGACCTGGTGGCGCCGACGGTCCACGAGATCACTCTCAACGGCGACCCGCTCGACGCCGGCGCGGTCTTCAAGGACTCGCGGATCGCCCTGACCGGCCTGCTGGAGGGCCGTAACGTGCTGCGCGTCGCCGCCGACTGCGCGTACACCAACACCGGTGAGGGCCTGCACAAGTTCGTGGACCCGGTCGACGACCAGGCGTACCTCTACACCCAGTTCGAGGTGCCGGACGCCCGCCGCGTCTTCGCGTCCTTCGAGCAGCCCGACCTGAAGGCGACCTTCCAGTTCACCGTGCGGGCGCCCGAGGGCTGGACCGTCATCTCCAACTCGCCCACGCCCGAGCCCCAGGACAGCGTCTGGGCCTTCGCGCCGACGCCGCGCATCTCGACGTACATCACGGCCCTGATCGTCGGTCCGTACCACAGCGTGCACAGCGTCTACGAGAAGGACGGCCAGTCCGTCCCGCTCGGCATCTACTGCCGGCCGTCGCTCGCCGAGTACCTCGACTCGGACGCGATCTTCGAGGTGACGCGGCAGGGCTTCGACTGGTTCCAGCAGAAGTTCGACTACGCCTACCCGTTCGAGAAGTACGACCAGCTCTTCGTGCCGGAGTTCAACGCGGGCGCGATGGAGAACGCGGGCGCGGTGACCATCCGCGACCAGTACGTCTTCCGCTCGAAGGTGACGGACGCAGCGTACGAGGTGCGCGCCGAGACCATCCTGCACGAGCTGGCCCACATGTGGTTCGGCGACCTGGTCACCATGGAGTGGTGGAACGACCTGTGGCTGAACGAGTCGTTCGCCACGTACACGTCCATCGCCTGCCAGGCCGCCGCGCCCGAGTCGCGCTGGCCGCACGCGTGGACGACGTTCGCCAACTCCATGAAGACCTGGGCGTACCGCCAGGACCAGCTGCCGTCGACGCACCCGATCATGGCCGAGATCGGCGACCTGGACGACGTGCTGGTCAACTTCGACGGCATCACGTACGCCAAGGGCGCGTCCGTGCTGAAGCAGCTCGTCGCGTACGTCGGTGAGGACGAGTTCTTCCGCGGCGTACAGGCCTACTTCAAGCGGCACGCGTACGGCAACACCCGCCTGAGCGACCTGCTGACCGCCCTGGAGGAGACCTCCGGGCGGGACCTGAAGACCTGGTCGCGCAAGTGGCTGGAGACGGCTGGGATCAACATCCTGCGTCCCGAGATCGAGACGGACGCGGACGGTGTCATCACGTCCTTCGAGATCCGCCAGGAGGCGCCCGCGCTGCCCACCGGCGCGAAGGGCGAGCCGACGCTGCGTCCGCACCGGGTCGCGGTCGGCCTGTACTCGATGGACCACGACGCGGGGAAGCTGGTCCGCGAGGAGCGCGTCGAGCTGGACGTCGACGGCGACCTGACGGCCGTACCGCGGCTGGTGGGCCGCGCGCGGCCGGACGTCGTGCTGCTGAACGACGACGACCTGTCGTACGCCAAGGTCCGCCTCGACGAACGGTCGCTGGCCTTCGTCACCGACCACCTGGGCGACTTCGAGTCGTCGCTGCCGCGGGCGCTGTGCTGGGCGTCGGCGTGGGACATGACGCGCGACGCGGAACTCGCCACCCGCGACTACCTCTCCCTCGTCCTGTCCGGCATCGGCAAGGAGTCGGACATCGGCGTGGTGCAGTCGCTGCAGCGGCAGGTGAAGCTGGCGATCGACCTGTACGCCGACCCGGCCGCCCGCGAGACGCTGCTGACCCGCTGGACGGACGCCACGCTGGCGCACCTGCGCGCCTCCGAGGCGGGCAGCGACCACCAGCTGGCCTGGGCGCGCGCCTTCGCGGCGACCGCGCGCACCCCGGAGCAGCTGGATCTGCTGGAGGCACTGCTCGACGGCTCCCAGACGGTGCAGGGGCTGGTCGTCGACACGGAGCTGCGCTGGGCGTTCGTCCAGCGGCTCGCCGCCGTGGGCCGCTTCGACGAGGCGGAGATCGCGGGCGAGTACGAGCGCGACAGGACGGCGGCGGGTGAGCGCCACGCCGGCACCGCCCGTGCCGCCCGCCCGACGCCGGAGGCCAAGGCGGAGGCCTGGGCGTCGGTCGTCGAGTCCGACAAGCTGCCGAACGCCGTGCAGGAGGCGGTCATCGGGGGCTTCGTCCAGACCGACCAGCGGGAGCTGCTCGCGCCGTACACCGACAGGTACTTCGAGTCGCTGAAGACCGTCTGGGACTCCCGCTCCCACGAGATGGCCCAGCAGATCGCGGTCGGGCTGTACCCGGCGGTGCAGGTCTCCGAGGAGACCCTCGCGAAGACCGACGCGTGGCTGTCGGCCGCGGAGCCGGGCGCGGCGCTGCGGCGGCTGGTGTCGGAGTCCCGCGCGGGCATCGAACGTGCCCTGCGGGCCCAGGCCGCGGACGCGGCGGCCCAGGGCTAGGGTCTGTCGTTCGGATCAGGTCGGCTGACACCGACTGCGCCTTTCGGCCGACCCCGAGCCGGCCCCCCGCGACGCCGACCTGATCCGAACGACAGGCTTCATACCGACCCTCCGCTTCCGGGGGCGTCCCACGAGCTCGGCTCGGGGGGCGCCCCCCGTCGTACGCTCGGACAGCCTGCCGATCATGGGGGACCGGGAGCTGCGGCCGACGTCGGCGGCGGACGTGGACGCGGTGGCCGAGTCGCGGGCCGGGGTGCTGCGGGCGGATCTGCAGCGGCTCGGACGGTACGACGAGCGGCGGGTACGGCAGCGCCTGCGGGACGGGTTCGTGCCGGAGCACACCTGGGTGATCGAGGCGGGCGGCGCGTTCGCGGGCTGCGTGTCCGGCCGGCGCACCGGCCACGCGCCATGAACATGCCCATGATGGCCGCGGGGGTGGTGCGGTCACATCTCGGATCAACCGTCCCAGCGAGGCACCTGTCAGGCCCATCGAATCTTTTCGACGATCCTGTTCAGCACATCCGAATGATGCTGCCGCGGCATCCGCTCAGCGCCGAGCAACTTACCTTCGAGCCACCTTCTTGCGGCCGTCGAACCCCCGCGCCGATACTCCCCCCATGACCCCGCACCCCGACCCCTCCCCCGCAGACCCGGTCGACGCGATCGTCGGCCAGTGGGCCGCCGTACGGCCCGACCTGGACACCAGGGCGATGGAGGTCTTCGGTCGCATCCACCGCCTGTCGCGGACGATGGACGACCGGATGGAGAAGGCGTACGCACGCTTCGGCGTCTCACGCGGCGAGTTCGACGTCCTGGCCGCCCTGCGCCGCTCCGGCGAGCCGTACACCCTCTCGCCCCGCCGGCTCTCGGCCGCCCTGATGCTCACCACCGGCGGCATGACCGGCCGCCTCGACAAACTGGAGCGCGCCGGCCTGCTACGCCGCTCGCCCGACCCCCACGACCGCCGCGCCCTCCAGGTCACCCTCACCGAACAGGGCCTTCACCTCGTCGAGGAGGCGTTGGGCACGGGCCTCTCCGTCCAGACGGAGGCCCTCACGGCCCTCACCCCCGACCAGGGCGACCAACTGGCCGACCTGCTGAGGAAGCTGCTGGCGGGGACGGACGAGGACCAACCGTAGAACCCCTGCTTGACGGGCTCCGGCGAAGCTCGCGGTCAGGCCTTCGCGTCGGCCCGGGTCGTGATGTTGGAGCTGGTCGTGTCGTGCTTCTTTTGGGACTTGTCCAGGACCATGACCAGGCCCGCGATCACTCCGAAGATCACGATCGGGGCGAACACGAACCAGCCCAGCGTCTCGATGACGCTCAGGCCCGTGCCGGGGTCGTCGCCGTCGTCACGCGTCAGCGCGAGCGCGGGGGACGACATGAGCAGCATCATCAGCGTCGTACCGGCAGCCAGGGCGCCGGCGCGCAGGGCGTTCTTCTTGTCCACGGTGCCAAAAGTACCGAACCCCTGGGGCGGCCGCTCGTCCGGGGTGCCGTAAGGGGCCGGAACGCGCGGCGGAAGGGCACTCAGGCACGCCCCGCCGCCTACCCGCACGCCCACCCGCCGCTCACGAACTCCCCTCGTCCCCCCGCCCGGCGTCGCTCCCCTCCCCCCGCAGGACCTCCACCAGCGACCGCAGCCGCGTCGAGGACGCCAGCGCCTCCAACGTCACCGCCCGCCCGGCCGCGTCGGCGATCGGCAGCCGCCAGTTCGGGTACTCGTCCCACGTCCCCGGCAGGTTCTGTGGCCGCCGGTCCCCCACCCCGTCCGGCAGCCACACGCCGATCATCCGGGCAGGCGTCCGCAGCAGGTAGCGGTGGACGGCCTGGACCTCGGCCTCCTCCTCGCGCGCGCCGAGGCCACCCCCGGTGCCCCGCAGCAGGCCGAGCCGGGTGAGGAGCGCGAGCCACTCCCCCGTGTCGGCGGCGGCCTCCGCGCGTTCCGCGTCCACAGGGGCGCCGAGGAGGCCGAGCCGGTCGCGGAGTTCCACGTGTTCGCCGGTGAGCCGGGCCGCGGTGGGCGGCAGGTCGTGGGTGGTGGCGGTGGCCAGGCAGTCGGCGCGCCAGCTGTCCGGGGGCAGCGGGCGGCCGTCGCCCTCCCAGTCCCGCTCGAACCACAGCACCGACGTGCCGAACACCCCCCGCTCGCGCAGCGCTTCGCGGACGCCGGCCTCGACCGTCCCCAGGTCCTCGCCGATCACCATCGCCCCGGCCCGCGAGGCCTCCAGCACCAGTACGGCGAGCATGGCCTCGGCGTCGTAGCGGACGTACGTCCCCTCCGTCGGCGGCAGCCCCACCGGCACCCACCACAGCCGGAACAGGCCCATCACATGGTCGATGCGGAGCGCGCCCGCGTAGCGGAACAGGCCGCGCAGCAGCCCACGGAACGGGGCGTACCCGGAATCGGCCAGCCGGTCCGGGCGCCAGGGCGGCAGGCCCCAGTCCTGGCCGCGGGAGTTGAAGGCGTCCGGTGGGGCGCCCACGGACATCCCGGCGGCGAAGTACCGCTGTTGCGCCCAGGCGTCGGCGCCCCCGGGATGCACGCCGACCGCGAGGTCGTGCACGATCCCCACCGGCATCCCCGCCTCCCGCGCGGTGCGCTGCGCGGCGACGAGCTGGGCGTCGGTGAGCCAGGCGAGACGGGAGTGGAAGTCGACGCGGTGCATCAACTCCCGGCGCGCACGGGCGGTTTCGGACGACCGGGGGTCCCGCAGTCCGTCCGGCCAGGTGTGCCACTCGGGTCCGTGCACCTCGGCCAGCGCGCACCAGGTGGCGTGGTCCTCCAGGGCCTCGCCCTCTTCGGCGAGGTAGTCGCAGTAGGCGGCGCGCCTGCCGGGTCCGAGGGGGACCTCCCCCACCAGCTCCAGGGCTTCCCGCTTCAGCTCCCACACCGCGTCCCGATCGATCAGCGCGTCCTTCTCCAGCACCGACTTGCGCAGCCAACCCGCCCGTTCGGCGAGCGAGCGCACCCGCTCGCGGTCGTCGGCGTACGCGTACTCGGGGACGGCCTCGATGCGCAGATGCACCGGGTCGGGGAAGCGCCGGGAGGAGGGGCGGTACGGGGAGGGGTCGGTGGGGACGCCGGGCACGGCCGCGTGCAGCGGGTTGACCTGGATGAATCCGGCGCCGAGCGAGCGGCCGGCCCAGGCGGTGAGTTCGTCGAGGTCGCCGAGGTCGCCCATGCCCCAGGAGCGCCGCGACAGCAGGGAGTAGAGCTGGACCAGCAGGCCGTACGAGCGGGCCGCCGGCGCGGGCAGCCGGGACGGGGCGGCGATCAGATGGGCGTCGGCGGTCCGGCCGTCGGGCGCGGTCACGGTGAGGCGGTGGACGCCGGGCGGAAGGTGTTCGGCGCCGTCACGTGTCTCGCCCTGCTCGGTCTCGATCCGCAGCCGGGTGCCCTCGGGCAGCCCGGCGAGGGCGTCCGGCGCGGCGCCGCCCCAGCACACGACGGTCGGTGGGAGCAGCCGCTCCCGGAGTTCCGCGTGGCGGGCGGCGAGCGCGGCGCGCGTGGCCTCGGGCGTGCCGGCGTCGACACCGAGCGCGGCCAGGGTCCGGATGAGCGCGGCGGCCGAGGCGGCGACCGTGCGGTCCGGGGCGGGGCTGTAGGAGGGGGCGACGCCGTAGGACTCGGCGAGCCGGCACAGGTCCTCGCCGGGGACCTCGGCCGGCCGGGGCGCGCTCATCGGCGGCCTCGTACGGCCGACGTCCGGATGGGGGTCATCTACGGCCTCGCGGGATCAGCGTCCGGGATGCGGTCATTCACAACCTCGCGGGATCGGCGTCCGAGGAGCGGTCATGTACGGCTTTGCCGGGCGGCGTGCGACACGACGGCCGGCGTCCGGGGCACGAAGGTCTGCGGCCGGCGTCCGGCGATCCACGGCCGAGGGGGGACGATGCGCCACCTCGCGGGATCGGCGTCCGGGCCGCGGCCGGCTACGGCCTCGTGAAGTCGGCGTCCGGGGCGGCGAGCGGGGGCTCGCTGGTGAGAGGCTCGGCGTCGGGCAGCGGGGGTTCGCTGGTCAACGGGGCCTCGGTGCAGGCACCCTCCGCACTGAAGGCGCACACCTGTGCGAGATCGGGACCGGCCGGATCGGCCTTCGCCGGGTCACGGTCGGCGGGCTGCGCCGCCTGCCGCGGGAACGGCGTGCGTTTGGAGCGGTGCGCGTCCCCGGGCGGAGGGGTGCGTTTGGAGCGGGCACCCCCATCGGCGCGGGGCTTGTCGTCGCGGCGGGGCCTGTCGTCGGAGAGGGCGGACAGCAGAAGGTGTGCCGATGCGGCCACGGGGTCCTCCTTGTCGGTTCGAGTGGGTCAATCGCAGCCCTACCCAGTGAGCGCGAGGCCAGACGCCCCCACGGCCAAGAAGGTTCTTCTCCTCACATCCGTACGCGCGCGCTCTCTCCAGGTTTCGACGACCGGAACATGACGGCCTCCTTCGTTGACACTCCCCGCCGCGATGGTGGGCTCGATCCCTTCCTGACGCGGACATGAGAAGAAGCGGGCACGAGACGGGAAGAGCCCGGCGACGGCGAGGAGGGCGTGTGCGTCTGCGGCACGGCCAGGGCGGTCGCACTGGCGATCGCCGTGGTGGCCGGAACGTGTACCGCCGGACCCCTGAACCCCACCACGCCCAGGTCGCGGCCTACGCGGATCGCGAGGTCCGCCTGAGCGACGGAACCGTCGTGACGGCGGGGGTGACGGCGTGAGGCGTGCCGGCACCGGCGGCATGCGGTCGGATCTGCGGCTCGCCTGGCTGCTCACCCGTGGCTCGGGCCGGCGGGAGTGGTGGCGGACCTCCAGCACCGGCTCCCGCAGCCGGCCCGCCCGTTCGGCGAGCGAGCGCACCCGCTCGCGGTCGTCGGCGTTGGCCGGGCGCTGCTGCTGGAGACCGCCCTGCCGCTGGCGCCCGCGATGCTGCTGGCCGGGGTCGGCGGCACGGCCTTGGGCGGCGGGTACACCGCACTCGTGGGCAACGACTCCCTGCCGTGGGCGGCGCTGCTCGTCCCGGCGGGGGTGTACGGCGCGTGCCTGCTGGCGGCCGCCACCTCGCTGCCCCTGCTGCGCCGGTCCGTGCGGCCGGGCGAGCTGAGGTACACCTAGGCGGGCCTTCCTGCCCGCGGGACCGGGGGCATCCCCGGTCCCGTACAGGCACCCTGCACCAGGACATGCAAAAGCCCGGATCGTCAGGCGGAAATGCCGTCGATCCGGGCCATGGCGTCGTCCGCGCCGTACGGCTGCAAGTACGGCAACCAGCGCGGATCCCTATGGCCGGTCCCGATGATGCGCCAGGCCAGGCCGGTGGGTGGGGCGGGATTGTGGCGCAGCCGCCAGCCGATCTCGCCGAGGTGGCGGTCGGCCTTCACGTGGTTGCAGCGGCGGCAGGAGGCCACCACGTTGTCCCAGACGTGCTTGCCCCCGCGGCTGCGCGGGATGACGTGGTCGACGCTGGTTGCGACGCCACCGCAGTACATGCACCGGCCCCCGTCGCGCGCGAAGAGCGCCCTGCGGGTGAGAGGAACGGGCCCCCGATAGGGAACCCGGACGAATCGCTTGAGCCGGACCACGCTGGGTGCGGGGACTGTGACGGTTGCACTGTGCATAAAGGCGCCGGACTCCTCGAGGCATACGGCCTTGTTCTCGAGGACGAGGATGAGCGCGCGGCGGAGCGGTACGACGCCGAGTGGCTCGTACGACGCGTTGAGGACCAGGACATGCGGCACGGATGCCTCCTTGTACGCCGGCGGCGCGTGGCTCGCGCCGGGACGATCTGCAGTCAGTCTCCCCTCATGCCTGGTGAAAGCGCCACCATGTCCCGGTAACGGGCTGGGAGTGTTTTCGACCACATCGGCTTCCTCCCCAGGCTCCCGACCATCTCCTCCCCCCTCCTCGCCGAACTGTTCGCCTCACCTGCTGTTCGTCTGATCTGTACATCCCCCGGGTGACACCGTCTCTCCCTCGAACAGCGCAACGATCCCCACACGATGCCCCGATAGTGTGGTTGCTCCGCCCGTCCGGTGACCAGTTCGTGACCTTGGACCTGACCGTCGTACCGGGGGCGGGCCGTTGTTGCACCTGGAGGTACCCCCGTGTCGCCCTTGCCCGTCCTACTGGCCGTCGGACCGTCGCCGTCGCCGACCCCGTCGGGGACGGCACCCTCCGTACCCACCCTGCAGGACGCCCAGCAGCGCGCGACGAACGCCGCCGGCTGGGTGGAGCAGAACTGGTCGACATGGCTCGCGATCGGCCTGCGGGTGCTGCTGATCGTGGTGATCGCGGCGGTGCTGCGGGTGGCGGTGCGGCGGGCGATCACCAAGCTGATAGACCGCATGAACCGCACCGCCCAGTCCGTGGACGGCACGGCGATCGGCGGCCTGCTGGTGAACGTGGAGCGCCGCCGTCAGCGCTCCCAGGCGATCGGCTCGGTGCTGCGCTCGGTGGCGAGCTTCGTCATCCTCGGCACGGCCGCCCTGATGATCCTTTCCACCTTCCAGATCAATCTGGCGCCCCTGCTGGCCTCCGCGGGTGTGGCGGGCGTGGCGATCGGCTTCGGCGCGCGCAACCTGGTCACGGACTTCCTCTCCGGCGTGTTCATGATCCTCGAGGACCAGTACGGCGTCGGCGACTCGATCGACGCCGGTGTCGCCTCCGGCGAGGTCATCGAGGTGGGCCTGCGCGTCACGAAGCTGCGCGGCGACAACGGCGAGATCTGGTACGTCCGCAACGGCGAGGTCAAGCGGGTCGGCAACCTCTCCCAGGGCTGGGCCACGGCCGGCGTGGACGTCACCGTGCGCCCCTCCGAGGACCTCGACCGCGTCAAGGCCGTGCTCGGCGAGGTCGGCGAGGCGATGAGCAAGGAGGACCCCTGGAACGAGATGCTCTGGGGCCCGGTCGAGATCCTCGGCCTGGACAGCGTCCTGCTCGACTCGATGGTCGTGCGCGTCTCCGCCAAGACCATGCCCGGCAAGTCCCTCACGATCGAGCGCGAACTGCGCTGGCGCATCAAGCGTCGGTTCGACCAGGAGGGCATCCGCATCGTCGGCGGACTGCCCCTCCAACAGGAGGAGGGAGCCGTGGCGGATCCGACGGCGGGCATGGCGGCCCCTTCGGTGTACGCCAACACCACCTCACCGCAGGCGACCGCGGCGTCCCCGATCGCGCCGCCGACGAGCACGACGAAGTAGGCCCGCGCGGCCTCCCGCCGGGAGAGCCGGCCTCCCTTCGCCCGACGCCCCCAGGTAACGACTCCGTTGCCTGGGGGCGTTCGCTCTTGACGCCTGGTTCACGGCGGGCCTACGTTCCCCCACAGCAAACAGGAAACCTTCCTAACAGTGGCGGATGGACGTGACGTCCCGGCCGCTGCCAAGCTGAGCGGGCGAAAGGCAGGTGTCGAGGCCATGGCGGGAACCGCGGGTACCCCGGGCACCCCACGCGTGCTGCGGGCCATGAACGACCGTGCCGCGCTGGACCTGCTCCTGGAGCACGGCCCGCTCTCGCGCACCCGGATCGGCAAGCTCACCGGCCTGTCCAAGCCGACCGCCTCGCAGCTGCTGGCCCGGCTGGAGGCCGCCGGGCTGGTACTGGTGACCGGCACCAGCGAGGGCCGCCCCGGGCCGAACGCCCAGCTCTACGCCGTCAACCCGGCCGCCGCCCACGCCGCCGGCCTCGACGTCACCCCCGAGCGCGTCCTCGCCGCCGTCGCCGACATCACCGGCCGCACGGTCGGCACGTACGAGGTCGCCACCCCCGGCCGACGGCCCCTCCAGCCCGTCGTACGCCAGGTCACCGACGCCCTCGACGGCGCCGTGAAGGCCGCGGGGCTGGCCAGGGCCGACATCCACCGGCTCGTCATCGGCACGCCCGGCGCCTTCGACCCGAACACCGGCCGGCTGCGCTACGCCTCGCACCTGCCGGGCTGGCACTCCCCCGCCCTCCTCGACGAACTGGCCGCCGCGCTGCCGATGCCGGTGGAGTACGAGAACGACGTCAACCTCGTCGCCGTCGCCGAGCAGCGCCTCGGCGCCGCCCGAGGACACCCCGACTTCGTGCTGCTGTGGAACGAGGGCGGCCTCGGCGCCGCCCTGGTCCTCGGCGGCCGGCTGCACCGCGGCTGGACGGGCGGCGCCGGCGAGGTCGGCTTCCTGCCCGTCCCGGGCGCGCCCCTGGTCCGCCAGGTCACGAAGGCCAACAGCGGCGGCTACCAGGAGCTGGCCGGCTCCCAGGCCCTTCCCGCGCTGGCCCGTGACCTCAGCGTCCCGGACATCCCCTCGGGCCCGTACATCGAGGCCGCCGCCGCACTGCTGGGCCGCGCGGCGGAGCGGTACGCCGACCCGGAGCACGGCACGGACCGGGCCGAGGGCGACACGGGGCGCCGCACCCGCCGGGCCGACGCCGGGCCCGGCCGCCGTACGGGCCCGGCGGACGACGGCGGGGCCGGCGCGGACGGCCTCGGCGCCGGCCCCCGGCCCGAGGGCGACCCCCACCGCCGCCTCCTGCACACCTACGCCACGCGCCTCGCCACCGGCCTCGCCTCTCTCGTCTCCGTCCTCGACCCCGAGCTCGTCGTCCTGAGCGGCACCTCGCTCACCTCCGGCGGCGAGACCCTGCGCGCCCTGGTGCAGGCCGAGTTGGCGGAGCTGGCGGCGGCCCGGCCCCGGCTCGTCCTCGGGGACGTACGCGACCATCCCGTCCTGCGCGGCGCCCTGGAGAGCGCCCTCGCCACCACCCGCGACGAGGTCTTCGACACCTCGCGCTGAGCAGCACCCCCGACCCAGCCCATTCCTCGTTCCCTTGCCTGGGAGGCTTCGCCATGCCCGGAAAGTCCCGAAAAGCGGCCACGCACGTCACCGTCTCCATAGCCCTCACCGCCGCCACCGCCCTCCTCGCGACCGCGTGTACCGGCCAGTCCTCCTCCGGAGCGGACGACGACCCCTCCCAGGCCACCACCCTCACCTTCTGGCACGCCTGGAGCGCCCCCTCCGAGGTCGCGGCCGTGAAGTCGCTGATGGCCGGCTTCGAGAAGACGCACCCCAACATCGACGTGAAGGTCGTCGGCAACATGACCGACGACAAGATCAACCAGGCCCTGCGGGCGGGCGGCGGCAACGCCCCGGACGTGATCTCGTCCTTCACCACCAACAACGTCGGCAGGTTCTGCACGTCGGGTGCGCTGGTCGACCTCAACCCGTTCTTCGAGAAGTCGGACATCGACCCGGAGAAGACCTTCCCGAAGGCGATGAACGAGTACACCCAGTTCGAGGGCAACCGCTGTGCGGTCCCGCTGCTGGGTGACGCGTACGGGCTCTACTACAACAAGACCGCCTTCGAGAAGGCCGGCATCGCGGCCCCGCCGAAGACCTGGTCCGAGTTCGAGTCCGTGGCGAAGAAGCTGACCGTCCCGCAGGGCAACTCGTACAAGCAGCTCGGCTTCATGCCGAACTACCACGGCTGGGAGACCACGACCGAGCACTACCTCGGCCAGTTCTCCCCGACGTACTTCGACGGCGACGGCAAGTCCAACGTCGCCGAGGACCCCGCGTTCGAGGCCGGGTTCAAGCTCCAGAAGCAGCTCGTCGACGCCCTCGGCGGTTACCGGAAGCTGGAGACCTACCGCGCCACCCTCGGCGACGAATGGGGCCCGAAGCACCCCTTCCACACCGGCCAGGTCGCCATGCAGCTCGACGGCGAGTGGCGCCTGGGCATGGCCCTGGACGCCGAGCCCGGCTTCGAGATCGGCGTCGCCCCGCTGCCCGTGCCCGACGACCAGGCCGACCAGTACGGCAAGGGCTACATCACCGGCACCATCGCCGGAATCGCCGCCACCAGCAAGAAGCAGAACGCGGCCTGGGAGTTGGTGAAGTACATGACCACCGACACGGACGCGGTCGTGAGCTTCTCCAACGCCATCCACAACGTGCCCTCCACGCTCGCCGCCCTGAAGTCGCCCAAGCTGAAGTACGACCCGCGCTTCAAGACGTTCCTGGAGATCGCCGCGAACCCGGACTCCACGACCACCCCGGCCTCCGTCAACGGCGGTGTGTACCTGACGACCCTCCAGCAGTTCGGCTACGACTACGAAAGCGGCAAGGCGACCGATCTGAAGGCGGGCCTGGAGAAGACCGCCCAGCAGATCGACACGGACATCGCCCAGGCGAAGTAGCGGCGCACCATGAGCACCCTGGCAGCCAAGCACCGCAGATCAGCACTGCGCACCGTGGCCTTCCTGTCCCCCTGGCTGATCGGCTTCTCGGTCTTCTTCGCCTATCCACTGCTCTCGACGGTCTACTTCTCGTTCATGCGCTACGACGGCTTCCGGCCGCCGACCTGGAGCGGAACGCAGAACTGGACGTACGTCTTCGAGCACTACCCGCTCTTCTGGCCGGCCCTGCGCAACACCCTGTGGCTGGTGCTGGTCATGGTCACCCTCCGGGTGGTCTTCGGACTCGGCGTCGGCCTGCTCATCACGAGGATCAGGACCGGCACGGGCGTCTTCCGCACCCTGTTCTACCTGCCCTACCTCGCCCCGCCCGTGGCCGCCACCATGGCCTTCGCCTTCCTCCTCAACCCCGGCACCGGCCCGGTCAACTCGATCCTGGAGGGAGTCGGCATCCCGGCCCCCGCCTGGTTCGCCGACCCCGCCTGGTCCAAGCCGGCGCTCACCCTGCTCGCCCTGTGGGGCATCGGCGACCTGATGGTCATCTTCATGGCCGCCCTGCTCGACGTGCCGAAGGAGCAGTACGAGGCGGCGGAGCTGGACGGCGCGTCGGCGTGGCAACGGTTCCGGTTCGTGACGCTGCCGAACATCTCGCCGATCGTGATGTTCGCGGTGGTCACGGGCGTGATCCAGACCATGCAGTACTACACGCAGCCGCTGGTCGCCGGAAAGGTCGCGTCGGGCGTGATCCAGGGCGCCGGCACCCAGTTCGAGCCCGGCTACCCGGAGAAGTCGACGCTCACCCTCCCCCAGCTCGTCTACAACCTCGGCTTCCAGCGCTTCGACTACGGAGCGGCGTGCGTGGTGGCCCTGGTCCTGTTCGCGCTGTCGATGGCGTTCACCGCACTGCTGATGCGGCGCCGGGGCGGTCTCATCCAGGCAGGTGACTGATGACCCAGGTACTCGACAAGCCGATGGTGCTGAGCGCGCCCGTGGCACGGCGGCGGGCCCTCCTCGAATGGATCGCCGTCCACGCGCTCGGCGTCGCGGCCGCCCTGTTCTTCACACTCCCCTTCGTGTTCGTCCTGCTGACCTCGCTGATGAGCGACAGCCAGGCGCTGAGCCGTGATCTGCTCCCGGACACCTGGGAATGGGGCAACTACCAGCGGGTCCTCGACACACCGGGCTTCCTGACCTGGTGGCGCAACACCCTGCTCTACGCCGGTCTGGGCACCGCCTTGACCGTGGTGTCGTCGATCCCGGTGGCGTACGCCCTGGCCAAGTTCCGCTTCCGGGGCCGCCACCTGTCGCTGATGCTGGTCATCTCGATGATGATGCTGCCGCCCCAGGTCGTCGTCATCCCGATGTACCTGTTCTGGGCGAAGCAGCTGGATCTCTCCGGCACGCTGTGGCCGCTGCTGATCCCGATGGCGTTCGGGGACGCGTTCTCCATCTTCCTGTTGCGCCAGTTCCTCATGACGATCCCGAACGAGTACCTGGACGCGGCGCGGGTCGACGGCTGCGGGGAACTGAGGACTCTGCTGAGGGTCGTCCTGCCGATGGCGAAGCCGGGCGTGGCCGCCGTGGCCCTTTTCCAGTTCTTCTACGCGTGGAACGACTACTTCGGCCCGCAGATCTACGCCTCCGAGAACCCCGGCGCCTGGACGCTGTCGTACGGGCTGGAGTCGTTCAAGGGCGCGCACCACACCGACTGGAACCTCACCATGGCCGCGACCGTGCTGGTCATGGCCCCTGTGATCCTCGTGTTCTTCTTCGCCCAGAAGGCGTTCGTCGAGGGCGTCACGCTCACCGGAGTGAAGGGTTGACTGGACGTATGAAACTCACCGTGGTCGGCGGCGGCTCGACCTACACCCCCGAACTCGTGGACGGCTTCGCCCGTCTGAGGGACACCCTGCCCGTCGAGGAGCTGGTGCTCGTCGACCCGGCCGCCGACCGGCTGGAGCTGGTGGGCGGGCTGGCCCGGCGGATCCTCACCCGGCAGGGCCACAGCGGCCGGGTGGTGACGACCTCGGACCTGGACGCCGGTGTCGAGGGTGCCGACGCGGTGCTGCTCCAGCTGCGCGTCGGCGGGCAGGCGGCCCGGCAGCAGGACGAGACCTGGCCCCTGGAGTGCGGCTGTGTGGGCCAGGAGACCACCGGCGCGGGGGGCCTGGCGAAGGCGCTGCGCACGGTGCCGGTGGTGCTCGACATCGCCGAGCGGGTTCGGCGGACCAACCCGGACGCCTGGATCATCGACTTCACCAACCCGGTCGGCATCGTGACCCGCGCCCTGCTCCAGGCCGGGCACAAGGCGGTCGGGCTGTGCAACGTGGCGATCGGCCTGCAACGCAAGTTCGCGGCGCTGCTCGGACTCGCCCCGGCCGACATCCACCTCGACCACGTGGGCCTGAACCACCTCACCTGGGAGACCGGCGTCCGCCTTGGCGGCGTCCAGGGCGACGACGTGCTGCCCAAGCTGCTCGCGGAGCACGGCGACTCGGTCGCCGCCGACCTGCGGCTGCCGCGGGACCTGCTGGACCGCCTGGGCGTGGTCCCGTCGTACTACCTGCGCTACTACTACGCGCACGACGAGGTCGTCCGGGAGCTGCGCACCAAACCCTCACGCGCCGAGGAAGTGGCGGCCATGGAAGGGGAGTTGCTGCGGATGTACGCCGATCCGGCACTCGACGAGAAGCCGGAGCTGCTGGCCAGGCGGGGCGGTGCCTTCTACTCGGAGGCGGCCGTGGACCTCGCGGCGGCGCTGCTGAGCGGCGCCGGGAGCCCGCACCAGGTGGTGAACACGTACAACCGGGGCACGCTGCCCTTCCTGCCGGACGACGCGGTGATCGAGGTGCAGGCGGCGGTGGGCGCGCACGGCGGCCCGGAGCCGCTGCCGGTCGCCACGGTGGACCCGCTGTACGCGGGCCTGATGGCGGGCGTGACGGCGTACGAGGACCTGGCCCTGGACGCGGCCCTGCGCGGCGGCCGGGAGCGGGTCTTCAGGGCGCTCCTCGCGCATCCCCTCATCGGCCAGTACGAGTACGCCGGCACCCTCACCGACCAGCTGATCGCACACAACCGGGAGCATCTCGCGTGGGCCTGACCGCACGTGTCCTCGCCGTCGACGCGGGCAACAGCAAGACGGACGTCGCGGTGGTGGCGGCCGACGGGAGGGTGCTCGGCACCGCACGGGGCGGCGGCTTCCGGCCGCCGGCGGTGGGGGTCGAGGCGGCCACGGACGTGCTCGCCGAGGTGGTGGAGCGGGTGTTCGCCGCGGCCGGCGTCACCTCCGTCACGCACGTCTCCGCCTGCCTCGCCAACGCCGACTTCCCCGTGGAGGAGGAGCGGTTGACCGACGCGCTGCACGCGCGCGCGTGGGGAGCCACCGTCGACGTCCGCAACGACACCTTCGCGATCCTGCGGGCCGGGGTGAGCGAACCGCGCGGCGTCGCCGTGGTATGCGGGGCGGGCATCAACTGCGTGGGCATGCGGCCCGACGGGCGCACCGCGCGGTTCCCGGCGATCGGGCGGGTCTCCGGGGACTGGGGCGGGGGCTGGGGACTGGCCGAGGAGGCGCTGTTCCACGCGGCCCGCGCGGAGGACGGGCGCGGCGGCCCGACCGAGCTGGCACGCACCCTGCCCGCGCACTTCGGGCTCGACTCCATGCACGCGCTGATCGAGGCACTGCACCTGGAGCTCGTGCCGCCCGGCCGGCGGCACGAGCTGGCGCCGGTCCTCTTCGCCACGGCCGCCGACGGCGACCCGGTCGCCCGCGCCCTCGTCGACCGGCTCGCCGAGGAGGTCGTGAGCATGGCGACGGTCGCCCTGTCCCGGCTGGACCTGCTGCACGAGGAGACGCCGGTCCTGCTGGGGGGCAGTGTGCTGGCGGCCCGGCATCCCCAACTCGACGACGGGATCCGCGACCTGCTGGCGGCGCGGGCCCCGAAGGCGGTGCCCCAGGTGGTGACGGCGAGCCCGGTCCTGGGCGCGGCCCTGCTGGGCCTGGACCGGCTGGGGGTGGTGGCGGCCGGGGTGCGGGAGCGGGTGCGGGCCCACTTCGAGGGCTGAGGGGCGCGCGCGGGGGGCGCGCGGTGTCACCGGGGCCACGGGAACCGAACCGATTCCACCGGCGTATTCATGGGCAGGGGGTGCTGCGAGAATCGGGATCAATCAAGATCCACGCAAGGCCGGTGCGGATGCCGGTCCGGGCAGCGATACTTGCGGCGACGGATGACCACGGGGGAGGTCAGGAGTGACACAACCGCCCAGGAGCAGCGCGGCGCCACCGGTGCCGGGCGTGCCCACTCAGCCCACGGTGCCGTCTCAGCAGCCCTCCCCCGCACGTCCCGCGCCCGGACCGGCGCCCGGCGCGCTCACCCCGCCCCGCCGTACGGCGTTCGCGGAGGGCGTGGACCAGCTGCGCGCCGCCGCGACCACCGAGCCGGGCCGGCTGCGCATCATCGGCGCGGTCCTCGCCCTGCTGGTGGTCGCCTTCGGCGCCGTGTCGGCCTGGCAGGCCACGGACCGTGCGGCCGCCGCCGACGACGTGCTGAACAACAGCCAGCCCCTCAGCTCCGCCGCCGCCGACATATACCGCTCCCTCGCCGACGCCAACACCGCCGCCTCCAGCGGTTTCCTGGCCGGCGGCCAGGAGACGAAGGCGTCCCGCGAGCGCTACGAGAAGGACATCCGCACGGCGGCGGAGAAGCTCGTGCTGGCCGCCAGCAACTCCGAGCAGAACTCCCGTTCGGCTCGGACGATCGCGAAGCTCAACCGGCTCCTGCCGGAGTACAAGGGCCTCATCGAGCGCGCCCGCGCCAACAACCGCCAGGGCTATCCGCTCGGCGGCGCCTACCTGCGGTACGCCAACGACACGATGCAGACCGAGATGCTCCCGGCGGCCGAAGACCTCTACACGACGGAGAACGAGCGGCTGCGCGGCGACTACGCGCACGCGACGCCCTACCCCTGGGCGGCGATCGTCCTCGGCCTCCTCGCCCTGGCCGCCCTCGCCTGGGCGCAGCACCGCTCGTACGCCCGGACGAACCGGGTCCTGAACCACGGCCTGGTCGCCGCCACGGCCGCCACGACGGTGGTGCTGCTGTGGCTGGTCGTCGGCCACAGCGTGGCCCGCGCCGGCCTGAACGACTCCTACGACCACGGCGTCCGCTCCCTGAACGTCCTGCACGACGCCCGCATCGCCTCCCTGAAGGCCCGGGGCAACGAGAACCTCACACTGGTCAGCCGGGGCGCGGAGACGGTCGAGGTGGGCGGCGAGTTCAAGGACAAGTTCGACGTGGCCTTCCAGGCGTCGATGAAGGACCTCGCCGCCGGTCTCGCCGCCGCGAAGGCCCTCGCCGACGACCAGGCGGGCGAGCAGCCCGTGCGGACCGCCGCGGGCAGCATGGACATCTGGCAGGAGCGGCACCAGCAGGCCCGCGACGCCGACGACGGGGGTGACTACCAGGCGGCGCTCAGCAAGATCATCGGCGCGAAGGGCGACGAACCGACCGGCGAGTGCTTCGACAGCGTCGACCGCAGCCTGGAAACTGCCCTGAAGCACGAGAAGCTGGAGTTCGAACAGGCCGCGGGCGACGGCCGGAACGCCATGACCGGTCTGCCGGCCGGCGCGGCCCTGCTCGCGGTGCTGGGCGCGGCGGGCGCCTTGCTGGGCATCGGCCGCAGGCTTTCGGAGTACCGGTGAAAGGGGGCGTGACGATGCATGCACGACGTTTGCGGGCCAGCCTGAAGGGCTGGGGCGGCGTGGGCGCCATGGCGGTCGTCTGCGCCCTCGCGGTGGTCTTCGTGCTGCTGCTGCCGCACACGCACCCGGGCGGCGACGGCAGCACCGGCGTCGGCGGCTCCGGCGTGGCCGACGGCCGGCAGGCGAAGGCCGAGACGTGCGAGAACCCCCAGGACCAAAGCCTGGCCCCGTCGAGCGCGGAGGGCGACACGATCGCGGCCGTCAAGCAGCGCGGCTACGTCTCGGTCGGCGTGGACCAGAACAGCTACCGCTGGGGCTACCGCGACCCCAACTCCGCCGAGCAGGACGTCGAGTTGGAGGGCTTCGACATCGATCTGGCCCGCCGGATCGCACAGGAGCTGCTCGGCGACCCGGACCGCATCCGGTTCAAGGCCATCCCCACCAACCAGCGCATCCCCGCGATCCAGAGCGGCCAGGTCGACATGGTGGTGCGCACCATGACCATCACCTGCTCCCGGCTGGAGGACGTCGCCTTCTCCGCGCCGTACTTCCTCACCGGCCAGCAGGTCCTCGCACCCAACTCCTCGACGATCAAGGGCTACGACGACACCCTCGCCGGCAAGCGGATCTGCTCGGCGGCGGGTTCGACCGCGTACGACAACCTGGCGGCGGACCGGAAGTCCGGCAAACTGCCCGCCTCCGCCGACATCTCCACCACCGTGCCCAACCAGCTCGACTGCCTGGTCCGCCTCCAGCTCGGCGAGGTGGACGCGGTGGTGACGGACGGCGCGCTCGCCGCCAGCCAGGCCGCGCAGGACCCGACGGTGGAGCTGAAGGGCGACCGGTTCACCACGGAGTACTACGGCGTGGCGATGAAGAAGGACGCCGACGATCTGGTACGCCGGGTCAACCGCATACTGGCCGACTACCGCACGGACGGCGGCTGGAAGGCCTCGTACGACAAGTGGCTGTCCCCGACGCTGGGTAGGGACTCCGAGTCGGCGACCCCGCCGACGCCGCGCCACAGGTGACCGGCAGGCAGTGAACCGACAGCACAGACCAGCAGACGAGAGGTGATCGATGGGCGTCACGGGAGCCTCCGGTCCGGTGATGGACCGGGACGAGGTGGACCGTGCGCTGGCGCGGCTCGGTGCGGAGCACGAGGCGATCGAGACCTCGCTTTTCGCCCTCCAGGACCACGCGGGCCGCCGGCTCCTCGAAGGCGCCGAGCTCACCGGCACGACCAAGGAGCGCTGGGCGGCCACGGAGGCGTCGATCTCCCTGCTGTGGGCGTACTTCGACGCGTACAGCGACGCGCTGCGCTCCGCCCGTGACATCCGCGCCCGGCGCCGCTGGTCCAGCCGCGAGGACCTGGTGGACCTGACCGACCTGCTGCGCGGCGAGTCCGTCACGGTCGCCGGCGGCGCCGCCGCGACGGCGAACGCGCCGACGCTGCACGGCGCGGGCAAGCTCAGCGAAAGGTTCACGCTGGTCACGCTCGTGGACCGGATGAACGAGCTGTACGCCAGGTCGCTGGACATGGTCGTGGCCTCCGACGCGGTCTGGTCGGCGCTGCCCGCCCGGATCGATTTACTCGCCGCCGAACTCCAGCGCACCCGCAAGCTGGCGCACTCCGTCGGCGTACGCCCCGGCGAGCACCCGGCCGGGGACGACCTGGAGCGCATCACCCGCACCCTGACCCGGCTGCGCGAGCAGGTGGTCTCCGACCCGCTGGCGTACTGGCAGCGCGCCGAGGGCAGTTCGGCACCCGGCGGCGGCAGACCGGACACCACGGTGTACGACCGGGAGGCGCGCGCCCTGGAGGAGGTTCGCCGGGAGATCGACGCCGTGCTCGCCGTCCGCAAGGACGCCGAGCAGCGGCTGGTGCGGCTGCGGGACGTGCTCTCGCGCGCGGACCGCACCCTCGCCGAGGCACGCATCGCGCGCGGGGAGGTGCTCGCGAAGATCGCCGCCACGGAGGTGCCGGTGGTCAGCGGGCCGCCGACCGCGTTGCAGGAGCAGCTGGCGACGGCCGCCGAGTACCGCAGGCACGCCCAGTGGCACCGCCTGTCCCCGCTCCTCGAGTCCCTGGAGCAGAAGGCGGAGGACGAACTGCTGCGGGCCCGCGAGTCGCTGACCGCGGTCACCGCGCCGCTCGCCGTCCGCGCCGAGCTGCGCGGCCGGCTCGACGCGTACAAGGCGAAGATCGCCCGGCACGGACTGGCGGAGGACCCGCTGCTGATGGAGCGCTACGACGCGGCGCGCCGCATGCTGTGGAGCGCGCCCTGCGACCTGCGGGTCGCCGAGCAGGCCGTGCTGCGCTTCCAGCACGCGGCGGCCGAAGTGCTCGGCACCGCGCCACGGGTGCCGCAGCAGAGCGGTCCGCCGGAGTTCCAGGACCGCAGGGGGGAGCCGTCCTCATGAGTCAGGCACAGCGGAGCTGCCAGCGTCCGGGCTGCGAGGGCGCCTACGAGGACGTCGGCGGCGGCGAGCTCTACTGCGACACCTGCGGCCTGGCGCCGGTGGTCTCCGCGAACGGCATGGTCGGCTCCCCGCCGACCGGCGTCACAGGCGGCGGCAAGGGCTCGGCGGCGAGCGGCGGTTCCCGCTCCACCTCCCGCGGCAGTTCCCGTACGTCGTCGCAGTCCTCGAAGTCCCGCCGCTCGGTGTCGGGGCGGCTCTCCCGGGCGCTGTCGGGTCGCTCCTCGAACCGCTCGGTGTCGGTGCGCAGCTCCGGCTCCACGTCCGGTTCCTCGACCCGGGGGCGGCTGGGCGCGGGCCTGGTGCAGGTGCCGCAGGTGCCGCGGCCCGACCCGCGCTCGATGGTCCTGGAGAACCCGGAGGTCCCCGAGCGCAAGCGGTTCTGCTCGCGCTCGGACTGCGGGGCACCGGTGGGCCGCGCCCGCGGTGACCGCTCCGGGCGCACGGAGGGCTTCTGCACGAAGTGCGGCCACCCGTACTCGTTCGTGCCGAAGCTGACGTCCGGCGCCATCGTGCACGGCCAGTACGAGGTGGCGGGGTGCCTCGCGCACGGCGGGCTGGGCTGGGTCTACCTCGCCGTCGACCGCGCGGTCTCGGACCGGTGGGTGGTGCTCAAGGGCCTGCTGGACACCGGCGACCAGGACGCGATGGCCGCCGCGATCTCCGAGCGGCGGTTCCTCGCGGAGATCGAGCACGCCAACATCGTGCGGATCTACAACTTCGTCGAGCACCTCGACCAGCGCACGGACTCCCTCGACGGGTACATCGTCATGGAGTACGTCGGCGGCAAGTCCCTCAAGGAGATCGCCAACGCCCGCCGTACACCCTCAGGGCGGCGCGACCCGCTGCCGGTGGAGCAGGCGTGCGCGTACGGCATCGAGGCGCTGGAGGCCCTCGACCACCTGCACAGCCGCAACCTGCTCTACTGCGACTTCAAGGTCGACAACGCCATCCAGACCGAGGACCAGCTCAAGCTGATCGACATGGGCGCCGTGCGCCGCATGGACGACGACGAGTCGGCGATCTACGGCACGGTGGGCTACCAGGCGCCGGAGGTCGCGGACGCCGGCCCGTCGGTGGCGTCCGACCTCTACACGGTGGGCCGCACGCTCGCCGTCCTGACCTTCGACTTCCAGGGCTACACGAACGTCTTCGCCGACTCCCTGCCCGACCCCGACAACATCGAGGTCTTCCGGCAGTACGAGTCGTTCTACCGGCTTCTGGTCCGCGCCACCGACCCCGACCCGGCCCGCCGGTTCGCCTCCGCGCAGGAGATGTCGGAGCAGCTGACCGGCGTGCTGCGGGAGGTCGTGTCCCTGCAGACGGGCCGGGCGCGGCCCGCGCTGTCGACGCTGTTCGGGCCGGAACCGCAGGTGACGGACACGGAGTTGTTCCCCCGGCTGGCGGGTGACGTGTCACGGCTGGGGGCACGCGTGGTGCCCGCGCGCCGGGCCGCGCCCGGTACGGCGACCGGCGACGGGGCGCCGCTCCCGTCCGGTGGCGCCCTGCACGCCCTCACCGGCGGGGCCGGCCTCGTCAAGCCCGTCGGCACCGGTCCCGCCGCCCTCGCCCTGGCCGTGCCCCGCGTCGACCCCGCCGACCCGAACGCCGGATTCCTGGCCGGGCTGATGGCCACCGCGCCGGCCGAGCTGCTCAGCGCCCTCGCCGCCGCGCCCGCGCCCTCGGTGGAGACCCGGCTGCGGCAGATCCGGGCATGGCTGGAGAACGACGACTCCACGGCCGCGCTGGACGCCCTGCGCGCGCTGGAGGAGGAGCGCCCCGACGACTGGCGGGTCGTCTGGTACCGCGGGGTGGCCGCGCTGGCCACCGGCGACCAGGAGGGCGCCGCCCTCGCCTTCGACGCGATCTACGACGCCTTCCCCGGCGAGACCGCGCCCAAGCTGGCCCTCGGCCTGTGCGCGGAGGTGCTCGGCCAGCTGGACAACGCCGCCGAGTACTACCGCCTGGTGTGGGCGACCGACCCGAGCTTCGTGAGCGCCGCGTTCGGTCTGGCCCGCGTCCAGCTCGCCACCGGCGACCGGAGCGGCGCCGTGCGTACCCTGGAGTCGGTGCCGGAGTCGTCCATCCACTACACGGCCGCCCGGGTGGCCGCGGTGCGGGCCCGGCTCCGGCAGCGTACGGCCGCCGCCGGCGACGTACCCTTCCTGGAGGATCTGACCGCCGCCGCCGGGCAGGTCGAGGCGCTGGACTCGTACGGTCTGGACCCGACCCGGCGGGAGCAGTTGGCCACGGAAGTGCTCGGCAGTGCCCTGGACTGGATACTCTCCGGGGGCCAGGGTTCCGTTCCTCCCACTGCCGGGGGACGGACGCTGCTCGGCAGCGACCTGGACGAACGCGGGCTGCGTTTCGGCCTGGAGCGTTCGTACCGCACGCTGGCCCGCCTGGCGCGGGGCGGCGAGGAGAGGATCGACCTGGTGGAACGTGCCAACCGTTACCGCCCCCGGACATGGGTGTAGTTGATGTCGCAGATGCCCCAGCTGTCCGCCTGCCCGAGCTGCGAGGAACCGCTCGAGTCGGGTGACCGTTTCTGCGGTGCGTGCGGATACGACCTGTCCGCCGTGCCGCCACGGCCGGACGACAGCCCGACCCTCACCATGAACGGCTCGGGGGCCGCACCGGCCGACCCGGGCGGCTCCGGCACTCCCCCCGCGGCGCAGCCGCCGGCGGACCTGCCTGGCACGGACCCGGGCGGCGCCCCCCTGCCCCCGGCCGCCCCCGGCCACTCCGCGACGGGCGTGCGCTTCGACCGGCGCCCGGAGCCCGAGGAGTACCCCCTCCAGGCCCCGGACCCGCGCGTCACCGCCGACCTCGCCGCACCCGCCGATCCCCCGACGGTCTGCGTGGCCTGCCGCGCGGGCCGTGTCGACCACGACGGCTACTGCGAGAACTGCGGCCACGCCCAGCCACGCGAACGCGACCACATGGAGCAGGAGTCCGGGCCCATGGCCGCGGTCAGCGACCGCGGTCTGCGCCACCACCGCAACGAGGACGCCTTCGGTATCGGCCGCACCGCCCTGCCCGACGGCTCCGAGGCGCTGGTCGCCATCGTGTGCGACGGCGTGTCCTCGGCGACCCGCCCGGACGACGCCTCCCTGGCCGCCTCCCGCGCGGCCAGCGCGTCGCTGCTGGCGGCCCTGCCGCTCGGCACGCACCCGCAGCAGGCCATGCACGACGCGATCGTCGCCGCCTCGCACGCGGTCGACGCGCTGGCCCAGGAACCCGCCACGGCCCGTGAGCACCAGCCGCACCAGAACGCCCCCGCCTGCACCCTGGTCGGCGCGGTCGTGACCGCCGGTCTGCTGGTGGTCGGCTGGGTCGGCGACAGCCGCGTCTACTGGGTGCCGGTGGACCGCGGCGCCCCGGCGGCCCGGCTCACCGAGGACGACTCCTGGGCCGCGCAGATGGTCGCCGCGGGCCTGATGAGCGAGGCCGAGGCGTACGCCGACGAGCGCGCCCACGCCATCACCGGCTGGCTCGGCGCGGACGCCTACGAACTGGAGCCGCACACGGCCTCCTTCAAGCCGGACCGCCCCGGCGTGGTGGTCGTGTGCACGGACGGCCTGTGGAACTACGCGGAGGCGGCCGAGGAGATGGCCGGCGTCCTCCCGGCCGACGCCGCCGTACGCCCGCTGCACGGCGCGCGGGTCCTCGTCGGGCACGCCCTGGACGGCGGGGGCCACGACAACGTAACAGTGGCCGTCGTGCCGTTCCCTGCCCCGTCGCAGGGGGCAGGATCGGCCTGAGGCCGCGCGCGGAGGCCTGGGAAGGCTGGGCGGACCGGAGGGGACCGGTCCGCGATTCCGTCGTCGCCCCACCTCCCGTGGGGCGTTCAAGGGGGATTTGAGAACGTATGGCCAATTTCTCGAAATCGAACGTGCCGCAGTTCTCGGTGGACGTGTACCAGAACGAGTACCTCCCGGAGGGCGGCCGGGAGGTCAACGCGATCGTCACGGTGACCGCGACCGGCGGCGGCACCGTCGGGAGCGCCGTCGCGGCGCCTCACCTCTACTCGCCGGGACAGGGCCCGTCCGCGGCCGTGGCGATCATGGTCGACTGCTCGGGCTCGATGGACTACCCGCCGACCAAGATGCGCAACGCGCGGGACGCCACGGCCGCCGCGATCGACACCCTGCGCGACGGTGTGCACTTCGCGGTGATCGGCGGCACACACGTCGCCAAGGAGGTCTATCCGGGCGGCGGGCGGCTCGCCTTCGCCGACGCCACCACCCGCGAACAGGCCAAGCAGGCCCTGCGCAGGCTCACCGCCGGCGGTGGCACGGCGATCGGGACCTGGCTGCGGCTCGCCGACCGCCTGCTCTCCTCGGCGGACGTCGCGATCCGGCACGGCATCGTGCTCACCGACGGCCGCAACGAGCACGAGTCGCCGCAGGACCTCAGGGCCTCGCTGGAGGCCGTCGCCGGGCGTTTCACCTGTGACGCACGGGGCGTGGGCACCGACTGGGAGGTGAAAGAAGTCACAGGCATCGCCTCCGCCCTGCTCGGCACCGCCGACATCGTCGCCGATCCGGCGGGCCTCGCCGCCGACTTCACGCGGATGATGGAGACGGCGATGGGCAAGGAGGTCGCGGACGTCGCCCTGCGGCTGTGGACCCCGGTCGGTACGACGATCAGATTCGTCAAGCAAGTCGCCCCCACCGTCGAGGACTTGACCGGCCGCCGCACCGAGGCGGGTCCGCGTGCCGGGGACTACCCCACCGGTTCCTGGGGAGACGAGTCCCGTGACTACCACGTCTGCGTCGAGGTCCCGGCCGCGCACCTCGGCCAGGAGATGCTCGCCGCCCGCCTCTCGCTGGTGATCCCGCACCCCGACGGCACCGCCCAGAACCTCGGCGCCCAGGGCCTGGTACGGGCCGTGTGGACCGACGACATGGTCGCCTCGACGTCGATCAACCCTCAGGTCGCCCACTACACCGGCCAGGCCGAACTGGCACAGGTCATCCAACAGGGGCTGGATCTGCGCAAATCGGGAGACATTGATGGAGCAACGGCCAAACTGGGTCGCGCCGTTCAGCTCGCCGGGGCCTCCGGGAACGCCGGTACCGCGAAACTCCTTGCGAAGGTGGTGGACGTGGTCGACGCGGCGACAGGTACTGTGCGACTGAAGGCAAAGGTCGCGGAGGCCGACGAGATGACGCTCGAAACTCGGTCGACAAAGACTGTTCGTGTAAAGAAGTGACCTGAAACAAAGCGAGCCCGACCCCCCGGGGTTGGAGAAATCCGGTCGAAACGGCCGGAACAGGAGAGGGGGAAGCGCCGACATGCCGACCTGCCCGAACGGACACCAGTCGGGTTCCGACGACTGGTGCGAGGTCTGCGGTCACCGCATGGCGGGTGCCGTGCCTCCGCCCCCTCCGCCGCCGCCCCCGGGTGGCGGCTACGGCTTCCCGCCGCCGCCCGGCGGCCCCGGCCCGTCCGGCGGGCCGAACGCCGGCCGGCCCGGCGCGCCCTCCGAGCTGTGCCCGCAGTGCCGCACGCCCCGCGAGGGCGGTGCGCCGTTCTGCGAGGAGTGCCGGTGGAACTTCCTGACCAACACCGCGACCTCGTACACCCCGGCGGCGCCGCGCCCGTCGGCCCCGCAGTTCCAGCGGCCGTCCGGTCCGCCGCCGTCGTTCGGCGGCGGTGACTCGTACGAGTACCAGAGCTCGCGTCCGTCGCAGATGAACCGCCCGGCCGAGCCGATCCCGCCGGGACCGCCGTTCGGCGCCGAGCCCGGGGGACCCACGGGGGCTTCCGGGCCCGGTGGGTTCGGCGGGGAGCGGCCGGGTCCTTCGGGCCCGCCCGGATTCGGCGGCGAGCGGCCCGGTGGCCCGAGCCCTTCCGGCCCACCGGCTTTCGGCGAGCAGCCCGGCGGCCCCGGTCCTTCCGGCCCGCCGGCCTTCGGCGAGCAGCCCGGCGGGCCTGGTCCCTCTGGCCCGCCGGCCTTCGGCGAGCGCCCCGGCGGGCCTGGTCCCTCCGGCCCGCCGCCCTTCGGCGAGCAGCCCGGCGGGCCTGGTCCCTCCGGCCCGCCGGCCTTCGGCGAGCAGCCCGGCGGGCCTGGTCCCTCTGGCCCGCCGGCCTTCGGCGAGCGCCCCGGCGGGCCTGGTCCCTCTGGCCCGCCGCCCTTCGGCGAGCGCCCCGGCGGGCCTGGTCCCTCCGGCCCGCCGCCCTTCGGCGAGCAGCCCGGCGGGCCTGGTCCCTCCGGCCCGCCGCCCTTCGGCGAGCAGCCCGGCGGCCGTGGCCCTTCCGGCCCACCGGCCTTCGGCGAGCGCCCCGGCGGGCCTGGTCCCTCCGGCCCGCCGGCCTTCGGCGAGCAGCCCGGCGGCCGTGGCCCTTCCGGCCCTTCGGCATTCGGCGAGCGCCCTGGGGGCCCCGGTCCTTCCGGCCCGTCGGCCTTCGGTGAGGCGCCCGGCGGGGCCGGTCCTTCCGGCCCTTCGTCCTTCGGCGAGCAGCCCGGCGGCCCCGGCCCCTCGGGGTTCGGTGAGCGCCCCGGCCCTCCCGGCTTCGGTGGTGACCCGTCGCGGCCGGTTCCTCCGCCGCCCGGTCCGACGCCGAACGGTCCCGGCGGCCCGGGTGGTCCCGGCGGCCCGGGCGGCCCCGGTACGCCCCCGGGCGCCCCGCAGGCCTTCCACCGGTCCGGCCCGCCCGCCCCGCCCGCGTACCCGCAGGAGACGGGCCGGCCGCAGCAGGGTGGCCCGTCCTTCGGCGGCGGTGACGACGACTGGGTGCTCTCCCCGCCGTCCACCGGCCCCGGCGGTCCGGGTCAGCCCGGTGGCCCCGGTCAGCAGGGCGGCTACGGCTACCCGCACCCCGGCGCCCAGTCCGGTCCCCCGCCCGGTCCCCCGCAGCGGCCCGCGACCTGGACGGCGACCATCGGTCCGGACCGTGAGTACTTCATGGCGATGATGCACCGCTCCGGCCCCGAGGCGGCGGGCCTGAACCTGCCCGCGTACTCCCCGGAGCAGCAGCGCACGCTCACCGGCAACCAGGTCACCATCGGGCGCCGCCGGCACTCCACCGGCGACACCCCCGACATCGATCTGGCGGTGCCGCCGGAGGACCCGGGCGTCTCGCACCAGCACGCGGTACTGGTGCAGCAGCCGGACGGCAGCTGGGCGATCGTCGACCAGAACTCGACGAACGGCACGACGGTGAACGGCTCGGAGGACCCGATCCAGCCCTTCGTGCCGGTGCAGCTGCAGGACGGCGACCGCGTGCACGTGGGCGCCTGGACGACGATCACGGTCCGCCGCGGCTGAGTCAGCCGGGCGGGACGGCGGTTCAGGCCGGGAGGGGCCAGACGTACGGCCCCTCCGGCTCGTCCAGCCACGCCCACTCACGTCCGCCGCCGACGGTGATGCCGTACCGCTCCCGGCCGGGCCGCCCCTCGCGCTCCCACAGCGCGTACGCGTCCCGCGGATCGAGGCTCCCCCGGGTGAGGGCGAGCAGGAACCGGAACAGCTCGTGCTCCCGTCCACGGCGCGGCACCGCCCCGGGCGGCACCGGCTCCTGCTCGGGCCGACCGGCGCCGCGCAGCGGGACGAAGAACGCGGGCGTCTTCAGGAAGTGCCCCTCGGCGTACCCGGCGTCGCGCACGGTCAGCACGATCAGGCCGGTGGCGAGCGGTGTCAGGATCCGGCCGCCGGGACGGCACTGGGCGAGCCAGGCGGGCGGGATCGACGCCAGGGTGCAGGTCGCGATGATCCGGTCGAAGGGGGCGCGCTCGGGCACCCCGCGCGCCCCGTCACCGGTGACGACCACCGGGCGGTACCCGGCGGCGTCCAGGTGCCGGCGGGCCGACTCGGTGATCTCCGGCTCCAGATCGACGCTGGTGACGAGGTCGCCGGCGCCGAGCCGGTGCGCGAGCAGCGCCGCGTTGTAGCCGGTGCCCGCGCCGATCTCCAGCACCCGGTCGCCGTCCGCCACCCGCAGCTCGGTCAGCATCAGCGCCATCAGCGAGGGCTGGCTGCTGGACGAGAGCAGCTCCCCGTCCCGCATCCGGGTCGCCAGCGGGGTGTCCTCGTAGGCGCCGCGCACCCAGCGTTCCCGGGCCTGCGGGTCGGGGCTCTCGCCCCAGCGCCGCTCGTAGCCGCCCCGGACGCCCACGTAGTAGTACGGCACGAAGAGGTGCCGGGGGACCGCCGCGAAGGCGTCCCGCCACACCGGGTCCGCGACCCAAGCCCCGCTCGCGTCGATCTCCCGCACCAGCGCGGCCCGCGCCGCGGCGGCGACGGCCTCCAGGTCCTTTTCCAGTGCGTGCGCGCCCATGTGTCCACTGTGCTGCGGTTCACAGTGCGAGGCGAGTACCCGGGCCCGGCGGGTGCCTGGTCCTAAGCCTCAAGTCCTCGTCCTCCGCGTCTGAGACGATGGACGGGTGAATGAGATTCGGCGCGGCACGCTTCAGGAGCAGACCTTCTACGAGCAGGTCGGCGGGGAGGAGACCTTCCGCCGCCTGGTCCACCGTTTCTACGAGGGAGTCGCCCAGGACCCGATCCTGCGGCCGATGTACCCCGAGGAGGACCTCGGCCCCGCCGAGGAGCGTTTCACGCTGTTCCTGATCCAGTACTGGGGCGGCCCGACGACGTACAGCGAGAACCGGGGCCACCCCCGCCTGCGCATGCGTCACGCCCCCTTCGCCGTCGACCGGGCCGCGCACGACGCGTGGCTGAAGCACATGCGGGACGCCGTCGACGAGCTGAGCCTGTCCGAGGAACACGAGCACACGCTGTGGAAGTACCTCACGTACGCGGCGGCCTCGATGGTGAACACGGAGGGCTGAGACGGCCCGCCCCGCGCCGACGGGCGTCAGCGCACGCTGACGCCCAGCATCCCGAGTCCGGCCTGTCGCACGGCGATCGAGCCGTAGGGCGTGCGCAGCCGCAGCCAGGCGCCCGATGAGAAGAGCGCCAGCTCCTCCGTCGCGGTAGCCGGGCGCAGGAATCCCAGGGCCTGGGCGGCGTGCACGGCCCGCACGGGCAGCGGGGTGTTCCCGACGGTCCGGGACCAGATCTCGCGCCCTATCCGGTCGAGTTCGGCCCGGGTACGGCCCTCCGGCGGCAGTTCCTCCGTCCGGGACCGGAATTCGCTCACCACGGCGGCGACCACCGCCCGCAGGTTCTTCGCCGCCGGAAGTCCCCGCTCCGCCCGCCAGCCGCCGCGCGGCGGCAGCACCCCTGCCCACGGGGGCCCGGTGACCGCTCGCGGAACGGCCGCCGTGGCCGCCGTCTCGTCCACGGATTCCAGCAGCTCACCCGCGGACACGGTCACGTCGAGGGTGACGTCCAGCCCGTCCTCGTACGGCTTGGCCAGCCGTACCGCCCGGATCGCCAGCACCTCGAAGGACGGGGGGCGGCCGAAGACGGCGAGTGCGGTGCCCGCGGCCTGCAGGCGTACCGCCGCTCCACGGTCGTAGTGGAGCAGCCGGGAGAGGAAGGCCGCGAGGTCCGCCGCCTCCCCCTCGTCGGCGAGGTGGAGCACCGTCATGCGGCGACGGCCTCCTCCTCGTCATCCGTGTAGCTCTCGAGGAACTCGCGTTCCTCCGCGGTGATCCGGCGCGGCCGCTGCGCCTCGAAGTCGAACGGCACGATCACCGTCGAGGCCCGGACGTAGAGCTGCTCGCCGTCCTTCACCTCGTAGGTGAGGGTGAAGGAGGCGGCCCTGATCTCCGTGACCCACAGCTCGATGTCCACCGGCGCGTGCCGGTGGACGAGCTGCCGCTTGTAGTCGATCTCATGGCGCGCCACCACGGACCCCTGCTTGAACTCCTTGTCCGGGCGGAACAGGAAGTCGATACGGGCTTCCTCCAGGTACCGGAGGAAGACCACGTTGTTGACGTGGCCGTACGCGTCCATGTCCGCCCAGCGCAGTGGGCAGCGGTAGATGTGCCGCAAGAGATCAGCCCCGGGTCAGCTTCTTGTAGGTGGCGCGGTGCGGACGAGCGGCGTCCGGACCCAGTCGCTCGATCTTGTTCTTCTCGTACGACTCGAAGTTGCCCTCGAACCAGAACCACTTGGACTCACCCTCGTAGGCGAGGATGTGCGTCGCGACGCGGTCGAGGAACCACCGGTCGTGGGAGACGACCACGGCACAGCCGGGGAACTCCAGCAGCGCGTTCTCCAGGCTGGAGAGGGTCTCGACGTCGAGGTCGTTGGTCGGCTCGTCGAGGAGCAGCAGGTTGCCGCCCTGCTTGAGGGTGAGCGCGAGGTTGAGGCGGTTGCGCTCACCGCCGGAGAGCACACCGGCCGGCTTCTGCTGGTCCGGACCCTTGAAGCCGAAGGCGGAGACATACGCCCGCGACGGCATCTCGACCTGGCCCACGTTGATGTAGTCCAGCTCATCGCTGACCACGGCCCACAGGGTCTTCTTCGGGTCGATGTTCTCGCGGCTCTGGTCGACGTACGAGATCTTGACGGTGTCGCCGACCTTGATCGTGCCCGAGTCGGGGGCCTCCAGGCCCTGGATCATCTTGAAGAGGGTGGTCTTGCCGGCGCCGTTGGGGCCGATGACGCCGACGATCCCGTTACGCGGCAGCGTGAAGCTGAGGTCGTCGATGAGGACCTTGTCGCCGAAGGCCTTGTTGAGGTTGTTGACCTCGACGACGATGCTGCCGAGCCGCGGGCCCGGCGGGATCTGGATCTCCTCGAAGTCCAGCTTCCGCATCTTCTCCGCCTCGGCGGCCATCTCCTCGTAGCGGGCCAGACGCGCCTTGGACTTGGCCTGCCGCCCCTTGGCGTTGGAGCGGACCCACTCCAGCTCCTCCTTGAGGCGCTTGGCGCGCTTGGCGTCCTTCTGCCCCTCGACCTTCAGACGGGTCTGCTTGGTCTCCAGGTACGTGGAGTAGTTGCCCTCGTACGGGTAGGCGCGGCCGCGGTCGAGTTCGAGGATCCACTCGGCGACGTTGTCCAGGAAGTACCGGTCGTGGGTGATGGCCACGACGGTGCCCGCGTACTTGGCGAGGTGCTGCTCCAGCCAGTTCACGGACTCGGCGTCCAGGTGGTTGGTGGGCTCGTCGAGGAGCAGCAGGTCGGGGGCCTCCAGCAGCAGCTTGCAGAGCGCGACGCGGCGCTTCTCACCACCGGAGAGGTTGGTGACCTGCCAGTCGCCGGGCGGGCAGCCCAGGGCGTCCATGGCCTGCTCCAGCTGGGCGTCGAGGTCCCACGCGTTGGCGTGGTCCAGGTCCTCCTGGAGCTTGCCCATCTCGTCGAGCAGCGCGTCCGAGTAGTCGGTCGCCATCTGCTCGGCGATCTCGTTGAACCGGTCGAGCTTGCCCTTGGTCTCGGCAACGCCCTCCTGGACGTTCTCCAGGACCGTCTTGTCCTCGGTGAGCGTGGGTTCCTGCATCAGGATGCCGACGCTGTAGCCGGGAGAGATGAAGGCGTCACCGTTGGACGGCTGCTCCAGCCCGGCCATGATCTTCAGCACGGTCGACTTACCGGCACCGTTCGGACCGACGACGCCGATCTTCGCCCCCGGCAGGAAGTTCAGGGTGACGTCGTCGAGGATCACCTTGTCGCCGTGCGCTTTGCGCGCCTTGCGCATGGTGTAAATGAACTCAGCCAAGAGAAACCGTCCGGCAGCTTGAATCTGGCAGTGGGCAGATACACCCCATCTTGCCGTACCGCCACCCCTGGGAGGAAACGCGTATACCGGGGGCGCCCTGACCTGGGAGTTCGTGATAGACGGCTTGGACCCGCCTGTCACCGTCGGTCGCTGTCGGTCGGCCTCGGGCACCCTCGCACGGCCCAGAGACGGCCCAGGAGTGATCAGTAGAGGGCAGCTCGCATCGGGTGGGACTCCATCGCCATGTGAACGCTCCCGAAGCGCCGCCTCGGCCCGCCCGCGAAGAGCGAGTGCCTACGAATTGATCGGAATCTCGTAGACGATCTCGCAGTGAGCCGCGGGCACCACGATGTCCGCTGTCTCCAAGGGCCGCCCGTCGTCGCTGTAGTACGTCCGCCGGATGTGCGTGACGAGTGCGGCCTTCTGGATGCCCAGGAGTGAGGCCTCCTCGGCGGTCGCCTGTCGTGGCTCCGGCTGTTCCACGGCATGGCTGACGGTGACGCCGATCGCCGCCATGCGGTTCACGACTCCCGCCCCGGCGTGCGGCCCTCCCTCGGGGAGCACGATGAGTGTGCCGGCGGTGAGGTCGTACGGCTCCCAACTCGTCGACAGCTGCACCGGCCTTCCGTCGGCCAGGAACTCGTACGTCGTCCTGACGCACAGGTCCCCCTCGGCGATGCCCAGCCGGGCTGCGACGTCGGCCGGGGCGGGAACCTTGGCGTCGGTCCGGCTCTCCCAGTCGCCTTGCTTGCCCACAGCCCTCATGTCCGCGCGGAAGGGCGACCCGTCCGGCTGCTCACGAGCCGAAGAGCGGACAACCCGTACCCGCTTCCGGGGCTCGGCCACATACGTACCTGACCCGGCGCGGCCCTCCAGCACACCCTGGGAGATCAGCAGCTCCTGTGCCCGGCGAACCACGTTCTCGCCCACGCCGCACTCCTGACCGATCTGGGCGCGGGAGGGCAGCCGGTCCCCCGGCTCCCACACGTGCTCCGCGATCCGCCGCCGGAGTTCGTCGGCGATGCGGAGGTAGGGCGGCTGCTCAGACATATGGAAAATCTAGTTCACTAGCTCGAATCTAGTTAACTAGATTTACTCAAAGTGATCGCCGGTGACGGAGGCTGCCCTGTGCCCGCTTCGGGAGTTAGCGCGGTAGTCATCGCTGCCCGGCTGTCCGACCTCGGGCTTCCCGCGCGTGTGGAGGAGCACGACCGGTACGTGTCGATCGAAGCGGCAGTGCCGGAGTCGCTCTCCGCCGACTTATGGCGGGAGGTCCTGGAACTGGTGGCCGAGGCCGATCGATTCGGGCTCCTCGCCACAAGCCTGAACGACCGAACCCTCTGGGCGGTCGTACACAAAGCGGTCCCCGCGACGGGCGATGTCGGGGGACCGAGCCATCAGCGATAGGAGCTGATCAGCATGCTCAACCGTATCCGCCGTGCCGTGGCTCTCACCAGAGCGTGGCATCTCCACAAGGGCAGGCACCGCCGCACATTAAGGGCCTCTCGGCCACCACTCGCTCCTGCTTCCTCGCCAGCCGCCGCCGGCGAATCGGCAGTCCCTCTGGCGCAGGCTGTCGACAAGCCGGGACACCGGCACTTACTCAGAGGCGAGGATGTCGCCCTCGTCCGTCCGTACGTGCTGCTGCAAGAGGAGCGCACCCGACGGCACCCCACGATCGTCGTCGCGCCCTACCTGCCAACCGATGCCTGCTCGACTCTCCTGGGGGCCCAGTGACGTCCTCGCGGGGGCAGGCTCTCGGCCCGGACACCTCAGCCGCCTCGTACCGCTCGACTGCCTGCCGGATCGGCACGCACCGGGCCTGCGCGGAGTCCACTCCGGCTTCGGCGCCGGTCGACCTCCCCTTGATCTACGAGGCCTGCGGTTGCCTGTGCCACTTGGCATCTGCCCCCTCCCGGCTCGGAGATGACGCGGCGAGGAGTCCGGCTCATAGCGGCACGCCGGCCTCCAGCATCGAGGCCGCCGAGGGGGCACCGCAGGGATGACGACACGGGACGAATTGAGACTGCTCCCTTGGTCGGGGCCGGACGGCAAGCCGTGCTATCTGAGCACCGATGACCACGGCGGCTACGTGTCCCGCCTGGCGGACCATATCGAGGCCTTCCAACTCGGGATGGCAGCACAACTCGTGGAGCACGCGCGTCAGGTACTCGATGACGAGACCGACGGCCTGGAGGAGTTGCACCTACTCGCTACCAAACTGACCAGCACTTTGCGGGACGTGCTGCGGGTAGCGGCCAGTCGCGGACGCCGACCGGTGGCACCTGGGCATCCCTGACGGGACTGAGCGGCAGCCTCCCCTAGCACTGCAGGGAGCCTCGAAGACGGTCCGAGGCTCCCTGCTCTCGTCCGGCATGCGCTGGGGGTACGCCCGCGGTACCGACGTTGATCCTCGGGCGGCACCACCGACATCCTCACAGTCAGCCGTAGATGTCGGAAGCGTTCTTGATCCGTAGCTCTATCTAGATCGGTCAGCGACAGCCCTACCGGCCGCTTCGAGGCCCCAGAGGGACGCTACCGGTCGGCGTCGGTCGTTGTGGTTGCGGTACTGCGTTGCTGTACCGGGCGCCGCCGCTGTTCAAGCCACTCGACGTGAAGCACTCCGGGATCGGTGGAGGCTCTATGCGTTGACTGCAGCCGCCGGTTGGGGCTGGTGTTGAGCGTAATGGTTGGTCTCGTGTTCGTGGGGCGGGAGGTCCCCGGTGGCGGTATGGAGGCGCTGGTTGCTGTGTCGCCGGTGCCCGGCGCCGACTTGGACTCCCGGGTCAGGGCTGCTTCTTCTTGCGGACCAGGACCAGTGCCGCCCCGCCGGTCACCACCAGGCCGATGGCCACGCCCGCGATCGCCGGAGTCGTGTCGGAGCTGCCGGTGGCGGCGAGGTTGACGTCGGCGGAGGTGCTGCCGATCGTCGCCGGGCTCGGCTGGGTGAGGATCTGGGTCGACTCGCCCGCCTCGGAGACCTCGTCGGCCTGGGTGCGGCAGCCCAGGACGCCGGTGAAGCGCTTCTCGTAGCCGCCGGGCCCGGTGATCGTGAAGTCGTAGGCCTGGTCCTCCTGGAGGGGGACGGTCACCGTACGCGTCTCACCGGGCGCGATCGTGTACTCGGCGCCCATCAGCTCGAAGGTGAACGCCTCGTCGCCCTCGTTGATCGCAGCGATGTCCACGCCGCCCTCGGCGCAGTTCTCGGTCGCGGACAGTGCGGGTACCGCGCCCTTCTCCGCCCAGTTCGCACCCGCCGTCGCCGTCACCGTCGACTCGCTGGAGCCGGCCAGGATCTGCGTCTGGCTTCTGGTCTCGGAGGCGAAGGCGCGGCCGACCGGCACGGTGGTCGACGCCTGCACGGTCAGCTCGGCCGAGCCGTCCGCGGTGTCCTCCGGCACGAGGAAGAACAGCTCGCTGCCGTCCTTCGCGGTGGCGGCGTCCTTGCCGTCCTTGCCGACGATCCGCACGCCCCTCGCCGCGGCGTCGGCCGGCGGGGTCACCGTCACGCTCTCCGCGTTGGTGTGCACGGTCACCGGGCCGAGCAGTCCACCGGGATGGCCGGAGAGGGCGGGCGGGTCGAGAGTCAGCGACGCCGGGGGTTCCGCCACGTCACGGGCGCTCTTCTCCAGGAAGTCCGCGAGCTTCTCGGCCTCCGGGTCGACGGCGTCGACGTCCACCCCGTCCGAGTACCGCCAGATGGCCACCTGCGTCCCGGCCGCCGCGTCCTGCTCGCTCAGAGCGCCCCGCACGCCCGCCTTCTTCGCCAGCGAGGCCAGGTCGTTCACCTGCGGGTAGGAGTTCTGCAGGATCCAGCGGATGCGGCCGGCGTCGTCGTTGGCGCCCAGGGAGGTGCCGCTCCAGGGCGTCTCGTGGTACTCGGCGTCCTTCTGCGTGGGGTTGTGGATGTCCACGCAGTACGTCTGCAGCATGCCGCCGCCCTCGACGGACATCTCGAACAGGCCGGCCGAGATGTCGAGGTCGCCCTCGTCGGAGTGCACTCTCGCCGCGCCGTACGTCTTCAGGCCGCCTATGGTCGCGGTCGCTCCGCCCTGGGGCTGGGCGGGCGCGGTGTCGGCGGCGGCGGGGCCGGCCGTCACCAGGGCACCGCCGACAGCGAGTCCGGACGCCAGCGTCACAGCGGCGAGGCGGGCTCCGCCTCGCCGGCACACGGACAGTGCGGAGAACGAAGAAAACACAGAATTCCCCTTCGAGCAGGACCCGTTGACGTGGGGGTACGGTCCCACCAGCAGAATCTCAAGCCACAAGAGCCATGTTCGGCATCCTAGGGATGCGGGCGCACCAGGCTTCCCGGTGATCCCGTCGGACCACGGATCCGAATCGCAATCGTTATCGCCCAGCCTCTTTGCGAACAGGGCTTATCGACAAATCCACCGAGGTCGCCCCGGTGCACGTTCGCCGATAAGCCGCAGTTCGGACTACCGTGGTTCCAACAGCCACAGTGCGGACAACCATGCGACGGCCAGCCGTAGTTCGGGCAGTCCCACGGAGTGTCACGCCGGGGGTACCACGCCAGGGGCGTCGCACCACCGGCGTCACGTCACCGCCGCGACCTCCGGCTGCCGTGGGGACTCCGTATCCGCCGTGCCCTCCTCGGGCTCCCCGCCGACGGGCGTCTCCCACACCGGCTCGGGCAGCTGCGGTGAACCGGTGCCCGCCGCCTCACCCTTGACACTCCCCCGCCGGAACGCCGAGGTGCCCCGCGCCAGATCGTGGCCGATCGCCACGGCGTCGATGTCGGCCGAGGTCCAGCTCTGCCCCTCGCGCACATCCGTCCGCACCTTCAGCCGGCCCTGCACCACGACCGGATCGCCCACGCCCAAAGAGGCCGCCGCGTTGGTGGCGAGCTGCCGGTTGGCCCACACCGTGAAGAAGTTGGTGTGGCCGTCCGTCCACGCGTTCTTCTCCCGGTCCCAGTACCGGGCCGTCACCGCCAGCCGGAACCGTGCCGACGGCCCCGCGGCCAGCTCCCGGTAGACCGGCTGCGTCGCCACATTCCCGACCGCACACACCATGGTCTCGTTCATCCTCGTCGTATCCCTCCCCCGCCCGGCCGCTCGCACCGGGCGGACACGCGTACGGGCCCGTCCCGTACGGCTGCGTCTGCCGGCGGCGGCCGTTCTCATCCGCGTGCCGCCACCGTCGCGGCGACCGCTTCCGTCGCGATCGCCGCGAAGCCAGACTGCCTCCGTCGAGCCGAGCCCGCTGAGAGCTGTGGACGACCCCCGAGCCTGTGGAAAACTCCGCAACCCGTTCGAGGGACACCCTGCGGGGCGCGCCCTATCTCACCCCCGCCCCAGCCCCCATGACCCGCGCGTACTGCTCCCGCACCTCCCGGTACCGCAGCAGTTCGGCGGCCACCGGATCCAGCACCCGTGCCCGCCCGCACCCGGCCGCCGCCTCCCGTAGTCGCCGCTCCGCCTCCTGCCCGTACCGCCGGGACGGCCCCCGAGCGGCCAGTTTGCAGCTCCACTCCACGAGCGGGCCGCCGATGATCCCGGACAGCATCAGCAGCACCGGCACCCCGAGGTTCGGCGCCATGACCCCGACGATCTGCCCCACCAGCCACAGCCCGCCCACGATCTGGACGATCGTCATGGCCGCCTGCACCAGCACGGCCGCCGGCCACCAGCCCGGCCGGGGCGGCCGCCCCGGCGGCAATCCGGCCCGCGCCGCCAGCACGTCCAGCGCCTCGGGCAACCCCTGGGACCCGCGCGTGGCGGCCTCCCGCACGGCCTGCGCCCAAGGCGCGGGCAGCCCGGCCGACGCCTGGTCGGCCACCGTACGCACCGCCTGCTCCACCCGCTGCCGCGCGGTGGCCTGCTCGTCGGCCTGTGAGCGCAAGGGCAGTCGTCCCGTCGGAAGTTCGGTCCGGTCCTGGAGCCACCGCCACAGCCGCAGCCAAGGCGTCCCGCAAGCGCGGTTGGCATTGCGCAGCCAGGCCCGTTCGGCCGCCTCGCCGGCGGCGGTGGCGCCCACGGCGTCCGCCAGCCGTGCCGAGAACTCGTCGCGCGCCTGCTCACTGAGCCCCGTTCGCCGCCGGGTGGCGTAGACAGGCCGCAGCCGCGCCGCGGCGGCATCGAGATCGGCGGAGATACGCCGTGCCGCGGCCCCCCTCTCGGTCACGAACTGTCCGAGAACCTCACGGAGTTCCCCGATGCCCTCGCCGGTGAGCGCCGACAGCGCGAGTACGGCCGCGCCCGGTTCGTCGAACTCCCCCAGGGCGATCCCGTCCTCGTCCAGCAGTCGCCGCAGATCGTCGAGTACCTGGTCGGCCGCCTCCCCGGGAAGCCGATCGACCTGGTTGAGGACCACGAACATGACCTCCGCGTGCCCGGCCATGGGCCGCAGATAGCGCTCGTGGAGGACGGCGTCGGCGTACTTCTCCGGATCCACCACCCAGATGACCGCGTCCACGAGGTCCAGCAGCCGCTCGGCCTGTTCGCGGTGCTGTACGGCCGCGGAGTCGAGGTCGGGCAGGTCCACCAGGACCAGTCCGCGCAACTGCTCCTCCGCCTCAGGGCTCTGCAACGGGCGCCGGCGCAGCCGCCCCGGGATGCCGAGCCGGTCGATGAGGGTCGCCGCGCCGTCACTCCAACTGCACGCGATGGGCGCGGCCGTCGTGGGCCGGCGTACGCCGGTCTCCGAGATGGCCACCCCGGCGAGCGCGTTGAACAACTGAGACTTGCCGCTGCCGCTCGCGCCCGCGATGGCGACGACGGTGTGCTGCCCGGAGAGCTTGCGTCGCGCGGCGGCCTCGTCCAGCACCCGGCCCGCCTCGGCGAGCGTCCTGCTGTCGAGCCGGGTGCGCGACAGCCCCACCAGCTCACGCATGGCGTCCAGCCGCGACCGCAACGGACCGTCGTACGCCAGCGGCGCCATGCTCTGTGCCCCGCTCGGCCGGGTCTGCACGACGGCGGCCTGCTCACCGCCGGACCCCTCGGTCACCCGGCGCGCGATCAGCCCGTCGTCCCAGGCGCCTTCGGACTCCCTGCGACGGGAGGGGACTTCGCGGCGGGTGGTGTCGCTGCGGCTCGGGGTGCCGACGTGGACGGGTGGGCCGGAGCGGCCCGTGGTGCTGTCGCGGCGAGCGTCGGCCCGACCGGCGGTGTCATCGCGGCGCAGGATGCCGGAACGGCCCTTGGTGTCGTCGCGCCGGAGGATGCCGCCACGACCCTTGGTGTCGCCGCGGCCTGGGGTGCCGGTACGGCCCTTGGTGTCGTCACGTCTCGAGGCGTCGTCACGCTCCTTGGTGTCGACACGACCCTTGGTGTCGCTGCGGCCCTTGGTGTCGCCGCGGCCGAGGAGGCCCGTACGACCCTTGGTGTCGTCGCGGTGGGAGGCGTCGGCCCGGCGCGTGGTGCCGCGGTCGCGACGAGTGCCGTCCTCGCGACGAGAGCCGTCCTCCTGGTGGGAGTCGTCGTCGCGGCGGGAGTGGTCCTTTACGCGCGCGTGCTCCTCCGATGCGGCATCCCGCTGCTCCCCCGTCCCGGGCTCCCCTGCCTTGCGCAGTACCTTCCAGGGCCGCCTGAAGGCACCGCTTGCCCAATCCGCCCTCCAAGAGGAGTCCTTTGGGGCGGCGGAGTCGTCCTTTTCCGAGTCCCCGGCCTCCGGGGAACCCTTTGAACCGTTTCCGGAATCGACGCTCTCCTCCGAGGGGCCCTTTTCGGAATCGTCCTCGTTGAGGGAGCTCTTTCCGTAAGGCCCCCCAATGGACCCCTTTTCGGAATCATCCTCCACAGGGTCCCGGTCGGCGGCTTCAGGCTCCTCAAGGGCGGCAGAGTCCTGGGGGTCGGGGTCAGCCGGCACGCGCCCCTCAGAGGCGCGGCCCTCCGGTTCAGGGCTCTCAGACCCCTCAGGGGCACGGCTTTCCGACATACGGCCCTGGGCAGCATCCCCCTCAGGGGTACGACCGTCATAGCCAGGACGCCCGGAATCACCAGTCTCGGCGCGCTTCACCGACCACCCGTCCGGCCAACCCTCCATGCGGCCGTCCTCGCGTTCCTCCGTGGCGCCCACCCCCTCCGCCCCCTCTGCCCCTACCGAGCCGTCGCGCCCACCGGACCCTTCGGATCCCTGGGACCGCTCCGACCCCTCAAACCTCTCTGTCCCTTTCACCTGCTCCGCCCCCTCCGGCTCCTTCGCACCCTCAGGCTCCTCCGACGCTTCCGGCTCCTCCGGCACGTCGGGCTTCTCCGACCCGTCCGGCTTCGCTGACCCGCCCGGCCTCGCCGACCCGGTCAGCCCCTCCGCCCCCGCCCGCGCTTCCGCCTCCTCCGGCCGCCTCTCCGGTTGCTCGGGATCGGCGTGTTCCGTGTGGTCCTGGTCAGTGACAGCAGTCACCGGTCACCTCTCCTTCTGCAGTACGGACAACGCGGCGATCAGTTCCGCCTGCGGTTCGGGATGGACGTCGAGGGCGTCGAGGGGCGCGAGACGGCGCTCGCGTTCGTTCTGCATGACCCGGTCCACGCAGTCGTTGAGCAGCCGCCCGCCCCGGTCACGCAGCCGCAGCGCCCCGTGCGCCCCGAGCCGCTCGGCGAGCCCCTCGCCCGCGGAACGGGCCCGGCGGCCTCCCAGCAGCGCGGTGACGACGAGGACGGCGACCACCTCGGGATCCGGCGCGATGCCGCGGTCGAGGTCGCGGACCTCGTCCTCCGCGTACTCCTCCAGCTCGCGCCGCCACCGCCGTACCGCCATCCCGATACGGTGCTCGGCATTCTCGGTGGACGCGTCCCGGTCCGAGAGCTCCGGCGCGCTCGCCGCGGGTTCGCGCCGCCAAGCCTCGTCGACGCGCTCGTCGGCGGCGGTGACGGCGCACAGCAGGAGGGCGCCGAGGCTCTCCACGAGGGCGTCCAGAAGCTCGCCGGCCTTGCAGTCGAGCGGAAAGGCCCGCCAGCGCTTCAGTGCGTCCCCGGCGAGCACGGCACCGGACTGCAGGCGCCCTCTTACGCGCGCGTGCTCGCTGTCGTAGGCGAGGTCGACGGCGGAGGTGAGCCGGAGGGCGGCGGCGTACTGGGCGGCTGCCGCACTGGCCAGCTCGGGCATCCGCGACTTGAGCGAGGTGAGGACGCCGTACGCCGTACGGGCCATGGTGTGCTGGCGGGTCCCCGGATCCTGGGCCTGCTGGACGAGCCAGGTGCGCAGCGACGCGACGGCGGTGGCCGGCAGCAGGCCGCCGCCCCAGGCGGACTCGGGCAGCTCGGGCACGGTGAAGCGGGGTACGTCGCCGAGGCCGGCCTTGGTGAGCAGGGCGGCGTACTGCCGGGAGACCTCGGAGACCACCTGGTGGGGGACCCGGTCGAGGACGGTGACCAGGGTGGCGTCGTACTCCTTGGCGGTGCGCAGCAGGTGCCACGGGACCGCGTCGGCGTAACGGGCCGCCGTGGTGACCATGACCCAGATGTCGGCGGCGCAGATGAGTTCGGCGGCGAGGGTCCGGTTGTCGGCGACGAGGGAGTCGATGTCGGGTGCGTCGAGGAGGGCGATGCCCCGGGGCAGGGTCTCGGCCGTCTCGATACGCAGCATGCGTGGGGGTGTGTCGCCGGAGGCCACCGGATCGTCGTCGGACTCACGGTGAGGCACCCACACGCGCGCGAGGTCGGGCAGTACGCGCATGCCGCTGAACCAGTGGTGGTCCTCCGGATGGCAGACCAGTACGGGCGTCCGGGTGGTGGGCCGCAGGACACCGGCCTCGCTCACCCTGCGGCCGACGAGCGAGTTGACGAGCGTCGACTTGCCGGCGCCCGTGGAGCCCCCCACGACGGCCAGCAAAGGCGCTTCAGGCGCTCTCAGGCGGGGCACCAAATAGTCGTCGAGCTGGGCGAGCAGTTCGTCGCGGTTGGCACGCGCGCGCGGGGCGCCCGCCAGGGGAAGCGGAAAGCGTGCGGCGGCGACGCGGTCGCGCAGCGCGGAAAGTGCGTCGAGCAGCTGAGGCCGTACGTCCAAGGTCACCACATGCGAAGAATGCCCAATTTTACGTGATATCTGAAGCATATGGGCATGTCTGCGCGCCGACGGAACACAACGGACGGAAGGGGCGACTGGGACACGGACACAGTCCAGGCATAACGAGTGCACAACACCCGCCTCGCGAGAGGCCAAAAGCGATGCACGATTCGTACCTGCCTGCGATTATCAGGACCGCTTCACCGAACCTCCACATCGAGCCACGGAGGCGAAGCAACAGGGTCAAGGATCGGGGAGCTCTATCCTTGTCCCCGGCGACGTCACGGATCGGCCCACACCCGGGCACCCACGACAGAGGCCACACACCCGGCCCCCGTAGCTCAGTGGATAGAGCAGGCGCCTTCTAAGCGCTTGGCCGCAGGTTCGAGTCCTGCCGGGGGCGCCAGTCTCCGCCCTCCTTCCGGGAGGGCTTTTTTGCTGCTCAGGGCCCGTTTCGCTCGACACGCCGAAGCCCCGGGCGCTCCCTTGCCGATCAAGGGAAGGTCCCGGAGCTGTCCGGCTGTCACCGGGTTTCGCGGGTGGCCGTGTCGCATACGCGCCGAAGTTCCAGGCCGAGAGAGTCGCCGATTCGTGACCAGCACGGCCAAGAGAAGCCGAAGCGTGTCGGTGAGCAGGTGCCGCTTGCGCGGAATCGCCCGCCATCTGATGTCTCTGATGGCGTAGTCGACGAGGTGGCGCACCGCGTCGATCATGCCCGCGGAGTTGAGGAGCCGATGACGGTGTCAAGGGCTCAGGGAGCGTGATCTTGTAGGTGCTCGGAGCAGTGCTGATGAGTCGGCCGTTGCGGGTCCAGTAGCAGAGTTCGCAGTTATGGAGCCACTGGCGCGAGCCTCGCAGATCATGGCCCCGACATCGTGCCGCACCGGGCATTGTCCACGGACTGCCCGACGCGCCGGAAGAGCGTACGGAGCCATGATCATTCGCGCAATAGCAGCTCCCGGCAAAAGTCGCTCCGTGCATTTTTTGCGATTCGGAAGAAAAGTAAAGAGTCCGGTTGCACCGCAGGCCCCTCGGACAAGGCGGCCTCAAACACTTCGTCAGTTAAGGCGATGAATCGTCGAAGCCGACGATTCGAGCTGACTTTCGCGTCCTCGCGCCACCCCGGGCCCCCTTCGCTCCAGTGCCTTCGAGCCACCTCCCCCCTCAACCGCACCTACCGCACAGGCCGCGGCAGAACTCACAGCGAGTGCAAGATCGACCCCATGCGGACCAAACCTCCGCAGACCCTGCCTCGTCATGGAACGGCATGCGCGCGCCTCCACGTCAACGGCGTGCCTCGTGTGAGTCAGTGCCACCACATCACGAAGTGAGCCGTTCATGATCGAGCAAGGACAGGGGCAGAGCTCGGGCAACGCGGAGGATGCGCGACGGCGGCAGGTCGGTGGCGTCGCGTTCCTCGTGGGGCTGGTCGGGGCCCTTGCCTTCTTCGCCTTCTTTCCAGGGTTGCCGCACGTCATCGACTGGGGTGCCGTCCTGGTCTCCCTCGCCGTGGGGGCGGTTGCCCGATGGGGCTGCTTGACGTGGGCGGCACAGAGGGCGCGGAAGAAGGCCGGAGAGGCGTGAGGGCAGGAGGGACAGGCGCCGCACGTCGGCCGACTCCGTCGTCCTCGACGGGGTGAATCGGGCCCGCTGCGCGTTCGACGGCGAAGTGCCTGTTCAAAAAGGGTGATCCGCAGATGATCACCGTTACCCTGCCCGGTCGCCCGCGTTGAACGGAGAGTCGGCGGCACGTCTGCTGCCGCGCTTACCGAGCAACTAAGGAGAACGTGATGTCGCGCATCGCGAAGGCAGCCGGTATGGCTCTCGGCACGGGTGCCATGGTCCTCAGCGGAGCGGGCCTGGCCATGGCGGACGCGGATGCCCTGGGGGCGGCCGCCGACTCGCCCGGCGTGCTGTCGGGCAACGTCGTCCAGGTTCCGGTCAACGTGCCGATCAACCTGTGCGGGAACACGGTCGACGTGATCGGGCTGCTGAACCCGGCCTTCGGCAACGTCTGCGAGAACAACGGTGACAGCAGCACCAAGGACAAGGCCGTCGACGGCTACGGCAGCTGAGACGCCGTACACCAAGGGGCACTGACGAGCGCACCTCACGAGGTGCCGGCCAGTGCCCCCGAGGTGCCTCCCCGTACCTCATGAGCCCCGGCACCCCCGAGCGCCGGGGCTCTGCCCTGTCCGGGCCGGCTCACCCGTACCGGTAGAACCGCCCGTGATCCTCCAGCTGATCCGGCGTCACCCGCCACGGCGGCAGCGGTTGGTGACGTGCCACGACCCGCCCGCGCTGGGCGTCGCCCTGACCGGGCGGAGCGGCAGGCAGGTAGCGGTGGTTGCGGTGCCGCCCCTGCCAGCGTGACCACAGCAGGTCGACGAAGGCGTGGTGCAGCCAGAAGACCGGGTCGTTGACGGAGGCGCCGCCGACCATGACGCCGCCGACCCACCGGTGCACCCGGTTGTGGTTCTTCCACGAGACGCTGCCCCGCCCGGTGCCCCACCCCTCCAGCTTGTTGCGGAAGCCCTTCGTGACGGTGGAGTCCCAGGGCGAGACGTCGTAGACCGGGTCCTTCAGCGCCGACTCCACATCGCTCTTCGTCGGCAACTCGATCGGGTCCCGGGCCCGGCCCAGATCCCGGGTCAGGAACCTCACGTCCGAGACGTTCTCGTTGATCGTCCAGTTGCCCTCGGCGTACGCGAACGGCCCGGTGGTCACCTGCCGGTCCGACCGCCGCCCGTTGCCACCCAGCAGGTCGGGCGTCCAGGGCACCGAGGTGGCCCTGCGGTCACGGGTCCAGTCCCAGTACGGCACCGTCACCGACGGATCCAGCCGCTGCAGCGCCCGCTCCAGCTCCAGCAGGAACTGGCGGTGCCAGGGCAGGAAGGACGGCGCCATGTGGGCCGAGCGCAAGCCCCTCTCGCCGTCGGAGACGTAGTACTCGATGTGCATCCGCACGAACTCGTCGTACTCGCCCCGCCGTTTCAGCCCCAGCAGTGCGTCGACGAACCGCCGCTTCTCACTGGCGGTGAGCGTGCTGACGTCCTTACGCGTGTACGCCATGGTGGTCCCCCTCGGTCAGCCGCAGCCGTCCCGTGACACCCAGCTCGTCGACGGCCGCGCGGGCCGCCTCGCGAGGGGTGGGGTACGAGCAGTAGTGGTCGATCATGCTCAGCCAGGTGCCGTCGGCGCGGCGCATCAGATGCAGCGGCCGGCCGTCCACGGTGACCTGATCCCCACTGCCCCGGATCCGCCGCCCCCGGTACGTCTCGTCGAATGCCACGCCGGTGAGGCCGCTGGGGTCACAGGCCGGCACCGCCAGCACGGCGGCCGACGCCAGCAGCCCCCGTACGACATCCCGCCGCGTCCCCCACCCGAGACCCCGCTCCGCCCCCCGCGCGGCGTACCGCCACAGATCCGGCCCGCCCCCCGCCGCCCCCGGTGTCACGGCCCCGCCACCCTCCGCCGTTCCCGGTTCCACGGCCCCGCCACCCCCCGCCGTTCCCGGTCCAACGACTCCGCCGCCCTCCGCACCCTCCGCCACTCCGCCGCCGACGACCATCGTGTGCTCCTCCTCCGGTTCGGTTGTCGTACCGGAGTAACCGCGCGGCACCCCCGGCGGTCACCGTCAGAGCCCGGACGGAGCAGAGCCCGCACTGAGCAGGGCCCGGACGTCGGCGCCCGGGCCCGGTACGCCCCTACAGCCCGGGGCCCATCACCAGGTTCGCGCCCGGAACCGTCTGCAACGCCGGTGCCAGCACGCCCACCTGGGGCAGCTTCGTCTCGGGCATGCCGAAGTTCTCGCCGTTCGGCGCGGTGAGCGGGGCGTCCACGTCCAGGCCCGGCGCCAAGGTGCGCAGGTCGGAGGCGGGCGCGGAGACGCCCAGGTGGTCGAAGTCGTCACCGAGGGCCCGCGGCACCGGCGCGCGCAGGTCCGCGCCGGGCAGCCCGCCCTTGACCGGCACCTGCGGCAGCACCCGTTCGGGGAGGAAGCGGCCCTCGACGTACCGCGGCCCGTCGGGCACGCCCGGCTTCGGCGTCGGGACCTCAGCGGCGAGCTGAGGAAGTTCCATACCGAGGGCGGTCTCGGCTCCCTCCAGCGGCACGGGAATGGGGACCGCGGCGGCGGGTGACGCTGTGGCGGCACCGGTCGCGGCGGCCGCCACACACGTGAGCACTGCGGCGAGGGTTCCTCGGGTGGTCGACTTCATCTCGGATGCGGTCCCTTTCGGAATGTCGGCGAACTGTGCGTGCGTACCGAGTAACGAGCCGGGAAACACCACCAGCGCACAATTCGCCCGACTGCCGCAGTAGTACGAGGGTCAGCTCGTCCAGAAGTCCCACCATCGCGTCAGAATGAGCATTCCGACGATTCCGAGGTGCAGCACCACCGGCAGCCATGTGTACTCGTCGAAAAACGTCCGCAACCAGCGCGGAACGCGCAGGAATTCCTGGCGCACGGTGTACGACGTCACGTACCAGAAGAGTGGAATGGTCGCCGCCCAGGCCAGCGCGCACCACAGACACAGCGCGTTGATCCGGTACAGGGACTCGAACTGGAGCCAGGACACGAACCCCACACCGAACAGGCAGCCCGCGTCGAACGTCAGCCAGTACCAGCGGGGGAAGACCGCGCCGGCCAGCAGGCTGACGCCGACGCAGATCACGATGGCGTAGGCGACCAGGCCGAGCAACGGGTTGGGGAACCCGAAGGCCGCGGCCTGGTCGCTCTCCATGACGCTGCCGCAGGACACCACCGGGTTCAGGCTGCATCCCGGGGTGAAGTCGGGGTCCTCCAGGAGCTTGAACTTGTCCAGGGTGATGACCCACGAGGCCAGCAGTCCGGCCACTCCCGTGACCACCAGCAGCAGGGCGAACGCCCGGCTCGCGCCGGCGGTCCCGGTCCGGCGCGCGTGCTGCCCGACGCGCGCCATCACTGGCGCAGGCTGCGCGCGGGCAGAAGCAGGTGCACGGAGGCCTGCACGGTCTCCTCGGCGGTGACGAACTCACGCAGCGCGTCGGGCGTGACGGCCTTGCCGACCTGTGCCTCGGACCAGGGGCGGGCGGTGAACAGCAGGTAGGCGTGACCGCGCTTGGCCACGGCCTGCAGCCATGCGGGCTGCACCATGCACTGGGCGTTGAGACGCGGCAAGGTGACGACGGCCTGGCCGGCCACGACGAGCAGGGTGACCGGAAGGCTCGGCCGGGTGCCGCCGTCGATCAGGTCGTCGCCGAGGGGCAGTCCGGCGTCGCTCAGCAGTCTCTCGACGGCGGCGCGCGACGCCTCGGGACCGTCGGGGGCGTCACCCCGGGAGCAGGCGAGGAGGTAGGGCATGTCCTTGCCGTCCTCGACCTTTCCGGTCCACGGCATGATGACGAGCGTGCCCAGGTCGGCGGAGCTGAACGGGCGGGCTTCGCTGGGGGTTGTGGTCACCGCGCGACCATATCCACGGCCCCGTCCGTGCCCGCCGCGATGTCACCCGGGCGGCCCAGGGCCCCCGCGGTGTCCACCCGAACGAGGGATGCGCCCCGGCATCGCGCGAAGGGCCGATTCCGGTGGGGATCGGAATCGGCCCTTTCGGTGAACGGCCCTTTCGGTGAACGGCCCTCTCGGGAGCGCGCCCTGCGGCACCGGGTGGCGTCCCGGCGGATGTCAGCGCCTGACCGGCAGACCACCCAGCAGCCCGCCCTTGTTCAGGGTGGTGGTCGCGTCCTTCACGGTGCTGAGCGCCGAGTCCTTGTTCTCGGTGTCGAGCGCCCGCGACTGGTGCTTCAGCGGCATGACGTCGATGGGTTCCTCGGTGAGCTTGTTCACGGCGCCGTTGAGGCTGGTGGGCATGACGGCGGCCGGGTCGTACGCGGCGAACGCGGGCGCGGCGGCACCCGTGGCGACCAGGGACCCGGCAACGACAGCGGCAGCCTTCAGGGACTTCATCGTGTTCCTTTCGTCGGCGACTGGCGTCGCCGGAGGGAATTCTGACGTCGTGCCCAACGATTCCCGAAAGGCGCGGAAACGGCGTTCCGCTTCCTCATATAACAGTCCGGAGTTCTCAGGAAACGGCCGGTTCCGCCGGCAGGCTCGGCGCGGGCAGCCCGGCGGCGACCAGCGTCTCGGTGAGGATGTCCAACAGGCCGGTGATCACGTCCGTGGCCGCCGGGAGCACCTCGTTCACCGCACCGGAGGTGGCCGCGTCGAGCAGTTCGTCGATCAGCTTCTCCAGCTCGCTGATCGCGTCCTCCGTCACGTCGGCGGACGGCATGTCGATGTCGTCGTCGACAGGCGCCGGCAGGGTCGTCGCGGGAACACTCGTGGCCGGCAGGTTGGTCGCGGGAGTCGTCGGGGTGGCGGGGGTGGCGGGCGCCGACGGGACGGCCGGGGTCGACGGAGCCGCGGGCACCGAGGGAGCGGCCGGGGCCGACGGAGCGGCGGGAGTCGCCTGCGCGCCGGGCGTCGCGGGCGCGGCGGGCGCCGAGGGAAGCGCGGCGGACGGCGACGGCGTGGCCGCCGAAGGCGTCATCACCGGCATTCCCGCCATGACCTCCTCGATCGCCTCCTGCACCGAGACCTCCAGTGCGGACGCCTGGCTCTCCGTCAGCTGACCGCCCTCGGCCGCCAGGACGGTGTCGAGCAGGTCGGTGATCGGCGTGAACGCCGTGTCGAGACCGGCCAGGTAGTCGATCTGGGAAAGCAGTTCGTCCGCGCCGGGGACGGGCGTGGAGGTGCGCGACGGGGCCGAGTCGTGGTCCGCCGCGATGGCGACGGGGGCGGCGATGCCGAGGACGAGGGCGGCGCTGAGCGCGGAGGACGCGAGACGCCGTGCGGGCAGACCACGCATGAGCGTTCCTTTCGATGGTGCATCGGGGTCTGTGGCCACCGTGCGAGTGACCGTCACACCTCGCAACCGGTCCGACACCCCGAGCCACCCTCGACTGTCCGGCATCACCGCTGGTGGGACAGCATCCCGAGCACCGCACGCCGACCCGCCGCGCCCGTGCCCCATTCGAGGCACGGCATGGCGAACCGGCCGCCCTCCACCGGGGAGAGCGGCCGGCCGGCGAGTTGCTGTGACGTCAGTCGTTCGTGCACTCGTTGCCGAACGCCGGGTTCAGCAGGCCGATGATGTCGACCGTGTTGCCGCAGACGTTGACCGGGACGTGCACGGGAACCTGGAGGACGTTGCCCGACAGCACACCCGGCGAGTGGGCGGCGGCGGCCTGGGCGCCGCTGTCGGCGGCGGCCACGCCGGCGGTGCCGGCCGCCGTGGCGGCGGCGACGGAGGTCAGAACCAGGCCCTTCGCGATACGCGACATGGAGAGGTGCTCCTTGGAGTTGACACAAACATCCGGGCGGATACCCGGCGCTGTGTCAACGCGCGGCCCGCGCGGGAGTTGTGCCACCAATGGGGTGATCTCGGCTCGAAGTGGCGTTCACGTTTCCGACACACATGCCCGGTTTCGGATGGTTCGTGTGGGTAGCGACTAGAGTTGCGGACCGTCCGACGCACCCTTGTAGCCCGCCTTTCGAAAGGGCACCGCGGCCATGCGCAATTCCCCGGGTTCGCTGCTGCGCCGTGCGACGCCGCCGGCCGCGAAGGCGATGCGGCCGGGCCTCTCCCGCTCCACCGTCCACGAGTGCGCCAACCGTTCAGGTGTCGGACCGTTCACCTGCAACGGTGACCACGGCCCCGACCCGGCGTCACGCACCGTGTCCGGGGCCGCGTCCACCGATTCCGCCGGGCCTGTCGATGACGTGCGGAATTCACCGATCAGCGGAAGAGCGGGCGCACGACTTCCGTCGTCCGTGAACACGTTCGGCTACGACTCGGACGTGTTCGGTCCCCCCGCGGGTTTCCGATCAAACGATAACCAGTCGGCCATCCGCCTCGTTTCCCACCGGGACGCGGCCTGGGCCGGTGTGCTCTTCGTCGCCGCCGACATCCGGCCGTGAGGCGCGTACCCGCCCGTCCAGCGTCACCCGTGAGCGAGGAAACCGCGCAATGCACCAGTCAACCACCGACCCTCGGCCACGGGTCCTCCACCTCACGCAGCCCGTCGAAGGGGGGGTCGCGCGCGTGCTCGCGGATCTGACGCGGGCCCAGCTCGCGGCCGGCCTCGGGGTCACGGTCGCCTGCCCGGACAGCGGGCTGAGCGACATACTCCGGCAACTGGGGGCCGACGTACGGCCCTGGCAGGCGACGCGCGCGCCGGGGCCCTCGCTCACCGGTGAGGTACGCCGGCTGGCGCGGCTGGTCGAGGACGTGCGGCCCGATCTGGTGCACGCGCACAGCGCCAAGGCCGGGCTGGCCGGGCGGATCGCCGTGCGGGGGCGGATTCCGACGGTGTTCCAGCCGCACGCCTGGTCGTTCGAGGCGGTCGGCGGGGCGACGGCCGCGCTGGCGCTGAAGTGGGAGCGGTTCGGGGCGCGGTGGGCGCACCGGACGGTGTGCGTGAGCGAGGCGGAGTGCCGGACCGGGCTGCGGGCCGGGATCGACGCCCGGTGGACGGTCGTGCCGAACGGGATCGACACCGACCGCTTCCGTCCGGCAGCCGCGGGCACCGTACGGGCCGCGCTCGGTACCGACGTCGATCCGCGGGCGCCGCTGGTGGTCTGCGTGGGACGGCTGTGCCGGCAGAAGGGGCAGGACGTCCTGCTCGCCGCGTGGACCTCGGTGGTCCGGCGGGTGCCGGGGGCGCGGCTGGTGCTGGTCGGCGACGGGCCCGACCGGGAACGGCTGCGCGGGCCGGAGCCGGTGCTGTTCGCCGGAGCGGTCGCCGATCCCGTGCCCTGGTACCAGGCGGCCGACGTGGTCGTGCTGCCGTCGCGCTGGGAGGGCATGGCACTGGCCCCGCTGGAGGCGATGGCGTGCGGCCGGCCCGTGGTGGCGACGGACGTGGACGGCGCCCGGGAGAGCCTGCCGCCCGGGCACGCACCGCACTGCCTGGTGCCGGCGGAGGATCCACCCGCGCTGGCCGACGCGCTCACCGCGCTGCTGCTGGACCCGCCGCTGCGTGAGCGGCTCGGCCACGAGGGCCGCCGGCACGTGCGGGCCGCACACGACGTCCGGCACGCCGCCGGGGCGATGGAGGACGTGTACCACGCGCTCCTCGGCACCGGGACGCCGGCACCCGCCGCGCCCACCGAGTACAGGGAGTCCATCCACTCGTGACTGCGGAACGCACTGCGGAAAGCACGGTCCCCTCCCCCGGCTCCCAGCCCCGGGACCACGGATTCCCGACCGTCCCGGTCGTGCCCACGCCCGGCAGGGGCGGCGCCGGGTTCCCCTTCCCGGTCCGGCGGCCCGCGGCCCGGCTCGCCTCGCCGGTGCCGTTGCTCGGCGCCGACCTCGGCGCGGCCCTGCTGGGGGCGCTGACGCTGAGCCGGCCCGTCCTGATGGGCCTGCTGGTCGCCGGAGCGATGCTGGTGCGTCCACACGGACCGCCCCGGCGAGGGCAGGGCGTGCTGGACGAACTGCCCACCGTCTGCGGCCGGATCGCGGTGGCCTGGTTGGCGCTCGCCGCGCTGGTCGCCGCGTACACCCCCCAGCACGTGCTGCCGGCCGGCACGCTGGCCGCCGGCTTCGCCGCGCACGCCACCGCGGGCTGTGCGGGGCGCGCGCTGGTGCACTGGCGGCGGCGGGTCGCGCTGCTGCGCCAGCCGCGCGCCGCGCTGGTCGTAGGGCCCGTCGACACCGCTCAGCGGGTCGCCGCCGCCGTACTGCGTCACCCCCGGTGCGGGGTGCGGCCGGTCGGGATCGTCGCCGACCACGCGGACGGCACCGAGGGGCTGCCGGTGCTGACGACCGACGAGGAGGTCCAGCGGGCGCTCATCCAGAACGGCGTCCGGGACGTCCTGGTCGTCCACCCCACCGTGCGCAGCGAGCACGGGCCGCTGCTGCGGGGGCTCGCCGAGTCCGGGTGCGCGGTCTGGGAGCTGGACGCGGACTCGCCGTCGTACGAGGCCCGCGAGCAGCTCGCCGGGTACGCCTGCCGGCGGCTGGAGCTGGACTCCGGGCGGCGCGCCGACGCCGGCAAGCGGACGCTGGACGTGGTGGTGTCCGGGTCGCTGCTGCTGGCGGTCAGCCCGCTGCTGCTGGCCTGCGCGCTGGCGCTGCGGATCGGCGGCGGGCCGGGCGTGGTGTTCCGGCAGGAGCGGATCGGCAAGGACGGCCGGGCCTTCACGCTGCTGAAGCTGCGCACCCACCGCCCGGCCGACGAACACGAGTCGGCGACCCGCTGGAGCGTGGCCAACGAGCACGACATGCCGTGGTTCTGCCGGTTCCTGCGCCGCACCTCGCTGGACGAGTTGCTGCAGCTGTGGAACGTCTTCCGCGGCGACATGAGCCTGGTCGGACCGCGGCCCGAACGCCCGTTCTTCGTCACCCAGTTCAGCCAGGCCTACCCCGGCTACGCGGCCCGCCACCGCATGCCGGCCGGCATCACCGGACTCGCGCAGGTCAACGGGTTGCGCGGCGACACCTCGATCGAGGACCGGGCCCGGTTCGACAACGCGTACATCGACAACTGGTCGCTGTGGCAGGACGTCTGCATCCTGCTGCGCACGGCGGCCTCGCTCGTCCGGGCGACGGGGAGCTGAGCACCGATGAGCTTCGCTCTGCCCTCCGCGCGGATCCGGGCGCTCTCCCCCGTCCTGCCCGTCGTGGCCGTGATCGCCCTGCTCGGGCTGCCGCTCGCGCCGGGCGGCGACGGGGGCGCCACCCCGGCCGACGCGGTCTCCGCGCTGGTGGTCGGCTTCTGCGCCCTGCGGCTGCTGCGGCAGCGGCGGCGTCCCCTGTCCCGTACGGCCGCCGTGATCCTCGGGCTGCCAGTCGTGGGGCTCGCCGTGGCGGCGGTGGGAGCGGCCTCGCCGGGGGCCGGGATCACCGGGATGGGCCGCTATCTCCAGGTGTTCGTGCTGGTGCCGGCCGCGGTGCTGCTGCTGATCCGCGACCGGGCGGACTTCCGGCTGCTGACCTGGTCGCTGGTGGGGCTCGCCGGCTGGCAGGGGGCGGTCGGCGTGCACCAGTACGTGACCGCGACCGGCGCCTCGTACCAGGGGCAGCCGATCCGGGCCGTGGGCACCTTCGGACCGCAGGACATCATGGGCATGGCGAGCGTGGTGTCGTTCGGGGTGGTGTGCGCGGTCGGGCTGGCGCTCGGCCAGGCGCCAGTACGACAGCGGTTGATCGCCGTCGGCTGCGCGCTGGCCCTGCTGGTGCCGCTCGCGCTGTCCTTCAGCCGGGGCGCGTGGATCGCGACCGCCGTGACGTGCGCGGTGCAGCTGGCGCTGGCCGGGATGCGGCGGGCGTTGCGGACGGGCGCGGTGATCGCCGCGGCCGGGGTGGTCCTGGTCGGCGGCTTCGGAGTCGGTACGGCGCTGCTCCAGGAGCGGATCACGAGCATCACGCAGGTCACCGACGCGCCCGACCAGTCGGTCACCGACCGGTACACCATGTGGGCGGCGGCGACCGGCATGTGGCGCGATCAGCCACTGACCGGCGTGGGATTGAAGGGCTTCCCCGAGTACCGGGACGCCCACGCGTCGCTGGCGCTGTCCGCGGCCAGCGACACGGAGGGCGCGGGCGCGGCCTTCCGCAGGCAGCCGCTGCTGTCCCCGCACAACATGTACCTGCTGGTCCTCAGCGAGCAGGGGCTGATCGGGCTGCTGGCCCTCGCCGGAAGCTGGCTCGCGCTGCTGGTGTGCGCGCTGCGGGGGCTCGCCGGGGCGAGACGCGCCGGGGACGGGCGAGGGCTCGACTGCGCGCTGGTGGCCTGCGGGCTGCTGATCTGGCAGTTGACCGACTTCGCGTACGCCGACATCGGCGGCCCCTCCACCGTGCTGACCGCCCTGTGTCTCGGCTTCGCGGCCTGGTGGGCGCTGGTCGGCGGGCGCACCGAGGAGACGCCGGCCGAGGATGCGGCGTGGGCGCGGGCCGACGTGCGCCCGGAGGGGGCGCCGGCACGATGAACGTGACGCCTCCCCGGACCCCGGGGGCCGCGCAGCCCACCGTGCCCTGCGCACGGACCGCCCCGCACACCGAGGGCGGCACCGAACCGGCCCCGGCCTCCCGCGGCTTCCTCGCCAAGGCGGCCCTGCTCACCGCGGCGCTCTCCGTCGCGGGGGCGCTGCTCGGGCTCGCCCGGGACCAGGCGCTGGCCCGGCTGTTCGGGGCGGGCAGGGAGACGGACGCCTTCCTGATCGCCTGGACGGTGCCGGAGTTCGCGGCCACCCTGCTGATCGAGGACGGGCTGGCCCTCGTCCTGATCCCGGCGTTCAGCCTGGCGCTGTCCCGGCGCGCGCAGGGCGCGCCAGGCGACCCGGTGCGGGCCCTGGTCGGCGCCACCCTGCCCCGGCTGGCGCTCGCCCTGATCACCGCCGGCGGACTGGTCGTCGTCGGCGCCCCCTTCCTGGTCGGCGCCCTCGCCCCCGGCCTCACCGACCCGGGGCTCGCCGTCGACTGCACCCGGCTCACCGCGACCTGCGTCGTGACGTTCGGGCTCGCCGGGTACTGCAGCGCCGCGCTGCGGGCGCACCGTCGCTTCCTGGCGCCGGCGGCGATCTACGTCGCCTACAACACCGGCATCATCACGACGATGCTCGTGCTCAGCGGGCGGTGGGGGGTGCGCTCGGCGGCGCTCGGGGTCGCCGTGGGCGGCTGCCTGATGGTGGCGGTCCAGCTTCCGGCGCTGTGGCGGCAGTTGCGCGGGAAGAGTGCCGACGGCCTGGAGGAGGCCGGTGAGGCGCAGCGCCGGATGGGGCTCGCGCTGGTCTGCGCGGTGCTGCTGTTCTCGCTGTGCCGTCAGTCCCAGGTCCTCATCGAGCGGTTCCTCGCCTCCCATCTCGACCCCGGGGCCATCTCGCACCTGAACTACGCCCAGAAGGTGGCGCAGATCCCGATGACGCTGTCGCTGATGCTGTGCACGGTCACCTTCCCGGTGGTCGCGCGGGCCCTGGCCGACGGCGACACCGAGCGGGCCCGCGACCGGGTCGAGCGGGATCTGGCGCTGGCCGCGTGCATCGTGCTGCTGGGTGCCGCGACGGTCGTCGCGTGCGCCCCGCAGATGATCGAACTCCTCTTCCAGCGAGGCGCGTTCACGGCGCGGGACACGGCGGCGACGGCGGACGTCATGCGCGTGTACGCCCTCGGCCTGCTCGGCCAGACCCTGGTCGGCGCCCTGGTGCGCACGTACTTCTCGGACGGCCGGCCGAGCTGGTACCCGCTGGCCGCGATGACGGCGGGCGTCGCCGCGACGGCCGGTATCGGGGCCTGCACGGTGGGGCTGTGGGGGGTGAGCGGCATCGCCGCGGCGAACGCGGCGGGGATCACGCTGACGGCGGGGATGCTGCTCGGCGGGGCGCGGGCCGGGCGCGGGCGCCCCGGCGCGGACGGCGAGACCGCCACCACCGCTCCCACTGACGGCACCGCCAGCACCGCTACCACCGCCGGCACCGCCCGCAACGTCGTCCCTCTCCGCCTCCGTCATGTCCTCGCGGACCTCGGCCGGCCGATCGGTGCCGCCGCCGGCGCGACCGTCGCCGGTGCCTTCGCCGCGAGCCGGGTCGAGGCGCCGCTGCCCGGGCTGCTCCTCGGCTCTCTCACCGTCGCCGTCGTCTTCGTACTGCTCGGCCGGGCGCTGGGCGAGCAGGGAGTCGCATCCGCGCTCCGTTCCGTACGTTCCGTGACCCGGAGGCTTCCGTATGCCCGTTCCCGTTGACACCGGCACGCGTGCCGTACGCGCCCCGGCGCCGGTCCCCTGGGTGGCGATGTACCACTCCGTGGGGGACTGCTCGGACGACCCCTACCGCATCACCGTCACCCCCGACCGTCTGGACCGCCAGCTCGGCTGGCTGCGCCGACGGGGGCTGCGGGGGGTGTCCGTGGCCGCGCTGATCGCCGCCCGCGCCCGGGGCGAGGACCGGGGTCTGGTCGGGCTGACGTTCGACGACGGGTACGCCGACTTCGTCGAGGCCGCCCTTCCGGCGCTGCGCCGGCACGGCTGCGGCGCCACCCTGTTCGTCCTGCCGGGCCGGCTCGGCGGCGACAACTCCTGGGATCCGCTGGGCCCGCGCAAGCAGTTGCTGACAGCCGACGGCATCCGGGCCGCGGCCGATCAGGGCGTCGAGATCGGCTCGCACGGGCTGACGCACGTCGATCTGACCAAGGCCGACGACGTCACACTGACGGTCGAGACCGTCGAAAGCAGAGCGGCGCTCGCGGAGTTGACCGGTGTTCCGGCAGCCGGTTTCTGCTACCCGTACGGCGCGATCGACCGGCGTGCCGCCGACGCCGTACGGGACGCCGGGTACGCGTACGCCTGCGCGATCGACCCCGGAACCCTCTCCGGCCCGTACGCCCTGCCCCGGCTGCACATCGGGCAGAACGACACCGCCGTACGCCTGCTGCTGAAGTACCGGCTGCACGGGCTGCGCCGGCGCGCGGTGGAGGGCGTGTGATGAAGGCCCTGCACATCATCACCGGCCTGGGCGTCGGCGGCGCCGAGCAGCAACTGCGGCTGCTGCTGCGGCATCTGCCCGTCGACTGCGACGTCGTGACGCTCACCAACCCGGGCCCGGTCGCCGACGGCCTGATGGCCGACGGTGTCTGCGTCACCCACCTCGGCATGGCCGGCAACCGTGACCTCGGCGTCCTGCCCCGCCTGGCCCGATTCATCCGTTCCGGCGGCTACGACCTGGTGCACACCCACCTCTACCGCGCCTGCGTCTACGGCCGGCTCGCCGCCCGCCTCGCCGGGGTCAGGGCGATCGTCGCGACGGAGCACTCCCTGGGCGACTCCCAGATGGAGGGCCGCCCCCTGACCGCCGGCGTCCGCGGGCTCTATCTCGCCAGTGAGCGCCTCGGCCGTACCACGGTCGCCGTGTCCCCCACGGTCGCCGCCCGGCTGGAACGCTGGGGTGTACCGGCCGCCCGCATCGAGGTCGTCCCGAACGGCATCGACCTCGCCCGGTTCCGCTTCGACCCGGTGCGGCGGCTGCGCACCCGCCAGCGGTTCGGTCTGCCGGACACCGCGTTCGTCGTCGGCGCCGTCGGTCGCCTCACCGCGGGCAAGCGCTTCGACCTCGCCGTCCGGGCCCTGGCCCGGCTCCCCGAGGACCACTGGCTGCTGCTGGTCGGCGGCGGCCCCGAGGAGCACATGCTGCGCCGCACCGCGCACGAGGCCGGCGTCGCCGACCGCGTCCTGTTCACCGGCGAACGCCCCTACCTCCCGGATGACTCCCCCGGCCCCGACCTGCCGTCCCTCACCGCGGCGATGGACCTGCTGCTCTCCCCTTGCGCCGAGGAGGCGTTCGGGCTCGCGGTGGTCGAGGCGCTGGCTGCCGGGCTGCCCGTCGTCCACGCCTCCTGCCCCGCGATCGAGGACCTCCCCCCGCACACCGCGGCCCACGCCCGCCGGGTGACCGGCGGCGCCGAGGAGTTCGCCCGCGCCGTCGCCGAGGCCCGGGCGGCCGGACCGCGGCCCCGCACGCCCGCCGAGGCCGCCCGGCACTACTGCGTCACCCGCAGCGCCGCCCAGCTCATGGATGTCTACGCGACCGCGACCGCCGCCCCGCGTGCGGCGGCATCCTCGTCACCGTCACCCCAGGGAGCCAGTTCGTGATGACCGAGAACCCCACCGGACAGCACCGCCATGGCGGCCGGCCGGCCCACGCCAGGAAGCTCCCGCCCTGGAGCCTGCTCGCGGCCGGCGTGGTCGCCGGAGGCCTGCTCGGCGGCGCGTACGGCGAGCTGAGGGCGCCGGAGTACACCGCCACCAGTTACGTCGTCGCCGTACCCGCCGCGAACTCCGACCCGGCCTCCGCACTCGGCTTCGCGCAGGCGTACGGCCGGGTCGCCACGCAGGTCGCGGTGCTCGGGGACGCCCAGGTGTGGGCGGGCGTACCGGTGCGCACGCTCCAGGACAGCGTGCGGACGGCGACCTCGCCGGACGCGCCGATGGTGGCGATCACCGCCACCTCCTCCCGGCCGGACGTCGCCGCCGACATGGCCAACGCCGTGGCCCGCGCGTTGACCGGGCACGCGGACGACACCGCGGGCGCCACCAAGGTGGAGCTCCAGCAGTTCGCCCGCGCCACCAAGCCGGCCGAGCCGTCGTCCGCCTCCACTCCGGTCACCGGCCTGGTCGGTGCGAGCGCCGGCGGTCTGCTCGGCGGGCTCGCCCTGCTGGTCCGGCCCCGCCGCGCCGTCGACGACACGGGGCGGGCCGCCTCCGTGCCGGGGCCGGCCGTCGCCGTCGACGCGCACCGAGCGCCGTGAGGCCGTCGTACCGCACGGAAGTCGTCACGGACGAGCCCGCCTTCGCCGAGCTCGCTCCCGTCTGGGGCCGTCTGTACGGGCGCTCGCCCCGCGCGACGCCGTTCCAGAGTCACGCCTGGCTGCACTCGTGGTGGCTGTCGTACGGCACGCCGGGGCGGCTGCGGCTGGTGCTGGTGCGCGCGGGCGGTGAACTGGTCGCGGCGGCCCCGCTGATGCGGGTGGCCCGTCCGCTTCCGTCGCTGGTGCCGCTGGGCGGGGCGATCTCCGACTACGGGGACGTCCTGCTGGACGACGGGCACGGGGAGGCGGCGCTGACCGCGCTCACCGAGGGGCTCGCGACGGCCGCGCGCACCGCGCTGATCGACTTCCGGGAGGTCCGGCCCGGTGCCGCCGCCGAGCTGGTGTACGAGCGGTGGGGCGGACCGCGGCACCGGCTGGACGACTCGCTCTGCCTGGAGCTGCCCGCCGTGGCGATCGCGGACCTGATCGCCCGGCTGCCGTCCAAGTCCCAGCAGCGGGCGCGCGCCAAGCTGCGCAAGATGCACGCGCTGGGTGTGCAGCGCAGTGCCGTCAAGCCCGACGAGGTGGAGCGGGCGCTGCGGCGGCTGCTGGAACTGCACCGGCTGCAGTGGCAGGGGCGGAAGGTGACGTCGGAGCATCTGCGGCTGAGGTTCCGCGACCACCTGGTGCGGGCGGTCGCGGAGATGGTGCGCACCGGGGACGCGGTGGTCACCGAGTTCCGCCTGGACGGCGACGTGGTGGCCGTCGATCTGACGCTGATGTCGCGATGGCTGAGCGGCGGTTATCTGTACGGCGCCCACCCGAGGCTGCGGGAGCACAAGACGGACGTGGCGGCGATGCTGCTGGAGGCGGGCGCCGAGCAGGCCCACGTCGCAGGGCTCGGCACGCTGAGCTTGCTACGCGGCGACGAGCCGTACAAACACCACTGGCGTCCCGAGACGGTCGTCAACCAGCGGCTGCTGCTGGCCCGGCGGCACACCGCCCCGCTGCTGGCGGCGGCGGTGTGCGGTGCCGCGGCACGCCGCCGGGGCAAGGAGCTGGTGCGCCGGCGGAAGGAGCGTGACGGTGGCGGCAGGTCCTGAGCGGGCCTGCCGCCGGCGGCGGCGCGCCGTGTCACCGCCCTCGCGACCACCAGTCGAGCCGCATGCACAGCCTTCCGCCGAGCCAGTGCTCCACCCAGTCGCCCAGGTGCAGCGGCGAGCAGTCGGCGGGGGCCGTGGCGGGCGGCGTGGCCGGGGGTGTGACCGGAGCGGGCTGCGTCGGTTGCGCGGACGGCGGCCGCGTCGGCTGCGCGGACGGGGCGTCGGTGCGGCCGGTGAGAAGCGCCCGGTAGACCGCGGCGGACCGCGGATTGTCGTCGCACTGCCACACGCCGTGCGGGCAGTAGTCGGTCAGGGTGTTGTAGAGCGGCTTGTGCGCGTCCATCCAGGCGAGCATGCGGCGCATGTACTCCGGGTTGTCACCGTTGCGGAAGAGTCCCCACTCTGGGTAGGAGATCTCCTTGCCGTGCGCCCTGGCGAAATCCACGTGGTCCTGGAGTCCGTAACGCTCTTTCACCTGTTCGTCGAAGGAGAGTCCGGCCGGCTGGTCGTACGCGTCCATTCCGATGATGTCGACCGTCGCGTCCCCCGGGTAGCACTGCGTCCACGGAATGGCGTCACGACCGCGCGACGGGGTGAAGTCGAACCGGAATTCCTGGCCCGGCACCGAACGCATGGTGGTGACGATCCTGTTCCAGTACTGCTTCCAGGCCTTCGGGTCGGGCCCGCAGCGATGGGTGTACGTGATGCCGTTCATCTCCCAGCCGAGCACGATCACCGTGTCCGGCGCCTTCAGCTCCACCAGCCGTTCGGCGAGCCTGCGGAAGTGCTGATCGAAGTGCCCGGCGGCACCTTCTCGCAGCAGCCTTCGCACCTCGGAGTCAGGGACGCCCTCCTCGTTGCGCTCCAGCATGGGCACATTGAGGACGAACATCCGGTCGGCCTTGGCGTTGCGCCAGTCCGCCCACGACTCCAGGAAGCTGGGCGCCCCCTCGATGTTGCTCCACCGGTCGCCCGGCAGATAGGTGTGCCCGACGCGCAGCTCGGAACCGCCCAGCCAGCGGCTGAGCTCGGAGATCCGGGCCACACCGCGCTCGGCGTAGTGGAGATAGGCCCCGAAGGCGGGGAACTGCTTCACGGGCGGCTTGGCCGGGACGGCCGACGGGGCGGGTGCCGCGGACGCGGTCGGGACGGACGAGGCGGTCGGTGCCGGAGTGCTCACCCCGTGCCCGGGCGTCGTGGCTGCCGCGGGAGCCGTGGCCGCCGTCGGCGCCGTGGACGCGGTGGGTGCCGTGGACGCGGTGGGCGCGGGAGCCGGCGGGTCGCCGGTCACCCTCACCCCGAGGCCCAGGGCGAAGCCGGGGCCGGTGGCCAGGGCGGCCGACGCGACGACCGTCGCCGCGAGGCACGCCAGCCGCCGGGGCCGGGCCCGGCGATGCTGTGCGGCCATGCCTTTTTCCTTTCTCCACTCCCGTGCGCCGTCCAACAGCTGACGCCCTTTTGGGTGGACGGTGGCGGTGACGAATTTCCTGACGGCTTTCCACTTCCCGTCACTGACACTCAGTCATATCAGTATGAATTCCGCCAGTGCGCATGCGGCGTACGAGTGCCGCGCTCGCCCGCACGGGTGAAACAACCGAAGGAAAACACCGTGTCGCTGTTCGACACCCGTGTCCCCGTGGTCCTGCTGCGGATCGACCGGAATCCCTTTCACCACGGAACCCTGGGCGCCGTACGCTCGCTCGGCCGCGCGGGGGTGGACGTGCACGTGGTCGCCGACTGCGCGGGGAGCCCGGTCCGTACGTCCCGCTTCGTACGGCAACTGCATCCGCCGCCGGGACCGGGCGCGTCCCCCGACGACATCGCCGGCGTGCTGCGCCGGGTGGCCACCGGGATCGCCCGGCCGGCCGTGCTGATCCCGATGGACGACGCGAGCGCCATCGCGGTCGGCCGGCTGCACGACACCCTCGCGCCCACCTACCTGCTCCCCGCGACGCCCGCCGGACTGCCCGAACGCGTCGCCGACAAGGCCGAACTGGCCGGCATCTGCTCGGCTCTGGACCTGCCGCACCCCCGCACGCTGGTCCCCGGCACCGCCGACCAGGCCGCCAGGGCCGCCTGGCGTCTCGGACTGCCGGTGGTGGCGAAGTGGAGCCGCCCCTGGCTGCTGCCCACCGGCACCGGCCTGCGCAGCACGGCACTGGTGCGCTCCACGCAGGAGGCCCGGGAGCTGTTCGAGCGTTCCGGGGAGGCGGGCAGCCGGCTGCTGCTGCAGGAGTTCCTGCCGCCGGGCCCGGACCGCGACTGGTTCTTCCACGGGTACGCCGACCGCTCCGGCGCCGTCCGCGCCGGCGGCCCCGGCCGCAAACTGCACTCCTGGCCGCGCGCCGCGGGGCTGACGGCGGTCGGCGAGTGGACGGCCAACCCCGAGGTGCGGGCCCTGGCCGAACGGCTCGTCGGCGAGCTCGGCTACCGCGGCATCCTGGACCTCGACTTCCGCCGCTGCGGCACGACCGGGCGCTACCACCTGCTCGACTTCAACCCCCGCCCGGGAGCCCAGTTCCGGCTCTTCACCGACACCGCCGGACTGGACGTCGTACGGGCCCTGCACCTGGATCTGACCCGCCGCCCGCTGCCGGACGGCGCGTCGCGGCCGGGCCGGGCGTTCGTGGTGGAGAACTACGCCCCGCTGGCCTCGCTCCGCCCCGCACCGGGCGGCCGCGAGCTGGCCTGGCACGCCCGTGACGACCTCACTCCCGGCTTCGCGATGAGCGCCCTGTGGACCCGGCACGTGCTGCGCCGGCTCCGGGCGCGGCTGCGGCCGAAGGCGACGGTGGGGGTCTGGCCACGGGTCTCGCTGGTCCGGCAGGCGTCGCCCGTGGAGCCCCGCCCCGGCGAGGTGTCCGTCGTCCCTGAGCTCTCCGGAGCATCCGGTCTCCCCGGCGACGAGAAGGACGGGACAGCGGTCAGCCGCTGACGGGCCCGCTCGTGCGGGCGCCCCGGGCGACGGTGGTTCGTCGCCCGGGGCGCCCGGTCGTGTACCTGGTGCTCGGGGTCTCCGGCACCGGGTGTCCTACCTACGCTGGCCGGCTCGGCCTCGGCGGAAGAGCAGCGCACCGCCCAGGATCATCGCGGCACCGGCGCCCGAGGCCGCGAGTACGGCCTCGGAGCCGGTCTCGGGCAGCGACGGCGGCTGCTCCGGGTTCTCGCTGTCGGGCGGCGGGGTCTTGGTGGGCGGCGGGTTCGTGGGCGGCGGAGTCTTGGTGGGCGGCGGGCTGGTCGGGGGGTGGGTGGGCGTCGGGGGCGGAGTCTTGGTCGGGGGCGGTGGCGTCGTGGGGGTGTCGCCGTAGCCGCCCTCGTCGCCGTAGCCGCTTCCGTAACCGGCGTCGTCGCCGTAGCCGGTCGCCACGCCGTAGCCGGTGTCCTCCCCGTAGCCGTAGCCGCTGTCGGACTCGGCACCGTACGCGCCGAGCAGGTCGTCGCCGTAGCCGCCGGCCAGCACGTCGTCCACGAGCGTCGCGGGCATGTCCTCGGACGTCTCCCCTGGCGCTGCCGCGGGGGTCTCCGCAGGCGTCGCGGCGGGAGTCTCCGCGGTCGTCTCCGGGACGCTGCCGGAGATCGAGCCGGCGCCCTGTCCGACGACGACCTCCTGGTCCACGGCGGTGCTGTCGGCGGTGGTGCCGCCCACGACGGTGCTGTCCGCGGTCGTGCTCTCCGCAGCGGTGTCCTCCGCGGTCGCGCTGTCCGCAGCGGTGTCCTCCGCGATCGTGCTGTCCGTGGGCATGCTGTCCACGGGGGTGTTGTCGCCGGTCGTGCTCTCCGCAGCGCTACTGTCGGTGATAGCGCTTTCTGCGGTCGCACTGTCCACAGCGGCGCTGTCCGCCCCGGTGCCGACCTCGGCGGGCGCGTCCTGCGCCAGGGCCATGTCCGCGTAGACCTCGTCACGGACGTTCTCGTAGAACGCTTCGTGATCGAACTCCTCGACGCTCCGGGACGCTCCCGCCGCCGGTGCCTCGGCGGGGGCCGCGACGCTACTGCCGGAGGCCGCGCCGGGCGAGCCCCCCGCCGCCCCGCCCGCCGTGGTGTCGGCGAGGGCGGCACCGCCGCACAGGGACAGCATGCTCGTCGCGGCGGCAGCCGCGACCATTCCCTTGCTCAGGGTCTGTCGCAATCTCGTTGTCTTCCTGCTCGCAGAAGTGGGAAGGCCGGCCTTGGAGAAGGATGGAGTCGTCCAAGGCCGGCCGTGGCGCAGCCGAGCGGCTGGTGCGTTACAGCGTCAGTCGTTCTTGCACTGGTTGGCGAACGCCGGGTTCAGCAGCCCGATCACGTTGACGGTGTTGCCGCAGACGTTGACCGGAACGTGCACGGGAATCTGGACCACGTTGCCGGACAGGACACCCGGGGAACCGATCGCGGCAGCCTCGGCGCCCGAGTCGGCAAAGGCCGGCGTGGCCATCCCGAGAGCCATGATCGCGCCCGCGACGACAGCAGCGCTCTTCTTCATGAACTTTCCCTTCTCTGCGGTCATGCCATTTGGACGGCCGAAACCGAGCGAGCACAGCTGTACGGCTCGCACCATGACCTGCAGCCTGCAAACGAGAAATTGACAGCCGAAGAAACCATGGAACGTATAACACCGAGGAATTCACTCGATCGCTCGGTAAATAACTTCTTCCACACGCGCCGCCGGGCGGCCCGCAGGGACTCGGCGGACCGCCCGGGCTACGCGAGCGGGAGCTCAGTCGCCGTTCGCCGAAAGGACCGACAGGTCCTCCAGGATGTGGCTGAGAGCGGCGTCACGCTTGGTGTTCGTGGAGTTGTCCGCGCACTGCTGCTGCGTGTGGTCGGACAGGACCGGGATGTCCTGGGCCACGACGCCGATGGCGCCGGCGACGCCGACGGGGACGTCCTGCACGGCCAGGCACGGCTTGTTGAGCGACCCGTCGACCAGCGAGAGCTGGGGGCTCATGTCGCCCTTGGTCGCCGAGTTGCCGAACGACGACGACGCGCCGTTGCCATTGGCCACGGACGGCCCGGAGTCGTCACCGACGGCAAGCGCGTGGGGAGCGGCCGCCACCGACATACCGATGACGGAAGCGGCAGCCGCCGCGGCGACCATTGCCTTCTTGAGCACTTCGCGTTCCTTTCCTCGTAGCGACGCATGTCCTACGGCCACATCAACCCGGACTCAGATGATTGGTTGCGGATGTTCACCCGGTTGGCCCGGCCTCCCGTCCAAACGCCTGATAATCACCGGTGACGACGAACACACAAAGGGCTGGGGTATCGGCCGACAGGGTGATCGGGAGAAACCGCGCAGTGCGCGTGCAGTTGACCAGAACGCTCCGGTGGACGGGGTTTCCTAAGAAAGGACTGGCCAGTGATCAAGAAGGTTGTTGCCACCGCCGCGATCGCCGCTTCCGTCATGGGTGCCTCGGCCGCCGCGGCCCCGGGCGCCATGGCGGTCGGCGACGACAGCGGCCCGACCGCCGCGAACGGCAACGGTGCCCTGCAGAGCTTCGGCAACTCGTCCACGTACGGGAACATGAGCCCGCAGATGGCGCTGATCCAGGGCTCCTTCAACAAGCCCTGCATCGCCGTGAACGACCTGCCCGTCGGTGCCGGCGCCCTGGTCGGTATCCCGATCAAGGACATCCCGATCCTGTCGGACCACACGCAGCAGCAGTGCGCCGAGAACTCCACCAACGCCAAGCGTGACGGTGCGCTGGCGCACCTGCTGGAGGACGTGTCGGTCCTGTCGGCCAACGGCGAGTGACGTAGTCACGAGGGGGCGGGCCGCCGAGCATCTCGGCGGGCCCCCCCACGGTAGTTGCCCCCCCCCCAAGGGCCGCCGGGGGAGGCCCCCGGCCCC